>DDST01000112.1:280-13450 GCA_002343485.1 Proteobacteria bacterium UBA2383
GCGGGGATCGACCGGCGCGCCGACCCTGAGGCCGCTGCCCGGCAGGCCGGTGTTTGCACCCAGGATGACACATTCGATACTGACTTTACGGTGTGCGGCAATTTAAAGCAGATGAGCCGCTACTTTCGTCCGCGGCCCACAGCGGTCAAGGCGCATATTGCAGCGTTGCTGGAGCGTTTTGGGCTGGACCGCTATGCACACGCTAAGCCCGATGTTCTCTCCGGTGGCTACCGGCGGCGGCTGATGATTGCCCGCGCACTGATTCATCAGCCAAAACTGCTGTTTCTGGATGAGCCGACGACTGGACTGGACCCGCACGCGCGTCTGGAGGTCTGGGAACTGATTGACTCTCTCCGGCGCGAGGGGTTGGGCATCGTTTTGACCACTCACTATATGGAGGAGGCCGAGCGCCTGTCCGACGAGTTGTTGATTTTGCGCGAAGGGCGCGTGGTCGCAGCCGGGCAATCCCGGGCCGTGCTGGGAGATCTGATTGGTGAACACATGCTGGTGCTGGATGCTCACGACCCGGCGATGCCGGCGGTCTGTGCCTGGGCGCGGCAGGCAGGTTTGCCAGAGCCGGTGCGGGTACTTTCCAGCGTGCATCTTGCCCTGGATGGACCCGGTCTAGCCCAGTTCAGCAGCCAGTTTGGCGATTTACGTTTCGAAGTTCGCCCCCCGACGTTGGACGACTTGTTCCTGAAGCTTGCTAAGAAACCATGACCTCACACTACCGAGCTGCCTTGCAATGGCAAAGCCGCGCCGTTCTCGGGCGGCACCTGACCGTCTACCGGCGCAACTGGCATACCGCTGCGCTGCCGCCCTTGCTGGAGCCGATTATTCTGTTGCTGGCGTTTGGGGTGGGGTTGGGCGGTTTTATCCCAGAGTTCACCTGGCGCGAGCAGCCGGTTTCCTATTTGGCTTATCTAGCGCCAGGCATGCTGGCGTACACTGCGTTCATGACGGCCTTCTTTCAGGCGCTGTTTGCGGCCTACATTCGGATGCATTACCAGAAAACCTGGGAAGGTCAGCTCATCACCCAGGTTCGCTTGGAGCACGTCATTTGGGGCGAAGTGCTATGGGCCGCGACGCTAGGGACGGTTTATGCCTTGATCGTGACCCTGGTGTTAGCGGGTTTCTCATTGAGTGGCTGGCTGCATCTGCACTGGGTGAATGCGTTCCTGGTTCTTCCTTTGCTGTTCCTTGCTGCTCTGGCCTTCGCCACCCTGGGGCTATTGTTCACAGCGATTGTCCCCAGCATTGACCATATGAATATCCCCTTCTTCCTAGTCATCATGCCGCTTGGATTTGCCAGTAGTACTTATTTTCCGATGGAGGGTGACTCCCTCTGGAGTGTGGCTTGGCTGACCCTGAATCCCTTGCATCACTTAGCGGAAGGGATTCGTTTGTTGTTGCTGGCTAATGAATTGAATTACCATTTAGCCACTGCCTGTAGTCTGTTTTTGCTGATGATTTTGATCTTGGTGCCGGTCGATGAAAGGCTGCTGCGGCGGCGGGTGCTGGGGGAAAGCTGAGCGATCCTAGTAGAGGATTAAGATGTGGCTGATGAAAAGGTTTTTGTAAATAAGGTTTTTGTAAACAATGCGTTGGAAGCCACCATCCGCATTGGAATCATTATCTTGCTGGCGGCCTGGTGCTTTGATATCGCCAAGCCATTCATCATTCCGATGGCTTGGGGCATCATTATCGCCGTGGCTGAATACCCCGGTTATCTCAAAGTACGAAGCGTCATGGGCGGGCGCGATGGGGCGGCGGCTGTGCTGGTTGCGGTGCTTGGTTTAGCGTTGCTCATTATCCCCGCAGTTATATTGAGTACGACATTGGTGGATAGCGTCCAGGGGCTGGCGAAGGGTTTACAGGAAGGAACTATTATCGTGCCGCCGCCTGCTGAGAGCGTCAAGGATTGGCCGCTGGCCGGTGAACAGATATATGTCTTCTGGCACGAAGCCTTCGAGGATCTCTCGGTCGCTGCTGCGAAGATTGCTCCACAGCTCAGGATAGTCAGTTCGTGGCTGCTATCGATGGTGGCGGGCGTCAGCTTTGGCATCCTGCAGTTTGTGATCGCTATTATTATCGCTGGGTTTCTGTTGGCCAGCGCTGAGGGAGGTGCTAAGACGACGCATGCGATTGTCACGCGCCTGGCTGGTGATAAGGGCGCGGAATTCGCCAGGCTGGCGGAAGCTACGGTGCGGAGCGTCACCCGCGGTATCCTGGGTGTCGCCTTGATTCAGTCCTTGCTCGCCGGTCTCGGTTTCATCGTAATGGGCATCCCTGGTGCCGGGTTGTGGGCGCTACTCTGTCTACTGTTGAGTGTGATTCAGATCGGCGTCGTCTTTATTAACTTGCCTATCGTACTTTACGTTTTTTCCACAACAGACCCGATCCTGGCCACGCTCTTCCTGATTTGGAGCATCTTTGTCACTCTTCTGGATAATATTCTAAAACCCATTGTGCTAGGCCAAGGCGTCGATGTCCCCATGGCGGTGATTTTCGTGGGTGCGATCGGTGGTTTCCTTAGTTCGGGAATCATTGGGCTGTTCGTCGGCGCGGTGGTCTTGGTACTAGGCTATAAGCTGTTTCTGGCGTGGCTGTACCAAACCCCTGAAGTTTAGATACTTGTTACGGATAGCGGAATTCAGACTGGTCCGGATGGCAATAGAGGGCTAGAACCAAGACCACGGTCATACCAGGACGCGTCAAGAACAAAGACAGAATCAAAAAACCGGCTAAACTCATGGAGAAGACGATAATGGCCCTTCCCAGCGAACCGCTCAGCGCCAGCATTCTAGCGATCATGTACTTCGGTGATGCCGTGTTTGCGATGAGCGGCGCGCTGACCGCAGCGCGCTACCGTATGGATGTCCTTGGTTTCGTGCTGATCGGCACTATCACCGGGATTGGAGGCGGCACCACCCGGGATCTGTTGCTGGGCCGCACCGTCTGGTGGACCCAGAATCCACTCGAATTGATCTTGTGCGTTGTTGCCGCATTGGCGACCTATTTTTGGATCACGGATGACATGACCCGGCGCAAGGGGATGATTTGGTCCGATGCCTTGGGCCTGTCGGTCTTCGGTGTGGTGGGTTGTCATGTCGCTCTACAGTTCGGAGCACCCTTCGTCATCGCAGTGTTCATGGGTATGGTGACCGCTACCGGTGGTGGTCTCATTCGGGACGTACTCACGAACACCCAGCCGATGATCCTGTGCGGCGAACTTTATGCCACTGCTGCTCTTGCTGGTTCGCTCGTTTACGCCAGCCTGACCTATTTCGCCCTGCCGGGACTGGCCGCTGAAATCTTGGCTGTTCTCACCGCATTCTCGCTCAGGGCCTCGGCGATTATCTTCGGTATTCGCATGGGGCCGCCAGGCGAGTTCATCCGCATTGGAAAAGCCAGCAACGATCAACCCAATGACGCAGACAAAAAAATGTATTGATTAAAAGACGTGCGATTATTAGGGCGGACATCTCCAAGGGCGACGGACAAGGTGGGATCGGTACACAACAGGATCAATGCCGGTGAACGAAATAACCTTCTTGACAACGACACTCTGGATATTGAGCATTCTGATCCATTTCGCCTTCATCGCGCGCGTCCTGCTGCGGCCACATCGGGAACCCGCTTCGCGCATTGCCTGGGTGGTGGTTATCCTGGTTTTGCCGGTGTTGGGCATCCTGGCCTATATCCTGTTTGGCGAAGTGAATATCGGTCGACGGCGTGTCGCGCGAATGCGTGCGGTGCTCGCACAAATGCCGAAGTTGGCCGATGCAGCCGGTCTGGATGCGGCAATCCAGCGGACCGGAGTGCCGGATCGCTACACACACCTGTTTCGCGTCGGGCACTCCATCAGCGGTTTCGAACCGGCCGGCGGCAATCGCGCCCGCCTGCTGGCCGATTCCAATGCGGCCATCGACGCCATGGTGGCGGATATCGATGCTGCTAGCGGCCATGTGCATCTCTTATTCTATATCTGGCTGCCCGACCAGAACGGCGGCAAGATCATCGAGGCATTGAAACGCGCCGCGGCGCGTGGCGTCACCTGCCGTGCGATGGCGGATGATCTGGGCTCGCGTCTTCTGATTCATTCCGCGCACTGGCGGGATATGGGCCAAGCGGGGGTCCGCCTGGCTCGGGCCTTGCCCATCGGTAATCCATTGCTGCGGCCTCTCAAGGGGCGGATCGATCTGCGCAACCATCGCAAAATTGTCGTGATCGACGATCGCATCACCTATTGCGGCAGCCAGAACTGCGCCGATCCAGAATTTCTCGTCAAGGCTCAGTACGCGCCCTGGGTAGACGCCGTGATGCGTTTCGAAGGACCGATTGCCCGTCAAAATCAGCATCTATTTGCCAGTGACTGGATGGCCCATGGGGACGATGATATTACCGGCTTGCTGCGGCGGCCGGTCCCGCCTTCCCCGCCAGGATTGCCTGCTCAGGTCATCGGCACCGGGCCGACGGTGCGCTATTCCGCTATGCCCGAGATGTTTGAGTCGCTGATGTACACGGCCCGCCATGAATTGATTATCTCGACCCCCTACTATGTTCCCGACGAGTCGATGCAGGGCGCTTTGTGCGCCAGCGCCCGCCGGGGCGTCACAACCATCCTGATCGTTCCGGCGCGGAATGACTCCTGGATTGTCGGCGCGGCCAGCCGTAGCTACTACAGTGACTTGCTGGCTGCTGGAGTGCGGATCTTCGAGTACGTGGGCGGGTTGCTGCACACCAAGTCCCTGACCTTGGATGGCGAAGTGACGCTGATAGGTTCCGCCAACCTGGACCGTCGCAGCTTCGAGCTAAACTACGAGAACAACATTCTGTTCTATGATCCGGCGTTGACCGCCGGATTGCGCCAGCGCCAAGACAGCTACATGGCCCAATCCCATTTGATTACCAGCGAGGAGGTTGCCAGCTGGCCTCGCCGCAGGCAGCTTTGGAACAATGCGATTGCTATGCTCGGGCCAGTGCTTTAATACACTGTTTCTCAGTAGATTCTCCACCGTACCCTTGAGACGGGAATGATATTGATGACGATGGACCTGGCCACCTAATATGCTGATTGTCAAAAATCACCGTCAGGGTGTGTGGATCGCCGGTATTGCGGTGTTGGTTATCAGTTTCGATGCGTTGCTGATCCGATTGGTCCACAGTGCGCCCGCCAATGTCGCATTTTGGCGTGGGACATTGATTTTTCTGTCCTTGACAGTGTTCTTATGGATCACGCGCCGGGTGGAGGAGTGGCGGGCTTACCGGCGATGTGGAGGGCTGGCCTTGCTGGTTACGGGACTCTATGGCGCCAATACCGGCATGTTTGTGTTCTCCATCAGCCACACGTCAGTGGCGAATACCGTGGTGATTCTAAGCAGCTCTTCCTTTTTCGCCGCCCTGTTTTCCTGGCTGATATTGCGGGAAACGCTGGCGTTGCGCACCTGGGCCGCGATTTTCGTGGCGCTGACCGGCGTATGGATTATCTTTGCCGGTGATTTTGGTGGTGGCAGCCGATGGGGCGATCTGTTGGCCCTCACCTTAGCGGCCAACTTGGGCTTCACCTTGACCTTGATGCGTCGTTTATCCCGCTTGCCGGTTGTACCGGTCGTGGCGATGGGCAGCCTGGCTGTCGCGTTGGCCGCCCTGCCATTTGCCCAGCCGCTGCAACTGCCGGCGGATTGCTATCCGTGGCTTCTGATCATGGGGTTGGGGCAAATGCCAATGGCGACGGTTTGCCTGCTTGCCGCTACGCGCTATTTGCCTGCGCCGGAAATCACGCTCTTTCTGTTGATTGAAACAGTACTAGGCCCTTTGTGGGTATGGTGGGTGCTGGGCGAGGCGGTCCCACTGCGCACTTTCATCGGTGGCGGCACGATTCTGGCGGCGGTTATCATGCATACGTATCTGTCATTGCACGGTCAGCAATCTGCACCGGTTTCATCCTAACTTTGGAGATCATGCACTGGCTACGATCGTTATTATCGGTTCTGTTGCCTGGGACGACGTGGTGCGATTAGCCGAACCGCTTCAACCCGGCGCGCATCTGAACGGGGTGCTGGCCGGTTTCCGGCTGGGTGGCGGGGGCGCCAATACCGCCGTGGCCTTGGCCGCGGCTGGACATACCGTCATCTTGTTCGCTGCGGTGGGCCGGGATGCGATGGGAGACGCTCTATTGGTGGAACTTGCCGCCGCTGGCGTTGAAACTCGATGGATATCCCGGCTTGATCAGCCAACGACGCATTCGTTGATCCTGATTGACCCGATGGGTGAGCGGACGGTAGTGAATGTCGCCCGCTGCGAAGACGAAGCGTTGCCAGAGCAGCTTCTGGCGATCCCTGCCGAGGCGGTCTACGTGCGGAGCCGCCGGTGCGATTTAGGGCCGCTGTTGGCGGCGAAAGCGTCCAGCGCCTGGGTGGTCGCGCACCTGCCCCCGCTGGAAGCCAACGTAAGGCCGGCACATATTTTAGTCGCTTCAGCCAGTGATCTCGAACCCAACGCGCTTCAGGATCCGCTGGCGCTGGGGCATAGAGTTTCTGGCGGACAGGCGCGCTGGATGGTGGTGACCCGTGGCGCGGCGGGCGCCAGCGCCTGGTCTAAAGATGCTCAATGGGAAATGCCGGCGGAAACTGTCCAGCCAGTGGATACCACCGGTGCTGGCGACGCCTTTGCCGCCGGATTGCTTCATGCCTTGGTCAACGATCAACCGCTGACCGGCGCGCTGGCCGTGGCGGTCTGTTTCGGTACCGAAGCGACCTTGTGGAACACGTCAGGTTTACCGGCTTCAGCCGTGCAACGCTTGCTGCGGCAGTGATTTCTTCCTGCCTTAAATAGCGTAATCGGGAGCCGCGCCGGGAATTTCGATACTCGTCAGCATTGGACCGTTGCATTCAACCGCAACGGGTTTGCCAATACAGTCCTCGCCGTAGAGAGCGGTTAACGCCTCAGAGAGCAGGTGCGAATCGGCCTGCAGGTGGTGCTTATGCTCGCCCGTGTCCAAAATCAGCGTTGCAATGGTGCCATCATCCATTACGTCGGCGATGGTTCCGGCAATGTATTTCATGGTGCGCACTCCGGGATTTTGGCGTGAGTAGGAGGAAAGCTGTCAACGGCGTCAAGGATGATCAACGTTCGGGATGTTTTAAAAGTCATTCAATTTCCTCTTAAAATTGGGTGGTGGCGATCACTGTGATGCTGTCTGGTTCGCGGATGATGCGCAGGGGGATCACCAGGTAATCCAGATCGAACCCGGCGATAAAGCGCCGGGTGAGCCAAATGATCTTTTCATCGGGATCAGCCGGAGAAACCAGGCCGACACGTTGATGATTGACCGGTGCTTGATCATCATAACCAAAGAGCAGAGGAATATTCATGGTGATGTCTCTTGATGGACGGGTTTATCCTGCTCCAGGGGATGTTAACAATAGTGTTATGTTTGGGGTGATTTAATCTAATCATACACTTACCAGGCAACTCCGATATAGTGATGAGCCGTTGGACAGTGACTACTAAGGTATCCTTCTGATGCAGACCGACACTGACTGTGCTGCGATCTTCGCTAGTGACGGCGCAACTATCCATCGGTTGCAGTTGTGTACCCGAGCGGATGGCTCGCCTGTATTGATAGACAATACCGGTGTTAGGATCGCTCCCTGGGAAGTGGAATTGCTCCGTTGGCCGCCCTCGGACGAGGCGGCACTGCGGCGTGGCGGCTATCTTCCCCTCCGCCGGTTTGCCCCGGACATGTGGTGCAATTGTGCGGATTAATGCAGT
Organism: Proteobacteria bacterium UBA2383; assembly: GCA_002343485.1. GTDB lineage: Bacteria > Pseudomonadota > Gammaproteobacteria > Competibacterales > Competibacteraceae > UBA2383. The sequence goes on from DDST01000112.1 coordinate 8,057, forward strand.
TTTCGATGCCTTCCTCATAACGGCAATTTTTGGGTCTGTTTCTCAATGATGGCCATACTTTCTAGAATGCACTTGGGTGAACGTTGGATTATGCAACGCGCCTCACCTCTGTATAATCTTCCCAAGACGCATTGGGTCCATCATGCCCTGAAATGCGCAACAGGATCGACCGGCCTCCAAAAGAACCGCGCAATGAGTGAAGTGAAAAAATCGGCTTCACATAAGGCTTTGAAAAACAACTTACTTCATCCTCAATCCCAGGAGTCTAAGCTATGAGCCATAACTGTCGCATCGAACTGGATGGAAAATCCTATGAATTCCCGATCGTTGAAGGGACTGAACAAGAACGGGCGGTCGACATCACTACGTTGCGAGACCGAACGGGTTTTATCACCCTGGACGAGGGCTATGGCAATACCGGTTCCTGCACCTCGGACGTCACCTATATTGACGGTGACAAAGGTATTCTGCGTTATCGCGGTATTCCGATTGAGCAACTGGCTGAAAAGGGTTCCTTTGTGGAAACCGCCTGGCTGGTAATTTGGGGGCGCCTCCCCACAGCGGAGGAATTGCAGCGCTTCCGGACCCGGCTGACAGCAAATGAGATGCTGCATGAAAGCCTGCGTAATCATTTCGAGGGGTTCCCGCCTAACGCACACCCGATGGCTATTCTCTCGGCAATGATTAACGCCATGAGTTGCTATGAGCCGGAGATGATGGAGATTGAGGACGAAACGACGCTGGAACGGGCGGCGGCGCGGATCATTTCCAAAGTGCGCACGATAGCGGCAGCTAGTTACAAAATGTCTATCGGCCAGCCGCTGATGTATCCGAATCCTGAGTATCATTATTGCAACAACTTCTTGCATATGATGTTCTCCCTGCCTTACCAGGAGTATGTGCCGGACCCTGAGATCACCCGCGCCCTTTCGCTGTTTTTAATTCTGCACGCCGATCATGAACAGAACTGTTCGACCAGCACGGTGCGAATGGTCGCTTCCAGCGGCGCTAACATGTTTGCTAGCTGTGCTGCCGGCGTGTGCGCGCTGTGGGGACCGTTGCATGGTGGCGCTAATGTAGCGGTGGTGGAGATGCTGGAGTTCATCAATCAATCTGGCATGAGCGTGTCCGACTATGTTTCCAGAGTCAAGGCGAAGGATTCCAAATTGCGGCTCATGGGTTTTGGCCATCGGGTCTATAAGAATTTCGATCCCCGCTCCAAGATTCTCAAGGCGGCAGCAGACAAGATGCTGGCCAAGTTGAATATCAAGGATCCGTTGCTGGAAATTGCTGGCGAACTGGAAGACGTGGCGCTGAACGATCCCTACTTTGTGGAACGCAAGCTGTATCCGAATGTGGATTTCTACAGCGGCATCATCCTGCGTGCTATGGGCATTCCGCTCAATATGTTCACCGTGATGTTTGCCATGGGCCGGATGCCAGGCTGGATCGCCAATTGGAAGGAAATCCATGACAATCCGAAGGCCCGCCTCCAGCGGCCACGGCAGATCTATACCGGTAACACTATTCAGGATTATGTGCCGATAGAAAAGCGATAACCGGCTGTGGTCCTCGGTTCCAGAGGGCAAGTGCTCTCTGGAACTGCCGCCAAGGGTGGAATTTGGTAGTGTGTATCTCATGGCTGCTAACCATGGTTAGCACAGGAAGATTGACACGAAGAATTCTGATGATGCTCCTCAGCGTTTTTGGGGTCTTTGTCTTGTTGTCCCGATCCCCTTACCGGAACGGATGAGATGTTATCAGCTCATTAGCGCCTCTCTGAAACCGGTTCCCGGTGGCTGCTTCTGCTTGTTTCATTACCGACAATCCTTTCCGATAGGCTGTGGTGTTTGCTACAGCATACCCCTCATCTTTCAGATAAAAAATAAATAGAACAATAAGTTATTTATAGGCACGGCAGTTGCTATGCATCCCTCGCCGCCCGATTCCGGCCGGTCGATTTCGTGATTTTGGGGGAATTTGCATGGAACCAATTCATCAACAATCCGCTATCGGGGCGACGCCAGCGCTTCATCCCTGCTATTCCCCAGAAGCACACCGGCATTTCGCCCGCTTGCATCTAGCAGTGGCGCCGAAGTGCAATATTCAGTGCCACTACTGCAACCGCAAATACCATTGCAGCAATGAATCACGCCCCGGTGTCGTTGCGGAACTGCTGAGTCCGGAACAAGCCGTCAAAAAGGCGCTGGCGGTAGGTACCGTCATCCCGCATTTAGCGGTAGTCGGTATCGCCGGACCTGGTGATCCACTGGCTAATCCCGGACCCGTGTTTGCCACCCTCCGGGAATTGCATGTCCAAGCGCCTGATTTGTTGTTATGCCTATCGACTAATGGCCTGGCGTTACCGGAACATGCAGACGCGTTGGTCGACCAAGGTATTCACCATGTCACCATCACCATCAACTGCGTGGACCCGGAAATCGGCGCGCAAATCTATCCATGGATCGTCTGGCAAGGACAGCGCGTGCGTGGGAAAGAAGCAGCGAAAATTCTTATTGAACAACAGTTGCGCGGACTGGAGTTGCTCACCGCACGTGGTGTTCAGGTCAAGATCAATTCAGTTTTGATTCCTGGCATCAACGACACTCACTTGCCGGAAGTCAACCGGATCGTGCGGAAAAAAGGAGCCATTCTGCACAACATCATGCCGCTCATCGCCCGCGCCGAACACGGCACCCATTTTGGAATCACGGGGCAACGTGAACCTCATGCCGAGGAACTGGCAGCAGTCCGGGATGCTTGTGAAAGCAACGCCGGGATGATGAGTCATTGTCAGCAATGCCGTGCCGATGCAACGGGGATGCTGAATGAGGATCGCGGCGGCGAATTTAGCATGGCCAAGGTCGAAGCGATGACTATCGATCCTCAGGAGGCGATGGCTAAACGCGAAGCAGTGCGCACGGCGATTGTCCGCCGCTTGGAAAAAACGCCCCCAACCGCTTCTCGCTCAGTGGTTGTTTCGATGCGGCCTCAGGCCACCAGGGAAATCTTACGGATTGCCGTAGGCAGTTTGAACGGACGAACCATTGACGCGCATTTTGGACACCTGCGTGAGTTATTGATTTATGACGTGTCCACGGGCGATGTGCATCTGATCGAGCGCCGTGAAATCGCCCGTTACTGTCATGGCGCGACGACCTGCGGTGATTCGGACGCAGCACTGGAAGGAGCCATTCGCGCCTTGCACGATTGTGCATTGCTGTTGTGCTCCCGGGTTGGCTTTACGCCGTGGCGCGCGCTGGAAAATGCGGGTATCGAACCCAATAGCGAACATGGCGGAGAACCGATTGACGACGCATTGCGTGCGGTTTATGCAGAATGGCGGGCGAGCGGACGGTTGGCTGTTTCGCTAAACCGGATTCAATCCATCAGTGCATGATGGCGAACACTAAAACTGCGGAGAGAGATAGCAAGAATGGCTAAAGCACAACTGAGTTTTACGGATATTAATGTAACCGTTTCGGTACCGGCCGGCACCCGGGTTATCGAAATTTCAGACAAACTGAATTCCGGCATCGTTTATGGCTGCCGTGAAGGCGATTGTGGAACCTGCCTGATGAAAGTCACGGAGGGCATGGAAAATCTGAGCGAACCGTCCGTGCTGGAAGCGCGGATACTCAAGGAGCACTTCGCCGCGCGCGACATGCGCTTGGCGTGTCAGGCTCAAGTCTTGGGTGGTGAAATTGTTGTGCGTCCCGCTTAAGAAATCAATTTCTTTTAGGAGATTACACTGATGCCATTGATCAACTTTTCAAACTCTGAGCATAAAATTAAAACCGTTTATGCCCCGGCGGGCAGCCATACCGAAACCGTTCTAAAAATCGCTAAAGACAATCAAATTCCGATTGCCTTCGATTGCCAAGATGGTGAATGCGGTACTTGTCTAGTTAAGGTAACGAGCCTCGATAAAAAACCCCGGATGAGCGGTCCTCCAACAGAGAAAGAAAGAAATCTGCTGAAAGAATTGGGTAAGCTGACCGAAGAGGATATCCATCGCATCTTGGTGGATGATATCCCGCCTCCTTGGAGACTGGCCTGTCAGATGATCGTGCGGGACGAAGAAATCTTGGTTGAATATTAACGGTTATTGCCCATGGAGTGGTCGTTGCGGCTGGAATCCTTGGCGCTTTCCGCCGGTACGGATCCTCGGCGGGAAGTGTATGATTTCTTGATGAGCCACTGCCATCACTTGCCTAACGACGAGGTCTTAGCGCAAATGCTGGCGACGCAAGCCATGGGCGGCGGATCATTACCCGTTGGCTTGGGGTTAAAATCTGAAGACTTTAACGCTTTGCTGGCGAGGCATTTCCCCAATGCCTCCCCTCTAATCATGCCTCCTCGCTTCCTGCCAAAATGGGATTCGCGATTGGTTGAAGAACTGGATGAGCTGGTCAAACTGCTGCAACTTTTTCAAGCGGGACAAGATCAATCCGAGCAGTGGTTAAGTGTGATTGTCGCCACCGGTTGTATGGCCAATGATCATCTCTGGCAGGATTTGGGGCTGTGGTCACGGCGGGATTTAAGTGATTTGATGGCCCGCAATTTCCCGGCCCTGGCCGCAAAAAACGGCCGCGATATGAAATGGAAGAAATTTCTTTACAAGCAACTGTGCATTCAGGAAGGTGTCTATCTTTGCCGCGCGCCATCCTGCGCGGTCTGCTGTGACTATGCCCGGTGCTTCGGCCCCGAAGAATAAGGTTATGTTATTCTAGGCGGGCTTCGCTGCTCTTCCGCACGAGTTCCATTAATATTTTTGGAGCGCCGCCATGGATTACACCATTCGCACGATCCTCTATGCTACCGATCTTGGTCCTCACGGGCCGGAGGTTTTCAATCACGCCTTCTCGCTCGCTAAACAGTACGGCGCCAAAATCCATATCGTTCATGCGCTGGAACCGATGAGCGACTACGCACAATCACTGGTTGAAACTCTCGTACCGCCCGATACCTTAAAAAACTTGCATCAAACCGGTTTTGAGCAGGTTAACCAAGAAATGCATCGGCGTCTGGAGACGTTCTGCGAAGATCATCTGCATCCAGAAGCTCAGACCGTGGTGGCAAGCATGCGCGTTGTCGAGGGGCAGCCAGCGCAGGTGATCCTGGATGAAGCCAAACGGATCAGCGCGGACTTGATTGTTCTTGGCTCCCACGGCCAAACAGCCCTGGGAGAAATGTTCATGGGTTCGGTGGCGCACAAGGTTTTGATCAAAGCCCGGCATCCCGGCATCCCGGTTTTTCTGGTTCCTATCGATCGGATATAAGTTAAAGTAATTATTAAATATCTTGTAGGAGCGAAATCTTTAGGGAACCAAAGATCGCCTGCTGGATTCTCTTAGGTGATGTTTTACAACCCTCGATAAGACTTGTTCTTAA
>DDST01000111.1 GCA_002343485.1 Proteobacteria bacterium UBA2383
TTTTAAGAGACCGGGAATTGCTGAAACAAGATTGAATACCAATCGAATAGCCAGACGGGTGGAGGTGGACCTAATTTGGGTTTTTTTGATCTGGAGATTACAGAATCTAATTTTGAACCTGTGCGTATTCTAATTGGATTATTTGATAGCAGAGGTACTAAATTAACAGACGACGATGCGCAAATAGATTTGGATCCTCCTGATTTCGATGTAGCTAATGATAAGAACCTTAAAACCCTTGTCCATATTGGTGCCTGTGGTGGCGGGACATCTCCATACTTGTGTGCTCCTAATCAATTAGGAAATAGATCAATCTGGGTTGGCTCAACCGATGACGGCCTCGTACCCAATGCAGATATTCCCGAACCCAATATGCTGGCATTACTCGGCATAGGGCTGCTGGGACTTGCGGGCAGCATGAAGCGCCGCTGTGCATCGCTTAAAGCATAATAAGTAACGCCAGCCCGCTAAAAAAAAGCATAATCGTTCACTCCCCTCGCCGGCTTGCAAGCAAGGAACCGGGGGTGAAAGAGCTAAATGATTAAAAAAGCCAACTTTTATAACCAGTTGGCTTTTTTTATTCTCCCGTCGTCGATACCGCCGCTGGATCGTCTTGAGAGGGTCGTCGATCGGTCAAGAGCTATCGGGGCTCTGATTCATGACAGTTGATAAAGAAGCCGGGCTGTATCTTCCACATCCGTCCGATGCTCCAAAACCGGAAACTGCTGGCGAACGCTCTCCAGAAACGCCCGATCCATCTTCCCCAGCACTACGCCGGGTCCCTCACATAACCGGTCAAGAATCAACCCCCAGGGATCAACGATCAGACTGTCGCCAAAGGTCTCGCGGCCATTGCTGTGCCGGCCGCCTTGCGCCGAAGCAATTACATAGCACTGATTCTCAATCGCCCGTGCGCGCAGCAAAATTTCCCAATGGGCCGCGCCGGTTGCAGCGGTAAATGCCGCAGGTAAGGCTAGAATGTCCATACCTTGCAAGGACATAGCGCGAAATTGCTCGGGAAAGCGCAGATCGTAGCAGACCGCCAACCCTAATCGGCCAAACGGTGTGTCTGCCACGACATAGTGATCGCCTGGCTCAATCGTCGCCGATTCCGCATAGCGCTCGGGGCTGTCCGGTAACTGCACATCGAATAAATGAACCTTGTCATAGCGGGCAACCTGGCAACCTTGATCATCAAATAGCAAACAAGCCGCCCGCACCCGCTGATCATCACCGGCGGTCCGCAGTGGAATCGTGCCACCCACCAGCCACAGCCGATGACGGGCGGCCTGTTCTGCAAGAAAGGTTTGAATCAGTCCATCGCCTTCCGCTTCCTGCACCGCCAGTTTGTCGCTTTCCCGACGTCCCATCAGAGCAAAATTTTCCGGCAATACCGCCAATTGCGCGCCGCGATCAGCCGCTTTAGCCAACAATTCAGCGGCTGTCGCCAGATTGGCGGCAACCTCCGGTCCGGAAACCATTTGCAGAGCAACCAGGCTAGACATCAGTGATCACCTCGTTTCGTTGTCACTCGCGAACCCTTGCCGAGGCGCGGGGTTGGGGGGCTCTTCTGCAACCAGCGGTTCCAGCACCGGATCATCCCATGAGCCGGTTAACCGGTACTGGTAACGGGTCGCCTGCTCAATACCTTTTTGCAAGACGCGCTCAGCGACAAACACCGCTGCGCCAGCAACAGGCCCGCCAACAATGGCTCCAGCGATGGGCAGCGCACTCCCCACAACGTGGGGCGTAACCGTGATCTGTTGATCGTAGCTCCGGTCTTTCAAGCCGGCCCGGCCCCGGATTTCAATCCGCGCCGCCGGCGCTTCAATACGCAGGTTATCAGTACGCGCCTGCCCTTTTTTGAAAGCAAATTCACCGCTGATTCGATCAAAACTGGTGCCCGGCTGGAACAGGTCGCTGAAATCCAGGCTCAGGCGGCGATTCAGACTCTGCACACTGAACAAGCCCATGATGCGACCCAGTCCAGGGTTGATTTCCAGCAATTGACCGGGACCGGTCTCAAAATTCAGTGTGCCGGAAATCCGCTCCAGCGCGAAATCCGGCAACGCGGCTGCCCAGTTAGCGTCCAATTGCGCCTTGGTGGGGCCACGGGCAATGCCAGATTCCGGATAACCCCATACCGCTAGAGTTTCACCCAGCGCTGGGCTGCGCAACGCCACATTGATCCGGGAAATCTGGTTACCGCCGTTCCACCCCCATTCGCCATCGGCATCGATCTGCTGCTGCCCGGAACGCAGTTCAATCCCGGACAATCGAACACCGCCGGAGCGCGGCACGATCGCCAGCCGTAACTGACCGAGCTTCTGATCATTCATCCGCAAGTCGGCGACCGTCAACGCCAGTGGCGGGAGTTGACATGGGTCGGCTGCCGGTCTGTGTTGCGCATCCGAAGCAGTGCCATTGGCAGTATGCTGTATCCATAAGCGCTGCAACGCGGCATTCACGGGCCGCGCTGCGGTGAGCTGATCCGGTACGGTCATCTGCCCGGATAAAGCTGCGCTGTCTAATTCAACCTGCAATCCCTCTGAATCACGATGTGCATGAATTGTCATCCCCTTAAATGATTGGCCAGCAACCGCCAATTCCTCAATCCGGGCTTCTAAACTGCGCACCAGCGCCAATGAATTGGAACGGGGTTTTTGAATCCCGGATCTGCTGCACTGCTCGCTTCCAGTCTCATCTCGATTGGGAGAGGGTGTTTTAACCGGGGTTGTCCAGGCCCAACGCGGCAGATCAGCAACAATGGCCAGACCTGGTTCATTAGGAAGCCGCGCTGCTCCAGCACCAATCCGCAATTCACCCCGCTCAAACCGGGGCGTATCCAGCAGACCATTCAACTCCAGCGCTGCCCGTACCTCAGGTTCGTATTCCAGTGCCACGATCCAGCGGTTACGCTCATTCGGCTGCACCACGATCCGCAGTGACCGGGTCTCACTGGCGGTCTTACCCAGTGGCGCAGGCAATTCGATGGCAACCCCGCGCAAACCGGAAGTTAACTCAAACGAAAAGGCAGATTTTCGTTCCTGACCACGGGCCGGAACGGCCAGCACCGCTTTCCAATCGCTAGCGCCGGTGATTGAGTACCCGAGATCCGCCGCTGCAGACGGCCCAGCCAGCGCTGGTAATCCCAGCCTCCCCTCCACTTGCGCCCGCAATTCACGACGCCCTTCGCGGCCAGCTAGATCCAGATCGACGCGGATTGCCTCACCGCGCCACAACGCTTGTACATTTCGGGCTTCTAGATCAGCTTCGGTGAAGCGCACCTCACCGCGCAACCGCTCCAGTTCAACCTTCCAGGCTGGCAAGGTCACATCATTGTCCAACAACCCTACCCGCCCACGCGCTTGACTTGGGCGTCCATCGGCCGGTAGCGTCAATTCGAGATCGAGAGTGCTGCGGCCACTGATCTGTAAATCAGGCAGATCCTCATCCAATTCATGGCCCAACGGACTCTCGCGGAGCACCTGCCACATACTGGCACCCGGTCCCTTGACCCGTCCTTGAACCTGCACAATGACATCGGCCAAATTTTCAATTTGAGCCGTAGCCTTTTCTACCTGCCCATCCAGCAATTGGCTACCATTGGCCTTAATAGTAAGCCCGCGATTGCGAAACAGAACGTCAGCCTGCAACTTTTCCAAGCGTGGCCAGCCGGGCGCATAGTCCAGTACGCCATCTTTAACCTGAAAACGGGTTTCAAATAACCCTTCATCCCGATTGAAGGGAAAGGCCGCCGGCGGCCCTCGAAAAATCAGATTGCCGGTCGCCACTTGACCATCTACCAGCGCCCGGTCCAACCAAGCCACACCTTGCGGTGGAATCACCGCAACCGGCAGATAGCGCCATGCTTGCTTAACCTTCACACCGTGATAATGGCCTTGAATATCCAGCAATGGCTGGCCCGCGTCAGGAACAGTGACACTGCCCCAAAACCGGCCACTAAGGTCAGCATTAGCCAGTTCAAGACCGGCACTTTCGACGTGCAAGCCTTCAGAGGAACGCCGCCAGTTCACAGTTCCGCTGAGGACATCCAGCGTAATGGGCGCACGCAGTAAACCGGCAGTATCGACCTGAACGGCATGGCAATCCAGTTCGATTTGGCCTCGTTCTGGGGAAACCACCAGTTGGCCGGTCAAGTTATCGAAGCCTGGCAAGTGGTGAGTCGAGCGAATATTCACACCGCGCAGGGCAACGGCCGCTTGGTAAATCCCTGCCGCCGGTTCGCTCTGTAGCGTTATTTCCGGTAATTCGCCGCGTGGATCAAGCGGTGCCAGCCATTGATGAGCCGATTCACTGAGCCAGGGCGCCACCCAAGCCAGCAAGCTCTCAGCACGCAGATGGCGAATCACTGCCTGCCAGCCGGCATCGGTGTGCGTCGCCTCAAACACGGCCGGCGGATGCGTCTGTGGCGCATCCTCGAAATGAATTTGCCCCTGCAACCGCCAGCCCTTTTTAGCTGTTGATTCATCCGCCGGTAACTGCTCAATGGTCAACCCCAGTTGTCCGCCAAGTTCCACAGGCAAATCAGCCGTCAAGACCAACCGTCGACCTTGCGCCGTATCCTGAAAACGGAGGTAGGGATGCAGTAATTGCCAGGTAAAACCGTCCGGCCGCCGCAGGGTGAGTTGCTCACCAACAATATCCAACTGTCGTAATTTAAAGACTTGGTGAGCCGTCGCCGGCAGCGGGGAATCATCCGCGTGTGGCGCAACGCTTCCATCGGTGAATAGCCGGGATACCCCATCCGGCCCTTGTTCCAGCGTTAAACTCGCACCTTCCAGGCGGATACGGCGCACGACAGGCTGCCACTCCTGTAAGGAGCGCCACAGGTTCAGGGTGATGGCTACTTGCTTGAAATACGCCAACGGGGTGTCCCGCTCAGGGTCATCCACGCTCACGCCGCGCAGACCTAACGCCAGACGCCAGCCATCCAGAGTGGCAGTGACCGCATCAATACGCACGGGCATCTGCAATGTGTCACCCAGCACACGGGCCAAATCACTCCGGTAATTGTTCAGGCGTGGCAATACCCACCATTGCCCAAATGCCGCCAGCAGCAAGAGTAGCAACAACAAGGTGAGCAGCAACCGGCGGATCCAACGCAGGGTCCGGCGAGTACGGCTCGTTGATAGACAGAGAGCATTCCAGAAGCGTCCGTTTGCCAAACACCGTTCATTATTCCTTCCCCCCGGAGAAACAGGGCGAGGGGTGAGGAGATCAGAGTTCACATTAACACCACATCATATTGCTCACGGGTATACAGTGCTTCCGCCTGGAATTTGATGGGAATGTCGATGAACGCCTCTAACTGCGCCACACTGTGAGATTCTTGATCCAACATGACATCCACCACATCTGGCGCAGCGAGTACCACGAATTGGCGAGGCGCGTACTGCCGGGCTTCGCGCAACAATTCACGGAAAATTTCATAACACACCGTTTCCGCCGTTTTAATCGAACCGCGCCCATCGCATAACGGACAAGGTTCGCACAGAATCTGCCCCAAACTCTCGCGGGTGCGCTTACGGGTCATTTCCACCAGCCCTAATGGCGACACCTGCGAGATATGACTTTTGGCGCGATCTTTTTCCAGATGCTTTTCCAATGCCTTCAACACGGCCTGGCGGTGTTCTTCGCTGGCCATATCAATAAAATCCAGAATAATAATGCCACCCAGGTTACGCAGCCGTAATTGCCGGGCAATCGCCGCTGCAGCTTCCAGGTTGGTTTTGAAAATGGTTTCCTCCAGATTACGATGTCCAACATAGGCGCCGGTATTTACGTCAATCGTGGTCATAGCCTCGGTCTGATCAATAATCAGATAACCACCTGACTTCAGTGTTACTTTCTTGCTAAGCCCTCGCTGGATTTCATCTTCAATGCCATATAACTCGAAGATTGGCCGCTCACCTGGATAATGCTCCAGACGTGAGACCATTTCCGGCACGAATTTTTCAGCAAATTGCATCATCCGCTGACTGGCCTCACGTGAATCCACTCGAACCCTTTCGACATTGTCGCCGACAAAATCGCGCAGCACCCGTAGCACCAGCGGCAAATCCTCATACAATGTCATAATGCCATTGGCTTCGCGGATACGATCCTGAATAGAACCCCATAGCCGTTGCAAAAATTGCATATCTGCGCGCAACGCCCAGGCTTCTGCACCTTCTGCAGCAGTACGAACGATATAGCCACCGCCAAACTCAGCGCGAAAAGCATTGACGACCTCTTTCAAACGCTGCCGCTCACGTTCACCGTCGATCTTGACGGACACACCGGCCACATCGGAATCGGCCAGGAATACTAGAAACCGTGATGGCAACGTGATGTGGGTTGTCAACCGCGCGCCCTTGGTGCCGATAGGGTCCTTGATCACCTGTACCACCAGATCCTGACCCTCGCGCACCAGGTCAGTAATCGCCAGTATCCGGTCACTGTGACTTACACTTGGCGCACTGTTTTCAGATAAACAAGGCTCAAGCCGGCATGCCGGGCGGATATCGGAGACGTGCAGAAAGGCTGCCCGTTCCAGACCGATATCCACAAACGCAGCCTCCATGCCCGGCAGCACCCGGCAAACCCGGCCTTTATAAATGTTACCGACCAGACCGCGCCGGCCTGCCCGTTCGATCAGAATTTCCTGGAGGACACCGTTCTCAACCACTGTAACCCGGGTTTCACGGGGGGTCACGTTGATCAGTATTTCGTCGCCCGTACCACCTTCGGCGCGTGTGGTCATACCATCTCGTTCCATCTAGGAAAGGTTAAAGTCAGTTAGGAAGAAAGCCCGAACTCTCGGAACAGTTCTGCGGTTTCGAATAGCGGCAAACCCATGACCCCGGAATAGCTGCCGTGCAATTCTGCAATGAACGCCGCTGCACGGCCCTGGATCCCATAGCCGCCCGCCTTGTCCCAAGATTCGCCGGTCTCCCAGTAAGCAGCACATTCCGCCGGCGTCAATTTGCGGAAGCGAACCCGGCTCTCTTGAACTTTGACCGCAATTTGCGCCGGGGTTGCCAAGGCCACTGCGCTTAATACCTGATGTTCACAACCGGAAAGCCGTGCCAACATGGCCAAACCTTCTTCGCGGTCGTGAGGCTTGCCGAGAATCGTATCTTTAACGGCCACCGCGGTATCCGCCCCCAACACGGGCGCGGGCTTCTTCCGGCCGAGCGCTTGTGCGCCCGTTCGCGCTTTGGCCAAGGCCAATCGGGCAACATAATCGCAGGGATGTTCTTCGGCCAATGGCGTCTCATCCACCTCGACCCGCAGCAGGCGATAAGCCATGCCGATCTGCCTCAAAAGTTCACGGCGGCGTGGCGATGCAGAGGCAAGGTAGATAAAAGACATATCAAACGCGATGATAAGGATGATTGTGTAGCAGACTCCACGCCCGATAAAGCTGCTCAGCGACCACGATGCGCACCAGAGGATGCGGCAAGGTCAATCGCGACAACGACCACAGATGTTCGGCGCGATCACGACAGGCCGCATCCAGCCCATCCGGGCCACCGATCAGCAGACTGAGATTGCAGCCTTCCTGCAACCAACTTGCCAACTGCCCAGCCAATTCGGCAGTACCCCATTCCTGACCGCGCTCATCCAGGGCAATGACGCGAGAACTCGCGGGAATCGCTGCAAGCAATCGCTCACCTTCGGCCCGGACCAAACGAGGCAAATTGGCACGGGTGCTGCGCTTGCCCGCAGGGATTTCAATCAGATTCAACTGGCATTCCCGGGGCAGCCGCTCAGCATATTCCGCATAACCGGTTTTGATCCAGTCAGGCATTCGGATGCCGACGGCAAGTAGATGAATTTTCATCTTTCAGTTCAGACATTAGTGTTGATGCAATCCGCTGCCTGCTCTCACTCAACCTTTCAGTGCTTTGGCCACATCCACTGACCATAATTTTTCCAGATTATAGAAATCCCGGGTCTGGGGGAGCATGACATGCACGACGACGTCGGCCAGATCTACCAATACCCATTCAGCTTCCCGCGCTCCTTCAACGCCAAGCGGCCGGACACCGGCTGCTGTGCATTTCTCGATCACCTTGTCAGCCAGCGCTTTGACCTGACGGGTCGAGGCACCGCTGGCGACCACCATCAAGTCAGTAAAACTGGCCTTGTTACGCACGTCTAGAACACGGATATCCTGGGCTTTCACTTCTTCCAGGGCATTCACAATGATTTTCTGTAAAACCTCAAGTTGCATGGAATCTTGTTTATCCTCATCAAGTAAGGGGGTTTAGAACCGGCAGCCGCCGGTACAACGTCCGATCGGCGATATAAGCCAGCACGGCCTCCGGCAATAAATAGCGGGGTGACTGGCCGCGTGCCAGCAGGACACGGATTTGGGTGGCGGAAATATCTAACTGTGTCACTGGTTGAAACAGGATACTGCCAGCGGGTTTTCCATGCAGCATGAGCGCTTCATGTACCCGGCGGGGGGCAATCCATTCCTCCAGCACGGATGGCACCGGTTGCGAAGCCCCAGGGCGCTGCATCACGACGATGTGGGCTAACCGCGTCATATCCCGCCAGCGATGCCAGGTGTACAGCTCTCGAAAAGCATCTGCGCCAACGATCAGACACAATGGGGTCTCTTGGCCAAAATCTTCTCGCAAAGAAGCCAGCGTATCCACCATGTAGGACGTGCCTTCCCGGCGCAATTCCCGGTCATCCGCCACGAAATCCGGCTGCCCGGCAATGGCCAATTGCACCAGCTCGAACCGCTGTTCAGCAGTGATGTGCGGTGTCCCGCGATGCGCCGGAATCCGGCAGGGGATAAAACGCACCTCTGCCAGTTGCAGCATTTCCAGCAACTCGAGCGCCGGGCGCAGATGGCCATGATGAATAGGATCAAAAGTACCGCCCAGAATGCCAATCGGGCGGGGAACATGCGACATGTGGGTTATCAGCGTCCTGATTGTCGTTGGTTAGCGACGAATATGGCCATCGCCGAGCACTACAAACTTTTGAGTAGTCAGCCCTTCCGTACCGACCGGACCACGAGCATGCAGTTTATTCGTGCTAATGCCAATTTCCGCGCCCAATCCATATTCGCCGCCATCGGCAAAGCGGGTGGAGGCATTGACGATCACCGAACTGGAATCGACCTCGCGCAGGAAACGCCGCGCCCGGCTGTAATTCTCAGTCACGATAGCATCCGTGTGCGCGGAACCGTAGCGGGTAATATGCTCTATCGCCTCATCCATATCCTTGATCACCCGGATCGCTAGAATCGGCGCCAGATATTCCTCGTACCAGTCATCCTCGGCCGCCACCTTGATATCGAGGAGTAACTCACGCGTGCGAGGACAACCGCGCAGTTCGACACCAGCCTCCTGGTACATCTGACCCAAGCGTGGTAACACCTGATCAGCGATGCCTTCTGCCACGAGCAAGGTTTCCAGCGTATTGCAGGTACCATAGCGCTGGGTCTTAGCGTTGTAAGCAACCGCGACTGCTTTTTCAAGATCAGCGTGGTCATCGATGTAGACGTGGCAATTCCCGTCCAGATGCTTAATGACCGGCACGCGCGCTTCACGGCTGATCCGTTCGATAAGGCTCTTGCCGCCGCGCGGCACGATAACATCCACGTACTCAGCCATGCGAATCAGTGCCCCAACCGCCGCCCGATCCACCGTATCAATGACTTGCACGGTATCAGCAGGCAGATTAGCCACCGCCAGCCCTTGCTGGATGCAGGCAGCGATAGCCCGGTTGGAATGCAGCGCTTCGGAGCCGCCGCGAAGAATCGCCGCATTGCCGGCTTTCAGACACAGTGCAGCAGCATCAGCGGTTACATTGGGCCGTGACTCGTAGATAATGCCGATCACACCCAAAGGAACACGCATTTGCCCCACCTGAATGCCAGAGGGCCGGTATTTTAGACCGGTAATTTCCCCCACCGGATCAGTCTGAGCAGCAATCTCCCGCAAACCCCCGGCTATGGCCTTGACGCTTTTAGGAGTGATTTCCAACCGATCCAGCAATGCCGGCTCCAAGCCAGAGGCGCGGCCAGCTTCCAGGTCACGGCGGTTTTCCGCCAGTAGCCGTCCTTCAGATGCTTCAAGCGCCCCGGCAATCGCTAGCAGGGCGGCGTCCTTTACCCGGGTTTCAGCACGACCCACGATGCGGGAAGCTGCGCGGGCGCGCTGACCAACCGTTATCATGTAGTCATCCACAGCACTTGTCGTATCCTGGTTCATGTTGTTCATCAATCCAAAACCTCATAACCAACGCTTCATGCGTCAGCGTGATATTCAAAACGTGCCGGGTAACAACTCCCGGCCAGCCAGCCGCAGCCCTGCCATCATGAGTTCATCCCATGGCGCGCCGGTTTCTGCCCCCTTGATGCAGCGGTCGATCCGTGAGCAGGCGCGCAACAACTGCTGACAATCCGCTAAAGTCAAACGTTTCAAAGCATTTCTAATCAATGGCTTGCGCTTTTCCCAAACCTTATGTGCGTTCAGCACCCCTTCCAGGGGTTGTCCCCCAGCGCAGGTGAAGGCCAACCGGGTCAGAGTACGAACCTCTCGATGCAAAGCCCAATTGATCAATACCGGTTCGACCCCTTCACCGTGCAATCCATCCAGAATACGCACAACGCGCTCTGACTCGCCAAGCAGGGCAGCATCTACAAAATCATAGATGCTGAAACGGGCGCTGTCTCCCACCGCCGCCCATACGGCTTCGACCGTCAACGATGAGGTCTCGGCTGTCAGTACCAGCTTTTCAATCTCCTGAGCCGCTGCCAGCAAATTGCCTTCCACGCGCTCACTCAACAATGCCACCGCTTCTGGCACAGGATTCAGACCTCGGTTGCGCAACCGGCGTTCGATCCAGGCCGGTCGCTGGCGCGCATCAACCGGTAAGGCAGGCACCACGACGCCGGCCTCATCCAGTGCAGCGAACCAGTGACTTTTCTGAGCGTGCCAGTCCACCTTGCCAGCGATCACCAGCAGCACAGCGTCCTCGACCGGCCGCATAGCGTAAGCACTGAGCGCCTTGGCTCCGGCATCGCCTGGCTTAGCATCGCCTATCCGTAATTCCAATAGCCGATGGCTAGCAAACAGAGAGGGGCTGGAGGCGAGCTGCCGCAGGGTGTTCCAATCGAAACCGGTTTCTACCGTCAGGCATTCCCGTTCACTGTAGCCCCGCTCACGGGCCGCCGCGCGGATGGCGTCAGCGGCTTCCTGAGCAAGCAAGGTTTCCTCACCGAACACCAGGTACAGAGGCGCCAGGGTTTTGCGCAGATGGGCAGAGAGTTTGTCGGGAGACAGGCGCAAAGGGGATCTCAGGAACCAGCAGCGGCTTGCAAACGGCGGATGATTTGCCACGATAGGTCATCGGCCATGCTATCCGTCAGCGACTCCTGGGCAGCTTCGAAGCCCAGCACCCGGTTTTCATCAAACAACAGGGTACGATTGGTGCTAAATCCTTCCGGTGGAATCAGCGTTTGACCATTTGCCAGCGTGACCTGGCAGACAACATCGTAGGCCAGAAAATACTGCCGCTTGATATCGAAGCGGTCGGCCGCCACGGTGCGGCGGCCGCCACCCTCACGCAGGATGGTGAGCGTCGCCGTCGCCTGGGCCGGATCGCGGGTGACGGTTACACCATTATTAGCCAGCAACAACGGGAGCTTGCGGCTCACGGAACCGGGCGGCGCAAGACCTGATGGGCTTTGCACATAGGTTATTCGCATCTCCGGCGGCAACTGCGCTTGACCGCGCAACTGAAAACCGCAGCCCGCCAATATCAACACCACCAGCCCTAATCCATTCCAAACGATCCAACGCATGAGGGCTATCCTTCTCAGCACACCACATTGACCAGTTTGTCAGGCACAATCACAATCTTACGGATTGGCTTACCCGCAACAAAGCGCTGAACATTCGGCTCAGCCTGGGCGATCTGCTCAATCGCTTCGCGCCCAGCATCCACCGGAACTTCAATTTGCCCACGCAACTTACCATTAACCTGCACCACCAACGTCACCCGTGAACGCGCTAGCGCGGCCTCATCCGGCATTGGCCACGCCGCGTTCAACACATCCTCGCCATAGCCCAGCTCCCGCCACAAGGTATGGGTGATATGCGGCACAATCGGCGATAGTAACCGCAGCAGAATACCCAAACCTTCACGGCGTACCGCCGGTACTGATGCATCCTCACTCATCTCGCTCCGGCTCAGCGCATTCAGAATCTTCATGCCGCCAGAGACCACGGTGTTGAATTGGTGGCGGCCAAAGTCGTACAGCGCTTGATGCAGCGCCTCATGCACTTCGCGGCGGACTACACGCAAAGGCTCAGACAAAGCGGCAGCGTCCAGTTCACCGGCAGCGCGAATCGCATCCTGATGTTCAGCGGCATGAAGCCACAAGCGGCGCAAAAAGCGATAAGCGCCCGCCACCCCAGAATCCGACCATTCCAGCGCTTGATCAGGCGGCGCAGCGAACATCATAAACAACCGGGCAGTGTCGGCCCCGTATTGTTCGATCAGCGACTGCGGATCGACGCCATTGTTCTTCGATTTAGCCATTTTCTCGATGCCGCCGATCGCCACCGGCTGTCCATCGCTGCTCAAGGCCGCAGCCAGTGGCCGGCCCTTATCGTCGGTTTGCACCTTGACATCCGCCGGGTTGATCCATTGCTTGCGACCCTCCGCGCTCTCCCGGTAGAAAGTGGGCGCAATCACCATGCCTTGAGTCAACAGGTGGGCAAACGGTTCGTTGACCTGGATCAAGCCTAGATCACGCATAACCTTGGTCCAGAAGCGGGAATATAGCAGGTGCAAGATCGCATGTTCGATGCCGCCGACATACTGATCGACCGGCATCCAGTAATCGGCCCGTTGATCGATCATCACTTCCGCGCCGGGGGTACAGTAGCGGAAGAAATACCAGGACGAATCGACAAAGGTGTCCATGGTATCGGTCTCGCGCCGGGCTGGCTGGCCACATTCCGGGCAGATACAGTGTAGAAACTCAGGATATTTATTGAGGGGATTGCCAGAACCGTCCGGGATCAGGTGCTCGGGCAACACCACTGGTAACTGTTCATCCGGCACAGGCACTGCGCCGCAACCGGCGCAATGAATGATTGGAATCGGCGTTCCCCAATAACGCTGGCGGGAAACGCCCCAGTCACGCAATCGCCATGTCACTTTCTTCTCGCCCAGACCCTTGGCGCTCAGGTCAGCAGCGATAGCATCCACCGCCTGCGTGAAATTCAGTCCGTCATACGGACCAGAGTTGATGCAGACCCCCTCATCGGCGTAAGCCTCCTGCCAGGGCGCTGGGGTTTCGCCGCCGATGCGGGTGCGAATCACTGGCTTGATTGGCAAGCCGAATTGGCTGGCAAAGGCGAAATCGCGCTCATCATGGGCCGGCACCGCCATCACTGCGCCCTCGCCGTAACCCATCAGGACATAGTTGGCGACCCACAACGGCAAGGCGTCGCCGGTCAGCGGATGGGTTACGGTCAACCCTGTTGGCATCCCCTTCTTTTCCTGCGTCGCTAACTCCGCCTCGGTGACACCGCCGCGCCGGCATTCATCGATGAATGCGGCCAGTTGCGGATTGGTTTGTGCGGCGTGCAAGGCCAGCGGATGTTCGGCAGCGACTGCGACGTAGGTCGCCCCCATCAGGGTATCGGCACGAGTCGTGAAGACCCAGAGAATGCCAGACGCCTCTCCTCCCCCAAGCGGCGAGGGGCTTTGATAAGGAAACCCGATCCGTACCCCGTGGCTTTTACCGATCCAGTTCTTCTGCATCAGCTTGACTTGCTCTGGCCAGCCAGGTAATTGATCGAGCTCCGCGAGCAACTCCTCGGCGTATTGGGTGATTGCCAGGTAATACATGGGGATTTCGCGCTTCTCGACGACCGCGCCGGTGCGCCAGCCGCGCCCATCAATGACCTGCTCATTGGCTAATACAGTTTGATCAACCGGGTCCCAATTGACCACGCCCGTTTTCAGGTAGGCGATGCCTTTTTCCAGCATGCGCAGGAACAACCATTGATTCCAGCGGTAATACTCCGGCGTACAGGTCGCCACCTCGCGTTCCCAGTCCAACGCGAAGCCTAGCAACTGGAGTTGCTTTTTCATGTAGGCAATGTTGTCGAAGGTCCATTGCGCTGGGGCAACGCGGGAAGCCATCGCCGCATTTTCCGCCGGCAAGCCGAACGCATCCCAACCCATCGGCTGCAAGACGTTCTTGCCCAGCATCCGCTGGTAACGCGCGATCACATCACCAATGGTGTAGTTGCGCACATGCCCCATGTGCAGCCGCCCACTGGGATAAGGAAACATGGACAGGCAATAGAACTTCTCACGGCCCGGCTCCTCGCGTGTAGCGAAGATTCGTTGCTCATCCCAATAGCTTTGGGTTTCCGCTTCAATGACTTGCGGCTGGTAAGACTCGGCGATCACGGCAATTTCCTGGCGTTGACGGGCTTTAAAACGAAGGACGGGCTTTGAAACGAAGCGGGTTAAAATACCATAACTTTCCAGACAGACGCAGACACTGATAAACAGGATTCCGGCTGGCTCCACAAAGAGCCTTGACACGCCATAAAAAATCACAACAAACCATCTAACACCACATCAAGTTGCATAACACGCCAGAAAGACACTCGGGCTGGCGGATCTTGCTTTTCTTCTAGTGATCTTTGCGTTCTCTTCTTCGCCCCATTGCCGCGGGNNGGCAGGTCCTGCATATACCATAACAACCTGAAAAAAAACTAATCTCAACGCGCCGCTGCCAACGCCTGCTCCAAATCGGCGAGAATATCGTCGATATGTTCGATACCAATCGACAAGCGCACCAGATCCTCGCTGACTCCGGCCCTGGCCAACTCATCCGGCGATAATTGCCGGTGCGTCGTGGTCGCCGGATGACAAGCCAACGACTTGGCGTCCCCAATATTGACCAGCCGGGTGACTAAGTTAAGTGCATCAATAAACTTGGCGCCAGCTTCACGGCCGCCCTTGATACCGAAACTAAGGATACTGGAACCCCGTCCACCCATGTACTTGTCGACGAGCGGCTTGTCCGGACTATCAGCCAGCGCCGGGTATTTGACCCATTCGACCTGGACATGATCGCGCAGGTATTCCGCTACCCTGAGCGCATTCTCACAATGGCGGTCCATGCGCACTGGCAGAGTCTCGATGCCTTGCAAAATCAGGAAACTGTTAAATGGTGAGATCGCTGCGCCGGTATTGCGCAACGGCACGACCCGCGCCCGTCCGATGAATGCCGCTGGCCCCAATGCCTCGACGTACACCACGCCATGATAAGAAGGATCTGGCTCGTTTAACCGGACAAAACGGGCTTTGTGCTGATCCCAAGGAAAGCGTCCAGAATCGACAATGACTCCACCAATACTGGTACCGTGGCCCCCCATATATTTCGTCAGCGCATGCACCACGATATCCGCGCCATGCTCAAACGGCCGGCATAGATAGGGCGTTGGCACCGTATTATCAACGATCAGCGGGACACCATGCGCATGAGCGACTGCCGCCAATGCGCCGAAGTCCACTACATTCGCCGCCGGATTGCCGATAGACTCGCAAAACACCGCCTTGGTCTTGTCATCGATCAGTCGACCCATAGCCTCGACATCCCGATAATCGGCAAAGCGGACTTCAATGCCGAAACGCGGTAGGGTATGAGCGAACAGATTATACGTGCCGCCATACAGGGTTGAGGTCGTGACAATATTGTCCCCCGCCTCGGCGATGGTCATGATGCTATAAGTAATTGCTGCCATGCCTGACGCGACACCCAGCGCACCGACCCCGCCCTCCATGGCCGCCACTCGCTGCTCCAACACCGCTGTCGTGGGGTTCATAATCCGGGTGTAGATGTTCCCTGGGACCTTCAGATCGAATAGATCGGCGCCATGCTGAGTATCATCAAAGGCGTAGGAAGTCGTCTGATAGATGGGAACAGCGACCGCTTTAGTAGTGGCTTCGGGTTGATAGCCACCGTGAATGGCCAAGGTTTCGATTTTCATGAACGCAGGTTCCTTAGTGGTCAGGGGAAAACGGATAAAGTCTGGACGCTGAAGTCAGCAAATGTCCAGTCAGACCAGGGGCACGCTTTCATATAGGAGCGGGAGCGTATTCGGTTGCTTTCCAAATACTCTCATTTTTTGATTCATGGCCCGTATTCCCTTAATCTTATCCGGGGAGCTTAACGCGCCAGCCCGATCCGCAAGGGAATCTGGCGCATTGTTGGTCCTCCGTCGTCCCGGGCCACAGCGACCGAACGAAATAACCATTTAACAATCAACGATATAATTAGGAGAAAACCATGAGGTCTGTTCATTCCCTTACTGGAGGGTTCACATCATGGCAGCGGTAGGATTGATTATCGCATTGCTCTGCGCGATCGGCGCGCTTATCTACGGCATCCAGTCGGTCAAATGGGTATTGGCCAAGGATGCCGGTAATGCTCGTATGCAGGAAATCGCCTCGGCTGTCCAAGAAGGCGCCCGTGCCTACCTGAACCGGCAGTACACCACCATCGCCATCGTTGGCGTGATCATTGGTGCGGTAATCTTTTTCACCTTAGGCCCTCTGTCCGCTGTTGGCTTCGCCATTGGCGCAATCTGCTCCGGTGTAGCCGGTTACATCGGCATGTACGTCTCGGTACGCGCCAACGTGCGCACCGCTCAAGCCGCGCACGATGGCTTGAATGCGGCGCTGGAAGTCGCGTTTCGCGGCGGTGCAATCACCGGCCTGTTGGTGGTCGGCCTGGGCCTGCTCGGCGTGGCAGGCTATTACGTGCTACTGGGCGGCTTCACCGGTGCGGTTTCCGATCTTGGTCCGCTGGTCGGGCTGGCCTTTGGCAGTTCGCTGATCTCGATCTTCGCCCGTCTGGGCGGCGGCATTTTCACCAAGGGCGCTGATGTTGGCGCTGACTTGGTCGGCAAGGTCGAAGCCGGTATCCCCGAAGACGATCCGCGCAATCCGGCGGTGATTGCCGATAATGTGGGCGACAATGTGGGCGACTGCGCTGGCATGGCCGCTGACCTATTCGAAACCTATGCCGTAACCATCATTGCAACCATGCTGGTCGGCAGCCTGGCATTCACTGGAGACTCCACCCAGAACGCTATCGTCCTGCCGCTGCTGATGGGCGGCGTATCAATCATTGCCTCGATTATCGGTTGCGGTTTTGTTAAGGCTCGCGAAGGCGAGAAGATCATGAACGCCTTGTATCGCGGACTGGGTGTGGCGGGCGGCATCGCTGCAGTGATCTTCCTGCCTGTCATCTTTTTGCTAATGGGCGGCCAAAACCCCTGGGGGCTATACGGTTCGGCGCTGATCGGACTGGGCTTGACCGCGGCGATGGTAGTCTTCACCGAGTATTACACCGCCACTGAGTTCAGCCCGGTGCAAAAGCTTGCGGAGGCCTGCACCACTGGCCACGCCACCAATATCATCGCCGGTCTGGCGTTGTCGATGAAAGCCACCGCCCTGCCAGTGCTAGCGGTCTGCTTGAGTATTGGTCTGTCCTATAGCTGGGCTGGGTTGTACGGCATCGCCATTGCCGCCACTTCGATGTTGTCGATGGCCGGCATTATTGTCGCTTTGGACGCCTATGGGCCCATCACTGACAACGCTGGCGGTATTGCCGAAATGGCCGATATGGACGAGAAGATTCGCGGTATCACCGACCCGCTGGATGCGGTAGGCAACACCACCAAGGCTGTGACCAAGGGTTATGCGATTGGCTCGGCAGCACTGGCAGCGTTGGTGCTGTTCGCCGACTTTGAGCATAAGCTGGCGTTAGCGAATATTCAGGTCAATTTTGAATTGACTGACCCGGTGGTGATTATCGGTCTGTTCATTGGCGGCATGATCCCGTTCCTGTTCGGAGCCATGGCGATGGAAGCCGTCGGTCGCGCCGCGGGCAGCGTGGTGATAGAAGTACGCCGGCAATTCCAGGAAATCGCCGGCATTATGGAAGGCACGACCAAACCAGATTATTCGCGGGCCGTCGATTTGCTGACCAAGTCTGCGATCAAGGAGATGATTATTCCCTCGCTGCTACCTGTATTGACGCCGATCGTGGTGGCTTTCGGCATGGCTTGGCTGATGGGTCCCGAGGCAGGACCGAAAGCATTGGGCGGCCTGCTGATGGGTACTATCGTGACGGGTTTGTTCGTAGCGATTTCCATGACTGCAGGCGGCGGTGCTTGGGACAACGCTAAAAAGTACATCGAAGATGGCAATTTTGGCGGAAAGGGTTCAGAGGCACATAAGGCCTCGGTTACCGGTGATACTGTCGGCGATCCCTACAAAGATACAGCCGGTCCGGCCGTCAATCCGTTAATCAAGATCATCAATATCGTGGCTTTGCTGATCGTTCCATTATTAGTTTAGTTAATGGCTTAGCACGGGCTTTCGGCCCGTGTTGCAACGGGCAGGATGCCCGGTTTCGCACCCAGGGGCGAGGGGTTTCCTCGCTCCCTCTCAACCTGCCATCTCTTCCTGTCTTTCTCCTGCCATGTCCCTGACCCACTTCAATGCTGCCGGCGAAGCTCAAATGACCGATGTTGGCGATAAGGCCATCACTCACCGGATTGCGGTCGCCGAGGGCTACATTTTCATGCAACCGGCAACGCTAGAACGCATCATGACCGGTGCGCATGCCAAAGGCGATGTGCTGGGGGTAGCGCGCGTTGCCGGTATCATGGGCGCTAAACGCACGGCTGATTTGATCCCGCTCTGCCATCCCCTGGCCCTGACCCGGGTCGTGGTGGATCTACAGCCCTTGCCGGAACGCAAGGCTGTCCGCTGTCAAGCGACCGTAGAAACCCGGGGTTCCACTGGCGTGGAAATAGAGGCGCTGACCGCCGTGCAGATCACGCTGTTGACGGTTTACGATATGTGCAAGGCAGTGGATCGCGGCATGGCTTTAACCGACATCCGCTTGCTGGAAAAGACCGGTGGCAAATCCGGAACCTGGCGGCGCGAATGAGTGAGGCGAACGAACACAACCTGCATTATATCGTTGACCAGCCAGCGCTGGTTGAATTCTGTGCGGGATTGAGCAACACACCCTGGCTGGCGCTCGATACCGAATTTATCCGCGAGCAAACCTTCTATCCGCAACTCTGCTTGATCCAGATCGCCAGCACGAACGGTTTGGCGTGTATCGATCCACTCGCGCTGCCATCGCTGGAACCGTTGCTGGATGTGTTGTACAACCCGGCAGTGACCAAAATCCTGCATGCAGCCTATCAAGATCTGGAAATTTTCTACCACCTGCGTGGCGCAATCCCGGTACCTGTGTTTGATACGCAACTGGCGGCGTTGGTGCTAGGTTACGGCAACCAGGTAGGTTACGCGAGCTTGGTGCAGCAGATGCTCAATGTGGAATTGCACAAGGAGCATACCCGGGCTGACTGGCGGCGCCGGCCACTGGCACCAGAATGGCTGGCCTACGCAATCGACGACGTGCGCTACCTGCCGGAACTGTACCAGCGGCAACAAGTAACCCTGGCAGAACGCGGCTGGCTAGCCGCATTGAGCGAGGATTTTGCAGCGCTGACTGATCCAGACCGCTACCAGCCACACCCTCAAGAAGCCTGGCGGCGAGTACGAGGTCATCAACGGCTGCAAGGCGTACAGCAAGCTGTCTTGCGAGCGCTGGCGGCCTGGCGGGAAGAACAGGCCAGCCGCCATGACCGGCCACGCCGCTGGATTTTGAGTGACGCCGTACTGCTAAACATGGCACAACGCATGCCCAACAATATCGAAGACTTAGCACGGATTCATGGATTGCCGTCCACCACCTTGCGCCGGCATGGCGAGGCCCTGCTGAAACAGATTACGGCTGCTCGCGCTGAACCCGCCGAACAATGGCCGACGGTGCAGCCGCGCCGGTTGCGCTTGACCGCAAAACAAGCAGCGTGGGTCGATGAACTATTAAATAGGATCGCAGTCCGGGCCAATCAATATGGAATTCCGCCCCAGGCATTAGCCACTCAGCGAGATGTAGCGCAGTGGCTTGCCAGCCAGGATTCCCCATTAAGTCACGGTTGGCGGGCTGCAGTCCTTGGACCGGATTGGGAGCAACCCTAGCTCCTGCTTGTATTCAGGGGAGATTCACGTTGCTCATGAAATACTGCATCCTATTCAGTGGGGATGTTGGTGGGTTTTGATGGCGGCGCTGTCGCTGGTGCATTCCGCATAAGTGATCGCCGCCTGCTTTTTCAACTACCCCGTCGAACAGTGTGGAGAGTCCTATGTCTATGCCATTGAAGCTTATGATCGTGACCGTAGCACTTGGTCTAACTACGGCTTGTGCGACGCCGCCACCGCGAGGCGCTCCACCCAACTACTACACAACGGGAGGTGCGTTAATGGGTGCGGCAGCAGGCGCGGCAGTGGGTCATGCTATCGATCCCACAGGCGGCGCGCTGACAGGAGCACTGGGTGGCGCGCTCATTGGCGGCGCAGTGGGTAATCAAATGGATTACCAAAATCAGGAGATCGCTTCGCAACAGCGGCAAATTCGCCGCATGCGGCGTTATCGCTATGATGACTCTGGGCCACCTCCAGGCTATTACCGCCGTTACGGGCCACCACCCGCCTACTATGACGCTCCACCACCCTATTGATACCCTGCTGACGCAATCTCTCTCCCCATCATCGGGGAGAGTGCTTTGAATAATAATAATATTTCTTTACTCTCCCCATTACTCAAAGCTTTTTTCTGCATCTCTCCCATTCCCTCATTTTGTACCCCCCAGTTTTGCCTTAATCGCTTTAACCGCATTCATCGAGCCAAGGCGGAAGCCTTACCTTTATTTCCTTGCCTAGCGAACAAACGAACCTCCACTCAATCGGGCCAATTTGGCTTGATCAATTCCTCTTTATGTCATTATTAATCAGCAAATGATTTTTTTTGGGGTGATCAACCGCTAAATTATGAACTTAATTGTTCAGTTTGATATGAAAAGCACATAAAAATAAAGAAAAAACCTGGGCATATCTATTGCAGGAACTACAACGATAGCCCTGCAAATAAAAGACCCAGAATTGAAACGGGTAAATCAATAAAATGCCCGAGTTACCTCAATTGGAAACGTCATTTTCTCAAGACTTGTTCGATGAAAGCGATCTGTTAATACTGCCATTTTTGCCGGCTGTCATGGAAGAATTACTGGAAATCTGCGAAAGTGGAAGCATTGATATGCAGAAACAGGCTCAACTCATCGGTTATGACCCCGTTTTAAGCATACGACTGCTGGCCATGGCAAATACGTCCCAAGGCCAGACTTTTCAAGCACCCAATCTCCACTATGCACTGGCGATAATGAATCCAACCACCGTGAGAACCCTGGTGGTCACCAGTGCCATTCAACAATTAGCCACACAGCAGGATTGTTTTCCACCCTCGGCATTGAAACGATTCTGGGGCCATTCCTTGCGTTGTGCCCATCTCGCCCGCCGATTGGCCGAGATCACCGCTTTTCCCGACCCTGAGACTGCCTATTTAGCCGGTTTGCTGCATGATCTTGGCAAACTGATTCTCAGTGTCCGCCAGACTACAGCGCCTTATGAAATTCATACCTTAAACCGCATCGCTCGAACCTTAAGTGAAGTTCCCGAACTCGAACAGCGACTATTAGGCGCCGATCATTGCACATTAGGTGCAGCTTTGCTGGATGCCTGGAAGCTGCATCCGTTACTAGGCGATGCAATCCGGTTTCATCATTTGAACATTCAGGAGCTGCGCGGCGCCCATCCTCTACTGCGCCTGCTACACGCCGCCAACCTGCTGAATCAAGAAACAGAATATCCAGAAACCCTCCTAGCTAAGGAGGGGGAACTGCTGAATTTGAGCGTGGCGGCACTGGAGCAGGCCCGCACTGAGATAGATCTCGTGGTCGGACCGTTGATCAACGAACTGAGGATCACAGTGACTGATGCGGAAGATGAGGCAATTGCATTACCAGTTCGCCCATCGTTACAGCACACTATTCAAGATTTGGCGCTGATCGACGCCATACGTAGCGAACTGAGCAACATTGGGGACATATCGGAAATACGGGCAGCGATCGCCCGATGCGCAGCAATGCTCTTTGATCTGACCGAGGTGCATTTTTTCCAATACGATTTCCAAACCGGCCTCTTACACGATCGCTCTTCAGCAAAATGGCTAGATGAATTCACTATCGACCCTACAGGGTCAACCAACACCTTCCAGCGAGCAGTACGGGAACAACGTATCAGTCATTCGCTAGAACCGCAAATTTCGCTTGGTATTATCGATCATCAACTTGCCAGACAGTGGGGAAGCGAAGGCGTATGGTGTCTGCCGCTCCATACCAAAGGCCGGCTCATAGGCGTACTAGGCGCAGGTATTGCGCGGACGCAGCTGCCGCGCTTGCTCGCTCGGGAACGCCTGCTGCGTCGCTTCGCTGTCGCAGCAGCAATAGTCCTTGACGAACTGAGTCAGCGGGAAATCCAGCAACGCCGCGCTCGTGAAGATCGGGAATTGCTGCAGCAGCAGCACGTGCGGGCGGTCCTGCATGAAGTTTCCAATCCTCTGACAATTATTCGTAATTCACTGTATATATTGGCCAAGAAGATTGGCGAACAGGCGGATGAAGAATTGCAAATACTGCGAGAAGAGACAGAACGAGCCAGCCGTATCTTGCAACGCCTCGTTGAACCGAAAGAACCGCTAACAGAGTCCAGCTTCGATTTGAACAAGACGATCCACGACTTGGCACGGATTCTCGACGAAGCACTGTGTCGGCCGCATAGCATTAATTTGAACTTGAATCTCAAAGAAGGGCTGGCACCGTTGGCCCAAGGTCGCGATGCCGTACGGCAAATTCTGCTTAATCTGGTACGCAATGCCGCTGAGGCTTTGGGAGAACGAGGTCACATTATCGTGACCACCCAGGATGATATCAATCTACATGGACGCCTATATGTGGAAGTCACTGTCGCCGATGACGGCCCAGGTTTTCCCGAAGCTTTACGCGCCAAGCTTTTCCAGCCGGTGACCAGCGCTAAAGGCGAAGGGCACGCTGGTCTGGGGTTATCCATCGTCAAAAACCTCGTTGATGAACTAGGCGGCCTAGTAAGTTATCGTCCTAACTCAGGTGGCGGTACGACCTTTTTGATATTATTGCCACAGATTTGAGTTAATCTCTCTATCATGTCTTCTCTTAATTCTCACAGAAAATTTTCGACTAAAAATAGCCCTGAAAGTATATTACATTACACATATTAATTACCGCCTTACTCTAAATTAGCTAATATGAGTAGAATCAGAAGCGAAATAGTTTCTATCAGAGCGTGTTAAAAACGCCAGGCGTTAGACTTGGGAAACCAGGGCTGGACAAACGGGGGAATGGGGGAATGGAAGAAGACAGGACATTATCTTTGCTGGTGGTGGATGATGAACCGGGCTTACTGGTCAGCCTCGAACAATTGCTCAGAATGCAAGGCTACCTGGTCACCATCGCTGCTAGCGGGGTACAAGCTTTAACGCATCTCTCTAAGTCCCGCTACGACTTGCTGCTGCTGGATTTGGCAATGCCCGGAATGAGCGGCACCGGTGTGCTGGACTTTATCGCTGGGCAGGATTTAGACATGGCGGTCATCGTCATCAGCGGCACGACCTCGGTCGTCGAGGCGACAACCGCCATGCGCCAAGGTGCTATCGATTTTCTTCGCAAGCCATTTAATCCTGAGGAGCTGCTGCGCAGTATCACTAATGCCGCCCATAAGTTACGGCTGGAGCGCGCCAACCGGAACATGCGTCAGCGCCTGGAAACCTCTGAACGCTTGCATCGGTTCATCGTCAACCATTCTCCCGATCTGATTTTCGTGCTAGATATAGAAGGCCGGTTTACTTACCTCAATCATCGCGTCAAAACCTTACTAGGCTTCGAACCCGAAATTCTGACCGGACAGTCGCTGCTGGAACTCGTGACGCCTATGGACCGGGGGAAAGCCAAACAATTATTAGCCGATCTCGCTGATGGACCGGCGAAGTCCCTCTCTGCCGAACTCTGTCTGACACGCAACACCGATTTCCGCCGCCATTATCCACGCCTCGCGCCACTGGTGATTGTAGAAATCATCGCACTAGCGATCATTGAGGAAAACAATCCAGCATCCCGCTGCACGGGCAGCCATATGGTAGCCCATGACATCACCGAACGCCGGCGAGCTGAGGAAGCTTTGCGCCGGGCTAGCGCCCGTTTGGAGCATGTCGTTGGCGCCAGCCCCGCGGTTATTTACTCACGTCATCCTGGTCCTGGCATGCCAATTAACTTTGTCAGCGCTAACGTGTACGAATTGCTCGGTTACCAGGCAGAAGAACTCCTCGCCAATCAGCACCTCTGGGAGCGATTGATCCATCCAGACGACCGGGCGCGGTTGAAATCGATCCTGGATAGCGTGGAGGAACGCCAACTCGTGAACTGTGAATACCGGGTGCAGCGCCGGGATGGC
This sequence comes from Proteobacteria bacterium UBA2383, assembly GCA_002343485.1. Taxonomy (GTDB): domain Bacteria; phylum Pseudomonadota; class Gammaproteobacteria; order Competibacterales; family Competibacteraceae; genus UBA2383. The sequence continues at coordinate 24,538 of DDST01000111.1, forward strand.
GAATGGCGCTGGATCCGGGATACAGCCCGTCTGATTTTCGACGACGATGGACGGCCTCTGGAACGAGTCGGCTCTTGGCTTGACCACACCGAGGCACAACAGCTTGCCGAGCAACTGACGCATCAAGCCAGCCATGATTCACTCACTGAATTACCCAACCGGCGCGCTTTTGAAATCAGTCTCCAGCAGGCATTGGAAAGTGCTCGCGAGCATGGCGCCGAACACGTCCTATTTTATCTAGATCTGGACCAGTTCAAAATCATCAACGACACGTGCGGGCATATGGCAGGCGATGCCCTACTACGTGAGGTATCACGGATTCTACAGGGATGGATTCGCCGGCAGGATATTCTGGCACGGCTAGGTGGTGACGAGTTTGGGGTACTCATGGAGCATTGTCCCCTATCCGACGCCATGCGCGTGGCTAATGCGCTGTGCAACGCCGTTAGCGATTTCCGTTTTTCATGGGAAAATAAAACTTTCCGGGCGGGCGTCAGCATTGGTGTGGTACCGATTGATGTGAATAGTGAAAGCTGCGCCAGTGTCCTCAGCGCTGCCGATAGCGCCTGTTACGCCGCCAAGGATGCCGGGCGTAACCGGGTACACCTGTACGCGGAAAACGATTTGGACTTGGCACGCCGCAAGGGCGAAATGCGTTGGGTATCGCGCATTAATCAGGCATTGGAAGATAATCGCTTCCAGCTTGCCTTCCAGCCAATTATCCCTACGCAAGGACCGTTAAACGGTCATCACTACGAATTGCTCCTGCGCATGAAAGATGAAACCGGCCAGACCGTAATGCCCGGAGCGTTTCTACCGGCGGCTGAGCGCTATCACTTGGCAGGAAAGCTCGATCAATGGGTCGTAGGAACCGCGTTGGATTGGCTATCCAGCAATCCTTATCATCTCAACAATCTCTCTCTGTGCGCTATCAACCTGTCCGGTCATTCCCTGGGCGACAACCATTTGCTAGATTACTTGGTGGGGCGTTTGCAGCGCCACTCGCCGCTGACCCGTAAGATCTGCTTCGAAATCACCGAAACTGCCGCTATCGCTAATCTTTCCAGTGCCCTGCATTTTATTCATACACTGAAAGGCATTGGCTGCCGTTTTGCTCTCGATGACTTCGGCAGTGGGTTTTCTTCGTTTGCCTATCTCAAGAAGCTACCTGTGGATTTTCTCAAGATCGACGGCATGTTTGTCAAAGACATCATCAATGATCCAGTCTCATTGGCGATGGTAAGCTCCATTAATGAAATCGGGCATGTGATGGGCATGGAAACCATTGCTGAATTTGTGAAAGACCATGAGGTCTTGGAGAAACTACGCACGATCGGCGTAAATTATGCCCAAGGCTACGGGATCAGCAAACCGCGCCCCTTGGGCGACCTGACTGTACCCGGCCTGAGTCTGGGTAACAACCCAAATGTCATGTGCGGATAGCGTCATCTCCCCGCAATCTGATCACGGTCTCACGCAGCAACGCCGTGGTCGCCTGTTCTGGAGCAACCGGCTCGCTCACGATCAATTCGATCCGCGACCAGAATCGCCGTGGAAAATGGCTCATGGCCTTGCCACAGCAGCGACTGAAGAAACTGCCCCATAGCCCACGCAACGCCATCGGTACGACCGGCGCCGGGTTACGCCGGATAATACGTTGAACACCGTTCTTAAACGAGCCAATTTCGCCATCCCCGGTTAATTTTCCCTCCGGAAAAATACCCACAACTTCGCCTTCTTCAAGATAGCGGGCAACCTGCTCATAAGCCTGCTCCAGCACCTTCGTATTCTCCCGTGCCGGAGCAATGGGAATAGCCCCAGCAGTGCGAAACACAAAGCTGAGCACCGGAATTTTGAAGATTTGATAATCCATCACAAAACGGATCGGCCGCCGGCAACAACCAATCACAATGAGGGCATCCATGTAACTGACATGGTTGCAAACCACCACCACTGGCCCTTCTTCGGGAATGTGTTCAAGACCCACCGTCCGCAACCGGTAAACTGTGTTCACCAGAATCCAGACGATGAAGCGCATCAGGAATTCAGGAACCAGGGTAAAGATATAGACAGCCACTACTGCGTTGAAAATAGCAGTCAACAACAAAAATTGTGGAATACTCAGTCCCACGCTGTCGAGAAAAATAATCGCCAGCAGTGCCGACAACACCATGAACAGAGCATTGATAATATTGTTACCGGCAATGACCCGCGAGCGGAAGCCCGGCTCACTACGCTGCTGGACCAGGGCATACAATGGCACGATATAGAAACCGCCAAACATCCCCATCAACAGGATATCAAGGAGCACCCGCCAATTGGAAGTGCTGCGTAAAAACTCCAGTGCTCCGATCAGCGGTGCATCAGCGGAAACGGGAGCGCCTGCGAAGAATAAATCGACACCAAATACAGTCAGGCCAATAGAACCGAATGGCACCAGACCCAATTCCACTCGCCGCCCTGATAATCGTTCGCACAACATGGAACCAATGCCAATCCCCAAGGCAAAGGTCGTCAACAACAGCGTCACAACATGTTCATCACCGCCCAAGCTCAGTTTGGTGTAGTTGGGTAATTGCGCTAGATAAGTCGCACCAAGGAACCAGAACCAGGAAATTCCCAACACTGATAGAAACACCGTGCGATTGCGGCGGGCAATACTAATTGTGCGCCAGGTTTCGGTGATCGGGTTCCAATTGATGCGTAAACCAGGCGCATCGGGCGCAGCTTGAGGAATGAACAAACTAGAAATAAATCCCAGCACGGCCAGAGTCACGATCGTACCGGCAATCAGCCAGGTGCCGTTGCTCTGGATCGCGATCAGCACTCCCCCGAGTAACGTACCAATCAGGATCGCCAGAAAAGTTCCCATTTCCACCCAGCCATTGCCACCAACCAGCTCTTCCGGTTTGAGATGTTGCGGGAGGATACTGTATTTCACTGGACCGAATAGCGTGGATTGCCAGCCCATTAGAAACAGTAATCCAATCAGCAGAGGCAGACTACCCAAGATAAAGGCCATCGCCGCCGCCAGCATAATCACAATCTCCAAGAGCTTGATTAACTGCATCAAACGGGATTTTTCATACTTGTCAGCCAATTGTCCGGCAGTAGCTGAGAATAGGAAGAAGGGCAGCACGAATAACCCGGCACTGGCATTGATTAATACATTGGCCTGAGCCGGATCAGCCGCCTGGAAAGCGATCAAAATGATCAAAGCGTTCTTGAAGACATTGTCATTGAACGCGCCCAAAAACTGAGTAATGAAAAACGGCAGGAATCGCCGCTCTTTTAGCAAAGTAAATTCGTTGCCGGCGGACATATAGTGGCGTTCTCCAAGAGTTGCCTAGTCGAAGACAGATATTTACAGGAGAATTGATGATTCTTCCAATAATGAGGTCATAGATTTCGACGGGATGGGGTTCAATAGATGGGTATACGACAAGACAAGGCGCTGAAAAACTGGAACCGTGGACAACGGCAATCTGCTGGCACGGGTTCGCTGTGGTTATTAATTGTGCTGGGCATTCTGAGTGGCGTATTGCTGTACTGGTACACTGTGCCTCAGAAAGCGCCTTCTTGGGTGCGCGGCCGCTTACCTGGGATGCCTGAATACACCGGTCCGCTCTACCGTTGGCACGACGGCCGGGGACAACTGCAGATCACCGGCAAACCACCCCGGAACCAGCCTTACGATATAATCCAGTATCGCAGTGATACGAATGTCGTTTTGCCGAAGACTCCGTGAAGTGCTGGGCTACCAAAGCAACACGGCAGTGTAGTCTCCCTCTCCCTCTCCCTCTCCCTCCTCGCAGGGAAAAAGAGAGAGGGCAGTAAACGAAGCGGCTGTTGGCTACGGCGCGTCTTTTTTCGGCTCAATCGCCTGTTGCGCCAACTTATTCAAATCCTCGACGCTCATGGCTTCATCGTAGATACCCGCGCCAACTCTCACGTCCGGTTGAAAGGACACTTGGGTACTTTGGGTATACGAGATCTTGCGGGAAGCCTTGGCTTCGCCAGGCTTCGGCCACCAGTATTCGACCCAGCCACCGTCAGCTCTCTTACCAGCATCACATAGTTTTTGGAACAGCAGATTACCCTTATCATCCTCCATTTGCAGGATCGGTTTACCGACCAAATCGGGGCGCAGCGGGTGAGCAATCATCTTGTTATCCCGGCAGCTAAAGACAAACACATAGCTGTTCTTCCACACCCAGTTTGCATTATTGTTGAAGTCTGGAAAGCCAGCCTGGCCCTTGTCATGCAAGTACTTGGCTGCTTCATGCACCTTGGCGATCACTTCATCGGCGGTGGCAGCGTCGGGATCGATGGCCCCAACCCATGTTGGCGCAGCGCCAAGTACCAGCACCAGGCTGGCAAAACCCAACATTCTTTTTCCCATCTTAAGACCCTCTCGAAATTCAGTTACTTGGGCAATAAATCCAGGCGCTTAGGAAACCCAGGGTTTGCCCGCCGGCAAGAGTTCTTTGCCGTAAATCTCGTTCAGAATGACTCGCGCCATCATATACCAAGCGGCCAGCGCGCAGACCATCAGTTCATAACCAGCCACCACTGTCAGGCCCGGATAGCCAAAGTGTGCCAAATCCAGCAGGATGAAGCCGATAAGCAACGTGGTGAAAGTGAAAGCCATCGCGCCATGAATCCGTAGCGAACCGATCCACAAAATCGCAGTGAACAGCGTCCAGGCTACCAGGAACCAGCCGACATCCTCGGTACTCGCTTTGAATAGGTCGTATTTATTGCCAAGCAACATCAGGCATAGGGCGATCCAGAATGCGCCATAAGACGTAAAGGCGCAATATCCAAAGTTATTGCCGGTTTTCATCTCTTGGAGACCGGCAATCAGTTGCGCGGTACCACCAAACATCAACCCGAGCCAAACCACCGGGCCGATGCTGGGCATCCAGCCGACGTTGTGGAATTGCAGAACCAAGGTCGTCAAACCAAATCCGGCCAAGCCAACCACGGCCGGATTGCCAAGCTTTTGTTCAGACATATTTTTTTCTCTCTCCTAATTAGGTTTTTCTGACCGTTTGCGCGGGTTCCCAGATAGGGAGTGCTTAGCGTTGCAAACGGCAAGGTTAATATAACACTGTCTTAAAGAGAGAAAAAATAAGTTAAAGCGTAAGGTATTAATCACAAAAAACAAATGAAATCACTGGCGAGACGCCCTCTTACGCTCATGCTCCAATAACAGTTTCTTGCGCACACGGATAGATTTTGGGGTAACTTCGACTAACTCATCGTCATCGATAAACTCCAGCGCCTGTTCCAGGCTCATCCGAACCGGTGGAGTCAGCAGAATGTTCTCATCGGAGCCAGCGGCGCGGATATTGGTCAATTGCTTGGCTTTGAGCGGATTGACCACCAGATCGTTATCACGGGAGTGAATGCCGACCACCATACCCTCATATACTTCATCACCGTGGCCTACCATCATCCGTCCACGCTCCTGAAGATTGAACAGCGCGTAGGCCAGCGCCTTGCCAGTGGCATTGGCGATCAGCACTCCGCTGAGCCGCGCGCCAATCGCACCTTTTTTGACTGGCGCATAGCGGTCGAACACATGGTAGAGCAAGCCCGTGCCGGAGGTGGCCGTCAGGAATTCAGTCTGAAAACCGATCAGACCGCGTGCTGGAATGAGATAGTCCAGCCGCACCCGGCCCTTGCCGTCGGGTTGCATATCCAGCAGTTCACCGCGCCGCTCGCCCAGCTTTTCCATGATGGCACCCTGATGTTGTTCCTCAACATCGACGGTGAGTTGCTCATAGGGTTCGCACGGTTCGCCATCTATCTCCAGAACGATGACCTCTGGACGCGAGACAGCCAGCTCATAACCCTCGCGGCGCATGTTCTCGATCAGAATCGACAGATGCAGTTCACCACGCCCGGAGACTTTGAATTTATCCGGGTCATCGGTGTCCTCAATCCGCAGGGCCACGTTGTGAATCAGCTCGCGCTGGAGCCGCTCACGCACCTGGCGGCTGGTAACGTACTTGCCCTCACGTCCAGCGAAGGGCGAGGTGTTGACTTGAAAGGTCATGCTCATGGTCGGCTCATCCACCTTGAGCGGAGGCAGAGGCTCAACCGCGCTGGGATCACAAAGCACGTCGGAGATACCCAGCCCATCGATGCCGGTAAAGGCGATAATGTCACCAGCGGATGCATCGGGAAATTCGATGCGATCTAAGCCCTGAAAGCCGAGGATTTGCAATACCCGGCCATTGCGGCGGTTGCCGTGGCGGTCGAGAATCACCACTGGCGTATTGGTTTTGACCTTGCCTCGGCGGATGCGGCCAATACCAATGACCCCGACATAGCTGTTGTAGTCCAGCGAGCTGACTTGCAATTGAAACGGTCCAGCCGGGTCTACTGCTGGCGGCGGGACATGGGCGATGATCGTTTCAAACAGCGGGTCCATGTTGCCAGAACGCACACTGTCCTCCAGCCCAGCGTAGCCATGCAGCGCCGAGGCATAGATCACCGGGAAATCCAGTTGCTCATCGGTTGCGCCCAGCCGGTCGAACAAATCAAAAGTACGATCCAGCACCCATTGCGCACGGGAACCAGGCCGGTCGACCTTATTGATGACCACAATAGGCCGGAACCCCATTGCAAACGCCTTTTGGGTCACAAAACGGGTCTGCGGCATCGGCCCATCGACGGCATCGACCAGCAACAGCACCGAATCGACCATGGACAGTACCCGTTCGACTTCTCCGCCGAAATCGGCATGGCCGGGCGTATCAACAATGTTGATGTGATAATCTCGCCAATAGAGGGCGGTATTTTTGGCAAGAATGGTGATGCCACGCTCCCGCTCTAGGTCGTTGGAATCCATGACCCGCTCAACCGGAGTACCCCGTTCGCTGAGGGTACCGGATTGTTGCAGCAGTTTGTCCACCAGGGTGGTCTTGCCGTGGTCGACGTGGGCAATAATGGCGATGTTGCGAAGTTTTTCAATCACTGTTTAATCACATAGTAGCTATCAGGCCAGATAAGGGGCGGCATTATAGCGGAGAAAACGACAAAGCCCCGCACAAGGCGGGGCTTTGACTAGGATAGATTGGTGGGAATTGTTATTTTTCAGCCCCGAATTTTTTTACCATCGTGGCTTGTGGACCCTTGGGTCCGACTTTGACGTCGAACTCAACCTTTTGGTTTTCTGCCAAAGTCCGGAACCCCTTACCTTCGATCACCGAATAATGGACGAATACATCGCTGCTGCCGTCTTCAGGGGCAATGAAACCGAAACCCTTGGCTTCGTCAAACCACTTCACAGTACCAGTACGCATCAACACACAACCTCAAGGCAATAATTTCCTTGTTGCCGACGCTTGGAGTGCCAGATCCCGGCGGGAACCCTGGGCATCCAAGGGGGGCCGACGTTGGGCGCTCGAAGGTTGGCAACCTCAGGCCCGCGGCGGAAAGTACGCGAAAGCCCCGCTTTCCGCAAGTGGATTTTATGATCCGTGCCCAATTGGCGCTTCAACATGGTCAATGTTGAAACGACGGCGTGCGCCGCGCTGGCTGGAATGGCCATCCTTGGGTCAATGAATTGTTGGGTATCTTTGTGGAAAAACTGCTCGCCATTTTGTCCGCCCGCTTGTCGGAATGCCCGACCCGCGACCGGGCCGCGTTCGCCCGTCGCTTGCGCGGTCTGCGTCAGCGCCTGCGCGACGGCAAGCCGATCGATCAGGACCTGGAGCCACTGACCGCCGAGGTGGACGCCGCCGCCGTCCGCCTGCGCGAGCGCCGCGCCGCGCTGCCAACGCCTGAATTCGACGACAGCCTGCCGATCAATGCCCACCGCGCCGCCATCGCCGCCGCCATCCGCGCGCATCAGGTCATCGTCCTGTGCGGCGAAACCGGTTCCGGCAAGACCACCCAGTTGCC
>DDST01000137.1:0-2651 GCA_002343485.1 Proteobacteria bacterium UBA2383
CACACGAAACGACATAGACCCGCTTTCACATGAGATAGAGTAAACTCCAGAAAACCACCCCCAAGCTCTCGCATGAGGGCAGGGCGAATCCTCATTCATTACTACGCAGTACACCGCTATGAAGCTGGCCTTGTCGCTCAACTGCAATACCCTTTGGACACGCGCCGTCAACTTGAGCATGCCTCCAAGAACGACGTGCGCGAACGCTCCGCCAACTTCTGGATCCGCTCCTCTATGTCCTCCCAATCTATCCCGTCGGCTGGTGACTCGAGCTTGCCCTCACAAATGCGTAGGAAGTCGCTGTACGACACGCACGCATCACCAAACAACGCTCGGGCCTCAACAAGATTATCGGAAGTTACACAGCACAAGCGAGCTGATAGCGACTGAAAGAGCTTGTTCGGCATGCAGTAGCGAATATTTAGAAGACCTGATTCGAAGCAAAGCCACGAGTAGCGATAGTTATCCAAGAAACCCATTTCCTCAGGACTGTACACGCCGCGGAGGCGAAGACCTGTCTTTGAAGCCAGCTTATCAAGCTCGGCACTGTATGCTGCAAAGGCTCCTTTCGGCACTTGCCCATAGATATCAAAAATCAAACTACTATCTGTGTTTAAAACCTCCTGCGCCCGGGACAACGACACTCGGTCCGGCTTAATTAAGCCAAAATAAACTACGCCCGCACCTTTCCCTAACCGCCTTGAGCCCTCATTGCCTCCCTGCCGATACACCTCGAACGCCACGTTGTAAACCACCACTGGCGAACGTCGAAACCGCTTAAAAAAGACTCGCGCAAGCCCCTTTGAGACCGTCAAAATCTTCACATCTAACTTACAAATCAGATACTCCATAAGGGCGAAGACGTGATAGCGTAGACGCCCACGGAAACTTGCGCGGAGCGGCAACTCGTGTAAATCATGCATATCATAAACGAGGCGGCAATCTGATAAAGACAGAAATCGTAACGACGCTGCCAACAACAAGTAGGGAAGCGTCGACTGACCGTGAAAAACAACCACGGCACCGCCGCGGGTTAGATAGGAGACTAGCTCCCGCAAAAAGCAGCGACTTCTCCTATCGATGATTTGAGCACCAACCCAAGCCATCTGCATTTGTATCCGTGAGCTAGTCCGAGCATCGCCGCGGTAGACGTGTGCACATGGGCGAACGCGGCTAATTGGACAGTTGGTTGTCAGGTCAGCCGTCACAAACTCCCACCTTTTCTCGAGCCTGAGCGATGTCGCGAATACCTACTGGCGATGTACCACATAACAACATAAAGTAACATGTACTCGTTGGCGAAGGAGGGTAGGACAGCTCCGACACCAGCCCCGGGCATCTTGTATGAAAAAAACACTACAGTCCACGCAGTCAAGAATGCCAAGTAGCTAACTGCGGACAACAGTCGTATCAAAACGGATCCGACGGCCCCCAACATCACCCCATGTAGCCAAAACAGCTTATCACCATATATGTAGACCGACTCCGAGACAACACCCCCTAAAATGACATAGAAGCCGGGATACCCTCGCGGCAAACCCAGGACAATCTCTGATATTTCGTAGTTGATGCGAGCACCTTCAATGCCTCCAACTAGCGCCTTGGGCAGCGGTAGCGTTAAGATCCACAAAAAGTACTGTTCTAAGTCTACATGCCTTCCGCTCCCGATCAGAATGAGGCCTGCCTCACGGGCAAAACCTGTTTGCATTATTAGTATCGTTTCAAGAGATTGCAGAACCCCCCTAAATTCATACGCCTCACCCAGCCGAACAACCATCCAAAACTCCAGTAGCACCCCCAGCAATGGCAGAGCCAGGAACCCTGTCGCAACAATTATCTTCCTAGACGCAGGAACTTTGATGAAGTAAAATAAGCCAATACTCAAAGCGTAAAGGAGCACCGATCCGCGAGCAATATACTGCTGATCCACATACTGAATGTACAGCGCAAGCGCAACGCATCCTATGACCATCAATGGGCGATGACAGAGGCGAAAAAAGGCAATAAAAACAAAGGGAAATACCAGCAGTCTAATATATCTAGTTATGGCCGCCACAGCATCATATTCCACAGGATCGAATCGGGATGCAAACCAGGTTCTTATATCTGGCGGGCGCAATTCGAAAAGATCAGCGAGACGAAGCTCCGGATAGATTAGGGATGACAGAAGCGCCCCATAAAATACGACAAGTATCCACACCGTGAGTCGCTTTTGTAGAAAGAACGGCGCGGCAAGCTCTAGCTTCCTAGCAGCTGAGACACTGAACGGTGAGCATATCCGCCAAAAGAAGACAAAAGAGAGGGAACACGCGATTAAGAACGCGAAATGATACCACGCAAACCAAACTGGAACATCATAGTAGGCCGGCGCCACCCCAGAATTGATAAAGAGTGACACATGGAAAAGCAAAAGTGTCGCACGAGCCCACATGCTCTTAATCATTGAAACAGCTACTACGCCGATAAGCAACGACGCCAGAAACGAAAGGAAAAGAATGTTATAATTAATCACGCTATATCGCAATCCGTACTAGTAAGCAAGCTATAGAGAATTCAGTGGTCTTTAATCATTGAGGACCGCAAAGTTGCATCGCAAAAAGTAACCAACCCCCCCACTGAAATGGCGAGCAATGACCCAGTGGCGCAACAGA
>DDST01000137.1:2670-2888 GCA_002343485.1 Proteobacteria bacterium UBA2383
CCCAATCGTTGAGCATCTCGCGGCCGAATTCGCCGAGCTTGACGATGGGACTGGGTTGGTGGTGTTTGCACAAGGCCTTCAGTTGGGAGAGGGCTGGCGCCAAGCGCCGTGCCAAGCCGTCGAAAGAGCCATCGCGGGCCGCTTTGGATCGCCTGCATGAGGGCACCCGTCAGGTCGAGGAGTTACTGCCCGCACTGACTGGTGTGCCGGCAAGTGGC
>DDST01000137.1:2958-5133 GCA_002343485.1 Proteobacteria bacterium UBA2383
CGTCACGGCGTTGAACACCCACAGTCACACCAACACGTCGCTTTCTCGCCACGCCGTCTCGTTCACGTGGATCAGACCGGTGCGCTCGATTTCTTCCAACAGGAGGTCCTCGACCGGGGCGGCCTAACGGGCACTTTGCCGTAGGGTCTGATCGAGAAATCCGGCGGACAGTTGCGTTTCTTCGTGGTCGTCGATGGCCATTCGATTCACAAAGCGAAGCTGGTGAGCGAGTACCTCGCGCCCACCAACGGTATGCTGGAACTGCACTTACTGCCGGCTTACTCCCGGCAACTCAATCCGGGCTAGCAAGTGTGGAGGAGCGTCAAGGTACGCGTGGCGAAACAGAAGCCGGTCGACAAAATCAGCCTGCGGCGCCGAACCCAGGCGGCGCTGGAGCGCCTTCCGACCCTGCCAGAAATCGTGCGAGGATTTTTTTGGCATCCGGATTGTGCTCGTACAATTGTCGTATATTGCTTAGAAACAGGCAAATACGGGCGGACAAATCCCAAATGCACTGAAGCACTTCTTACTGACGCTAAATCAGCGTTTCCCAAAAATTTCAAATCAAGAAGCGTTCTAAAAAAAATAGCAGCGAAAAAACGAGCAGCGCGGCCGCACTAACATACTTTATATTTACCAATATTATTCTATTTAATCGGAGCCCCGCTATACTTAGAAACCAAGTTAGTCGAACACAATACACCACGGCACTAACTACGGAGAAAAGGCAAATCGCGGTGTCTGGTTCGAGTGCAAATAGCGCACAAAATCCTATCGACGTGAATCTTAGAACTAGAGTTATGGCTTCAGTAAGCAATAGTGCAGGTTGCTGCTCAAGAACTATTGCGACGCCCGAAAGCGGAACCCACTGAAAATGAAAGTAGATCCACGGCGACATCCATTGCGCGTACGTTCCGGCAGGCCGCCACTTGGGCCCGAAAAGAAACTCAAACAGATCTGGCCCACACAATATCAAAAGCATAAGTGGCAAAGCTCCGATCATTGCTAGCCGGTTATGTATTTTGGCGACAAGATCTGTCAGATCGCCCCCGCGATGAGCCGCAGCTGCTGATGCCAAAAAAACATTCCCAATCGCATTGCCAACCATCGTGCCCGGAATGGAGATTATTCGCAACGTGAACGCGTAGAGCCCAGCGACAGCGGCGCCATAAATTACAACGAAAGCGATTGGCGCAACCTGGAGACTTCCCGTATTCAACAGCGCCGTCCAAGTAGAGTATAGGGGAAACCTGCGGTAGCGGCTGGCCTGCTGCCTAATCTCCGCCAGTGAGCAGTGACGCAACTCCGGGCGCTTGAAGGCAGACACAGCAAGCCCGGTCGCGCCAAGCCCTTGCCCCACAGCATGCCCGCCGAGCAATGCGCCAGCGCCCAACTTGTAGGCACCCAATTGCACGGCGAGTACGCCGAGCGTCTGATATATCCTGATGCGGGCAAGCGTCGGAAATCGCTTCTCACGGATCGCCCATTTGGCAAACACTTCGTGGCTGCCGAAGCAGAGGACACCGCAAGGAAGCAACCACAGGTAAGGCGCGAGTTCGGGAACGTTGAGTGTGATAGCAATCTCTACCGGCCACGACGCGAAGACCCCTAGCAATAGAGTGCTGGTCAGAACTACTATAAGAAAACTAAGGACGGTCAGATTCGCTGCGTCAACGTCATTCTCTGGTAGAGGAATCGCCAACTCATAGCGCCCAGCGCTGATCACTCCGCCCAGAGAGAGGATTGCGGAGAATACTGCTAGCAGACCGAAGTCTTCCGGGCTATATAAACGCGTCAGCAGCGGCGCCGCCATAACCAACAGAGCCTGGGCGCCAGCCGTACCGCTCACGAGGACGCCTACCCCACCCGGAAGCGATTTTTTCAACCTCAAGGACAATAACCTTTTGAACACGTCGTTGCTCCATTTACCAAGCGTCTTTCCTAGGTTGCTAAGAGTGCAAAGGACTTAAGCTCGGTAGCGTTTTGGGCTTACTCCGAATCGTGCGAAACCGTGTCTTCGCCACAATTCCTCCAGGGGAGCTCTTCGGGCGCCCCAACGCTAGGGAACCGCTGATCAATGGACCTCAACACGCGCCAGAGCCGCTCCCGGTCGGAAAACCGAGAGCTCGCGGTCAGGCGGCGCGCCGTTCCGGCCGATTTCTCCGGGGTTCAAAG
>DDST01000035.1 GCA_002343485.1 Proteobacteria bacterium UBA2383
AAATTCTTGGGGCACTACCGGCTGACCGCAACCGGTCCGGTCCAAGATTTGGGGATTTATCCTCCCTGTGCAGAAAACAATGCCTTGATCTTCTCCGCATCGATGGGCTTGCTATACAAATACCCCTGTGCTTCCTGACACCCGGCTTTTTTGAGGAAGTCGGCCTGTTCCTGGGTTTCCACCCCCTCCGCGATGACCGACAGGTTTAGGCTTTTTCCAAGAGCAATCACCGCATTGGCGATTGCTGCGTCGTTTGGATCGCCGGGTAAATCACGCACGAAGGACTGATCAATTTTGATTTTCTGGATCGGCAGCCGCTTCAGATAGCTCAGCGAGGAATACCCGGTACCGAAGTCGTCGATAGCCAAGGCCGCTCCCAGGCGCCGGATACTCTCTAGCTCACAGATGCCAGATTCGGCCTGCCGCATGATGAAGCCTTCCGTAACCTCCAACTCCAGCCGGGCAGCGGGAAATCCGGTCTTGGCCAGTACCGTTTTTAGAGTATCCGCCAGCCCGCCGCGCTGGATCTGGGTGCCCGCTAGATTGACGGCAATTTGCCCGATTTCGATGCCTTGCTCCAACCATGTTTTGCCTTGCAGGCAGGCGGTGAACAGTACCCAGTCGCCGATGGGATGGATCAGACCGCATTCTTCGGCCATAGGGATAAATTTGATGGGGGAGACCATGCCGAGTTTTGGATGCTGCCAACGAACCAGGGCCTCGACGCCAATGAACCGGTTGTTTCGCAGATCGACCTGGGGCTGATAGAGCAGCAGCAATTCGCCCTTGGCAATCGCTTGGCGCAGGTCATTTTCCAGCGACACCCGCTCAAAGGCATTGCGGGTGAGCTCTTCGGTATAAAAACGGTAGGTGTTACGCCCCTCTTCCTTGGCGCGGTACATGGCGGCATCGGCGTTACGTAGCAGGGTGGTGGGGTCCGTGCCGTCCTGCGGGTAAAGGGCGATGCCTACACTGGCGGAGATCGTGATCTGCCGTTCCTCCAGATGGAAAGGCTCGGTCAAGGACCCCATCAGCTTTTGCGCCGCGACGGCGGCCTTTTCCGGTTCGCGCACATCCTCCAGCAGCAAAATGAACTCATCCCCGCCAACCCGGGCCACGGTGTCTTCCTTGCGGAGGCTGTCCAGTAGGCGCTTTGCAATGCTCTTCAACAGCCAGTCTCCGACCGGGTGGCCGAGACTGTCGTTGATATGCTTGAAGTGATCGAGGTCGAGAAAGAATATTGCCAGATGAGTGGCATGGCGTTCAGTGCGTTTGATGGCTTGCTCTAGCCGTTCGTTGAACAACAGCCGGTTGGGGAGGTCAGTGAGGGTGTCGTGGTGGGCCAAGTGATGCAACTGTTCCTGGGAGTGCTTGATCCCACTGATGTCCTCGGTAAAGATGACGATGCCGCCAATGGCTCCATCATCCGTGTGCCAGGGCCGCACGACCCAATGCAACCATTGCACCGTGCCGTCCGGGCGTTCAAAACGATCTTGGTCGACCTGCACAACTTCGCCTGCCATTCCGCGCTGATACACAGCTTTCCAGTAGTCCGAAACTTCTGGAAAAACCGTGTAGTGGGATTGGCCGATGACGCTATCTTTTAGGCCATAATCGTTCATCCAGCGGCGACTGACAGCAAGGTAGCGCATCTGGCGGTCGAACATGGCGAGGGCCGCGGGGGCATGTTCGATAAAGATTTGCAGTCTTTCCTCGCTTTCGCGCAGGGCGATCTCGGCCTGCTTTCGCGCTGTAATGTCCAGTGCAACCCCCATCATCCGGTGCGCTTTGCCGTTTTTGCTGTGCTCAATGTTGCCGAGTGCGGCGACCCAGCGGACCTCGCCATGCGGTCTCACCACGCGAAATTCGATATTGTATTCTTTGCCGTTCTCGACACAGGCACGTACATTTTCCCGCCAGCGTGCCCGGTCATCGGGATGCACCCGTGTCTCTACGTCATTAAAAATGCCGCTGAATTCATCTGGCTTGTAGCCCCAGATCGCCAACATCTCATCCGACCGGTAAACTTTGTTGGTTACGATGTTCCATTCCCATAAGCCTATTCCGGACAAGCGTTGCGCTATGCGGTGACGCTCTTCACTCTCCGCGAGCCGACGATAGCTGATTCGAAGCAGCCCGTAGAGACCGGCGCTGGTCACCGCGACGAACAACCCGCCCTTGATGGTTTGCAGCGTTGACAAGGTTTCCGCGCTGGTGCTGATGACTTCCAATAGCCGGTCGGAGAGCAGAATCCAAAGCAGGCTAAAAACGAAATAGATGAGAGCAACCCGTAGCGCAGCGTTCTTGGTAAGGGCGATCATGTACATATCCTTGGCAAAACGGCGGACGGGGTAGAGGCCAACCTCACGAGTACTTTGTCAGCCTTGTTTTTCATGGTTTACTACAAATTATAGCTCTGTCTCATTCAATCGGATTTACCGGATGGTTTGACAGACTAGAATCCGCTTTGTGGAGCTAACGCCACAAAAAAGATCGAAGAACCTGAGTTTTTATATGCAAAATTGTTGGAGAAAAAGCAAGAGAGCGGAATGCATGTCTTCTGAAAATTTGATCTGGATTGATTTAGAAATGACCGGTTTGGCTTCCCAGACCGACTTCATTATCGAAATCGCCACCATCGTGACCGATAGCCAGCTTAATATTCTCGCTGAAGGTCCGGTATTCGCAATTCATCAAAGTGACGAGACTCTGGCAGCGATGGATGACTGGAATCAGAAGCAGCATGGCGAATCCGGTTTAGTCGCCCGGGTTCGCGCCAGCCGCATTGACGAGCGCGAGGCTGAATTATGCACCCTGGAATTCCTGAGTCATTTTGTCCCTTCTGGCAAATCACCAATGTGTGGTAACAGCATTTGTCAGGACCGGCGATTTCTAGCGCGCTGTATGCCCGAACTGGAAGCGTACTTTCATTACCGCAATCTGGATGTCAGCACGGTCAAAGAGTTGGGCCGGCGCTGGTATCCAGAACGGGTCAAGGGTTTCAACAAGACCTCGACCCATCTAGCGCTTCAGGATATTCGTGATTCCATTGAGGAACTGCGCTTTTATCGTGAGCGGTTGTTTATCGCGACACAGTAAGCGTTCATTCTTGCTTCCTAGAGGGAGAGCTGGGGTGAGGGCTGAATGAGCAGGAGAAATTCAGATTTCGACCGGCAACGCAGGATCGTTGCCCCATTCCGACCAAGCGCCAGGATAGCCACGCACCCGTGAATAGCCGAGATAACGCAGTACCCAGTAGGTGTGTGCCGAGCGGTGATGCGTTTGGCAATAGACAATCACTTCCTTGTCGGGAGTGACGCCGCGTGCCTCCAGCATTTCGCGCAATACTGGATCAGGCTGGAACCGCCCTTGCCGTTGCGGGTCCATGGCGTCAGTCCAGTTGAGATTCACTGCACCGGGAATATGGCCGCCCCGGGCCGCGCGCACATCAGCACCCGCATATTCCGCAGTGGTGCGGGTGTCCAACAGCGCCAGATCCGGTTGGCCGAGTCGCGATAGAATGTAGTCCCGGTTGGCGACCGCCGCCGGATTCAAGATCCGGGCTTGATAGGCGCTGCGTTCTGGGTGGTGGAACTGGGCTTCCAGCGCCCCGCCGGCGGCATCCCAGGCATGAACGCCGCCATTCAGCAGCGACAACTGCGCATGACCGAGCGCAGACAGCGTCCACAGCAGCCGGCTCGCACGGCCATTGCCTTCCTCATCGTAGGCGACAACCTGCTGGCCTGGGGTCAGCCCGAGCCGGGATAGTACTTCACTCAGATGGCTCTCGGGCGGCAATAAGCCCATCATCGGTGGTTTGACCCAGATCAACTCCGAGTAAGCCAGATGAGCCGCACCGGGAATATGGCCTGCGGCATAACTAGCCGGATCGCACAGATCAACGATCAGAACGGTTGGATCGGCTAGACGGGTTTGCAGCAACTCCGGCTCGATCAGCAAGGGCAAGTGGGATGCAGAGGACATGGCAGGCATACTCCTGAAAAGGTTTCATGCTATGGTTGATAGGGTTCGGCGCGGCTGATCCGATCGAGGCCCCAAATATGACGAATACCCCACATCATCACAAGTTGCCGCCACATACGCAACGGTATGTGGTTACTGGTATTCTTACCATATTCCAATTTGGCTCGCAGTAAACCCTGAAAAGCCGTTTGCAGGGTATTTAATAGCGGCTTGATAAATTTAGCCCCTGTGTCATGGCCCATGAGACCATCTGCCGATTAGTACCTACCCATGCCGCTCGACCCCTCCAGAATTCTCGGCGCCGCATTGATGGCCACGCTGGCGATGACTTCATTAATCATCGGCGTGGTGATCGGCCTTTACGGGCGGCCCTCGCGGCGGACCAACGCCATCATCATGGCTTTCGGCACGGGGGCGCTGATCCAGGCGCTGGCGCTCGAACTGGCTTTCGAAGGTGCTGAACGTTTGATCGTGGAAGATCATTTGAGCGGTATCGCTAGCTGGTGCTGGATCGCAGCGGGCTTTATCGTGGGAGGCGTGCTGTATTATCTGGGAAATCGCTGGCTGGAACGTTACGGCGCGGCGCTGCGCCACCCGGCATTGGCCAAATTATATCTGCTGCGCCAGAAACGCGAGCACTCGGCAGAGCTGCTGTCCCGGTTGGCCCAGGTCGATTTGCTGCGTTCGCTGCCGCCTGAGGAGATGGAGGCGGTGTTACTCTGCGTTCAGCCGGTGCAGGTTGCGGCGGGTGAAATCATTTTTCATCAAGGCGATGCCGGCGATGCGCTGTATTTGATCGGCCAAGGTAAAGTCGAGGTATTCGCCCATTCCAGGCCAACAACGTCAGCAATCCCGGAAGTTGTTCCCTTGGCGCGCTTGTCAAATGGCCAGTCATTCGGTGAAACCGCGCTGCTGACCGGTGAATCGCGTACCGCTACAGTAAAGGCCATCACCGATGTCACCTTGCTGAAAATCAGTAAAGAGCATTTTGACGAATTGCTTGATGAGTCGCCCCGGCTGCGCCACGCGGTCGAAACCCTTAATTCTCAACGCCTCTTGCAAAATGTGGCCGTCCTGCACGAGCGGCCTGATGCTGCAGCCTGGCAAAAGATGGCGCTGGCGAATATCCAGCGTTTGAGCCGCAAAGAACAAGAGGCGCTGCTCGCGAAACACGGGGCCACAGGTTCGCCGCTGGCGCTGTTTCTTGGAGCCACGCTCGATGGAATTCCGGCATCGGTGGTCATCGGCTCTAACTTTGAAACCCTCGACGCTTTTCGCTACACGTTTCTGGTGGCGATCTTTCTATCGAGTGTGCCGGAGGCGATTGGCAGCACATTGAGCATGAAACAAGCCGGTTTTAGCACACGACGGATCTTTACCCTGTGGAGCCTGCTGGTGCTGGCGGCCACGCTGGCGGCCGCGTTGAGCAGCATTTTTCTCGCCGAAGCACCGCCAGTACTGCTCACGTTGGCCGGTGCGATTGCCGGAGGTGGTATTTTAGCGATGGTATCATCGGTGATGATGCCGGAAGCCTACGAAGATGGTGGCCCGCCGGTCGGGCTGGCGACTATCGCCGGCTTTCTGAGCGTGTTCCTGTTTGCTTTTATCTAGCCAGCACGGACTTTGGTTGAGCGCGCGTACTGAATTTGCGTCGGGTTTGTGCCCTACCTCTATCCCTGGCATTCGATCTTCACTACAAAATCGCGGGCCTCGGCAGCAATCTCGGCAGTGCTGCGGGCAGGACGGGCCGCGCGGCTCTGACAGTCCACTCCCACCGCATCCAGGAAGCTGCACGCCAACGCCGCTTTAATCGCGAAATTGACGTTCTGTGGAATATCGCCAGTCATTTCGTGAACGCGCACGGCGTTCAGCTTCGAGCTGACAACCCCGACAACCGCGCCGTCGCTGTCCAGCACCGGACCGCCGCTATTGCCGGACTGAATTGGAGCAGTGAATTGCAGCGAGCGGGTATCGTCGCCCGGACCGATCAGTGAACTGACATTGCCGGTGGTCACCTGTGGCCCCGAACCGAGCAATCCACCCAGCGGATAGCCGACAACGATCACCGCCTCGCCGAGTTGCGCCTGCCGTCCGCTGCGGAAAGCCGCGACGCCCGGCCATGATGTATCAGCCCGCAGCAGTGCCAGGTCGTTGGTAGGATCGGCGAACACCGGCTCCAACCGGCAACGCTGACGTGGCGAGCGGGCCAGGATTTCCCGGGCGCCTTCGATCACATGGTGATTAGTCAGCACATAGCCCTCCGGGTGAACGCAAAAACCGGTGCCGCTGAACGCAGCGGGACCCGTGGATTGACCGGAGCCGCGCCGCGATTCTGGTCCAATGATGGGGGGCTTTTCTGGCACCGGTTGCGGTACACGCAAACCGAAATGCGCCGCCAAGGCAGGCAGACCGGCAGCAAACCCTTGACCGACTGCCCGGAATTTCCATTGACCTTGATGGCGATACAGTTCCGCCATAATCATCGCCGTCTCGCCGCGGCTGGCCGGTGGCAGCGGAAACAGCAACAGCGGCTGATCTGCAGCGTCAGTTAGCCAGGATCGAATGGCGGTGAAGACGCTAAACGTCACGCCCGGGGGCATGCCCGGCTTAACCGCCAGCACGATAGCAATGCGGGTGATAGCAGCCGGTACGGCGTCCAGTTCGATGCGGAACTCGGGCGGATAGCCCGTGAAGGTCACTGAGTTGTCTGGGGAATGGGGTTGCTCGGCGCTTACCAGATCAGACAGATCACGCGCTTGCCCGCCCGCGCCAAGTAATACCGCCCCGATCTGGGTTCTGGCTTCGAAGTCCTCGCGCGGCTCGCCACTGACGCCGACCACGACCCGGCCCCCGCCGATGGGTTGATTTTGTCCCGGTTGCAGCTCGCGCATGAATATCTCCTCACCATTGATTCCTCTCCACTAGAGGGAGACAGGCGTGATTTTGCTAAACGATAGGCAACAAATCGGAAAAGTCTTGAATCGCTGGAAACCGGTCCAGTGTCCGGGGTGGATCGATGGAATCCGGCCGTAGCACCGATACGACATATGCGATTCCATAGTCCTGCGCTGTATGCAGAATCGATAGGTTATCGTCTACCAATAGAGTCGCTGCTGGGTTAAATGCCTCGATCTGTTGCAATCGAGGCCAGAATTCCGGCTGTTCCTTCACCAATCCCAGGTCATGGGCGCAGATCATGGCGTCAAAGTGTCCTGTGAGCTGGGTCTTTTCCATCTTCAGACTCAGACTGTGTGGATGCGCATTGGTCACCAGGATGACTCTTTTGCCGGTTGCGCGCAGCGCATCGAGAAATTCCAGGGCATAGGGATGGACAGCAATCAGATGCTCGATTTCGCGCTTCAGCGCAACAACATCGAGTGCTAATTCCCGGGTCCAGTAGTCCAGACAATACCAGTCTAACGTTCCTTCGACCGCCTGGGTGCGGGCCTTAACCTCGGCATGCGCTTGGTCTAGGGACAAGGCATGGCGCTCAGCGTAGCGTTTTGGAATCAATTCCCACCAGAAATAATTGTCGAAATGCAAATCCAACAGCGTACCGTCCATATCGAGCAGGACAGTGCAAATCTCTGGCCATGGTAGCCACAACGTCATGAAAAGGCTCCACCGGCAAGCGGCTTGGGCTAAATTTTGTGTAGAATTTAGTGTGTGAATGCAGTGGTTCTGAATAGTTGATATGCACTCCACACCATTATCATAACGACCCGTGAGGTTCTTCACGTCATGAACGACGTCCCTCCTATTCAATTGTCCGCCCTGGCGGAGCCGGTTCAGGCGATCGCCCGGGAGGCGGGACGCCGTATTTTGGATGTGTATGCCGGTTCCTTCAGTATTACAGAAAAAGCCGATCAAAGCCCGGTCACTGAGGCCGATCTTGCGGCCCACAACTGTATTTTGCGTGGCCTGATCAGGTTGACTCCCCAGATTCCAATCTTGTCCGAGGAGGCATCGGATATCGGCTTTGCTGAACGCAGCCGCTGGGAGTGGCTATGGCTGGTCGATCCGCTTGACGGCACGCGTGAATTTATTCGGCGTAGCGACCAGTTTTCAGTCAATATCGCGCTTATTCATCAACATGAAGCAGTCTTTGGGCTGGTTCTATCGCCTGTGGATGGCGTTTGTTACTACGCTTGGCGTGGCGGCGGTGCGTGGAAAAAACCCCGTAGCGGTAAACCGGCTTGGCGCATTCAAGTTGCCCGCAGCAGCCATCAACCCCCGCGAGTTACCAGCAGTGAGGCTTCTTACCGTAGCCGCCGCTTGCAGGACTACCTGCAACAACTTGGCGATTATCGCCATATGTTTCTGGGTAGCGCCCTGAAATCGTGTTTGATTGCCGAGGGTAAGGCGGATCTTTATCCTCGCTTCGGGCCGACCGG
Source organism: Proteobacteria bacterium UBA2383 (assembly GCA_002343485.1). GTDB lineage: Bacteria > Pseudomonadota > Gammaproteobacteria > Competibacterales > Competibacteraceae > UBA2383. The sequence goes on from DDST01000035.1 coordinate 8,379, forward strand.
CGAGTGGGACACGGCTGCCACGCAAATCATTATCGAGGAAGCCGGTGGTCAGATGACCGACATGCAGTTGCGGCCCCTGCGCTACAACGCCCGGCCAGTGTTGATTAATCCGGATTTTTTCGCATTTGGCGACACAGGCCGCGATTGGTCCCGTTATCTACCACAACGCCAATCTCTGGGACGGACCGTTCCATCATCGCATTAATTTTAATAAAATCAATTTGATCCGAGTTCTGCCATGCCTTACGAACGTTATCGTCTTGATCTGGAAAGAGAGGGATTTCAGCATGACCCTGCCCAAGAGCGGGCCATTCTGCATCTGCAAAAAATCTATGATCAATTGATGGCTCAACCAGCGCCAGCGCCAGCTAAAAAAACAAGCGGTTTGTTAAGCCGATTAACAGGCCGCGATAAACCGGCTGCCGCCAGCGGTCCCGCGGTTCGAGGTCTATACCTGTGGGGTGGAGTGGGGCGCGGTAAGACTTATCTGGTGGATACCTTTGTCGATGCCCTGCCTTTGGAACGCAAGCAGCGCATTCATTTTCACAGTTTCATGCGCGCAGTTCATGCCGAACTCAAGCAGCTTAAACAACAGCAGGAACCGTTGCGGCTCGTGGCCCGCCGTTTCGCCGAAAAAGCGCAGGTGATCTGTCTGGACGAATTCTTTGTTTCCGATATCACCGATGCCATGCTGTTGTATGGCTTACTGAAGGAATTGTTTGCTCTGGGCGTTACGTTGATTACCACCTCCAATATTTTGCCTGATGATTTATATAAAGATGGTTTGCAGCGCGCCCGGTTTCTGCCGGCAATCGACTTGATCAAGCAGCATTTGGATGTTCTGAATGTGGATGGTGGCGTGGATTACCGGTTGCGCTATCTGGAAAAGGCTGAGATTTATCATTATCCGCTGGACGACCGGGCTGAGCAGATTCTGAACGACGTGTTCAACAATCTTGCGCCTGAACCGGGTCATCGTGGTGGTGATTTGGAAATCGAGGGCCGGTTTATTCCTACCCTGCGCGAGGCAGATGACATTATCTGGTTCAACTTCCGGGCGATTTGCGATGGCCCGCGCGGTACCGCCGATTACATCGAGATCGCCCGCTGTTTTCACACGGTGTTGATTTCCAATATCCCAGTGATGGACTGGCAGATGGAGAACCAGGCGCGGCGCTTCGTGAATCTGGTCGATGAATTCTATGACCGGAGTGTGAAGTTGATTGTCTCCGCCGCTGCGCCGCTGCATGAACTCTATACCGGCCAGAAGCTGAAGTTCGAATTCCAGCGCACGGTAAGCCGCTTACAGGAAATGCAGTCGCATGAGTATCTGGAACGGCCGCATGTGCCGTAGGCATGAATGCTCGCGATGGATGAGGGGGCTATGCCATGAGCATCTTGTCTATCGCGGATGCGGGAAAGCAGTGAGAGAGAATACCGCCAGGATGATGATTCTGGCGTCTCTCACAAGTGATTCAAGGTCATGAGGCCGTATGCGTACCCTGCATAGCTCCCTGCTTCATGGTTCATCCCAATAGTGGCGGTTATCGTGCCGCTCACGCACGGGTTCCAGCGGTTGTCCCGGCTCCAATCGAAAGGTCAGCGCGCCTTCATAGGAGGAATCGAGCAGGGTAGCACCGGTGGCCTGATAGCGCGCCACGGTATCAGCACGGGGATAGCCGTAGCGGTTGTGATAGCCCGTTGCGAATAGGATGTAACGGGGGTCAACGGCATTCAGGAAGGCCGGGGTGGACAGATTGCGGCGGCCCTGATGCGGGGCAACCAGCACCTCAGCGGCTAAGCGGTTTCCATACGCTTTCGCCAGCGTGACTTCAGCGCGGGTTTCAATATCGCCGGGCAGCAACACGCGGCCTGCAATGCCTTCGACTTTCAGCACGCAGGAGGCGTTGTCATCGCGGAAGCCGTGCGGCGGTGGATGCAGCATCTGAAAGCGCACCCCATCCCATTCCCATGCCTGGCCCGCCCGGCACGGTTCCACGCTGCCGATAGGTGTTTGACCGGGAGCTGAGGTCAGAATACGTTCCACGGGCAATAACTCCCGTAGTGACCGTACCCCGCCGGTATGCTGACTGTCAGCATGACTGATGATCAACATATCCACATGCTCCGCACCTTGCCAGTGCAGAAATGGCGCCAGCACGGCGCGACCGGTATCCAAGGTGGTGCCGAGCCGCCGGCCGGTATCGTAGACCAGGACATGGCGGCGGGTCCGCACCACAGCGGATAGTCCCTCGCCGGTATCAAGCAACGTGAACCAGAATCCGCCTGCTACTGGTGCGAAAACTGGCGGCCACAGCAGTGGCAGGCAGAGGGGGATGCCCAGCCAGCGGCCTGGCAGGCCGCGCGGAGCAAGGAGCAAAACGATACCGGGCAAGGCCAAGGCCAGCGTCCAGAGCGGCGGGATCGGGCGATGCAGCACCAGACCGGGCCATTGATCCAGCCAACGCAGGATCTGCCATAGCCCTTCCATAGTCACTGCTGCCAGTTCCAATACAAATGTCTGCAAAGTTGCGCTCACAGGGGTCAGCAGTGCCGCTAGCAGACTCAAGGGCAACACGGTCAGACCCATCCAGGGAATGGCGATGAGATTAGCCACGGGCGACAGCAGGGGGAATTGCTGGAAGAATAGCAGGGTCAGCGGCAACAGCCCCAGGGTAATATGGAGTTGCAAACGGATGGTTTGACCGAGCGGATGGCGGGGTTGCCACCGGCCAGTGACGCTGTAGAGAATGATCGCGACTGCGCCGAATGACAGCCAGAACCCTGCGCCTCGTGGTGCGCCGGGATCGGCAAGCAACACCACCAGCAACGCCAGCGCCAGAATTCGTCCAGAAGCTGCCGGGCGCAAGGCGATCAGCGCCAGCATTGCCACAGCCACCATGAGAAAGGAACGCTGGGCGGGTACTGCCAAGCCAGATAGCAGGGTATAACCGCCAGCGCCACATAATGCCGCCAGTGCGGCTACGCGGGTGGCCGGCCAGCGCAGAGTCCATGCCGGGATACGGCTCCATAGACTCCAAACCAGTGCGAATACCAGACTGGCTATCAAACCGATATGGGTGCCGGAAATAGCCATGAGGTGACTGGTGCCGGTACGCCGGAAGGTTTCCCATTGCCAGGGGCTGATGCCGCCTCTTTCCCCCACGGCCAGCGCCGCCAGAATGCCAACAGAGGGATTGCCGGGTAGCGCCTGGTTGAAACGGTCAGCGATGTATTGGCGATGGCGATTCAACGGATAGCGTTCGGCTTCAGCCAACCGGCGTGGCGGGGGGTGCGAACGAATCGAGCCGGTTGCGATGATACCTTGGGCGTACAACCAGCGTTCGTAGTCGAAGCCGCCAGGGTTGCGGAGTCCCCAAGGCTTTTTAAGGCGCACGGTAAGCCGCCAGCGGTCGCCGGCCCGCAATGCCAGGCCCGCGGTAGCGCCGGCGGCTGCCTCGGAATTGGCTCTGCGGTCATCCTCCCACGATAGACGCAGCCGATGACCTGCCAGGGATGCTGACTGTTCCCGGTCACCGGCCACCTGCGCGACCTCGAATACAAAACGGATGCTACGGTCTTGGCGGTCCGGGATGGTGGCGATCCAGCCCTCGACCAGGAGTTCAATACCTTCCAGCTCAGCCGGTAGCACCGCGACGGCTGGGGTCAGTAGCAAGGCCCATAGGAAGCCTGCCGCGCTCCAGGCCGGCAGTTGCAAACGAGGAATGCGCCATGCCACTAGCGCTATGCCGGGCAATGCCAGCACCCAGCTTCGATGAGGCAGCTCCGGCAGGGCTTCTAGGAGCAGAATGCCGATTAGAAAAGCAACGGCGCTTAAGCGCATGCGGTGTAAGAGGTGACAATTGAGTTAGTTTCAGCTACAGATAACGGTCAATAATTAACATAATATTACGGTGGTCTTGGTGCTCTCGCTAGTGTTCTTAATGGGTGCTTGAATTCCCAAGAATACCCGAGCCTGAAAGCTGGAGTAGGGGTGAATGATGGCCCTGAAGCGTTTGCAGGTCTCCCAGAAAGCCAATGAAATCATGAATCCTAAGGTAGAATGATGTTGAAAAAACAAACCTTTGGCAAAAAAACAAAGGGTGTACTGGCTTTGGCAGCGGGGGTGGGGCTGACTGCTAGCCTACCGGGCGGGGTTCAAGCGGCTGAAATACCCGATCTGACCTATTTCAGTATCGAAGAGTTGATGCAGATTAAAGTGGTATCGGCAACGAAGGTCGAGGAAGCCTTACAAGACATTGCATCGGCAGTTTTTGTCATTACCGCCGATGATATTCGACGGTCGGGAGTCACCAACGTGATGGAGGCGTTGCGGCTTGCACCCGGTGTGGAAGTGGCTCGGGTTGATTCCAGCCGTTGGGCGATCACCATTCGTGGTTTCAACGGTCGTTTTGCCAACAAATTGCTGGTACTGATCGACGGCCGCTCGGTTTACACTTCACAGTTTTCCGGCGTGTATTGGGAGTTGCAGGATCTATTCCTGCCTGACATCAAACGGATTGAGGTGATTCGTGGCCCTGGTGGCAGCCTGTGGGGCGCCAACGCGGTGAACGGCGTCATCAATATCATCACCAAAAACAGCGAGGATACCCAAGGCGGATTGGTGACACTGACCGCTGGCAATGAAGAGCGGGCTATCGCCGGGGTTCGCTATGGCGGCACACTGGGTGATAACACCCAGTATCGGGTTTACGGGCAGTTCTCCGAGCGCGATGGCTTGGCAACGCTCAATGGCCGCGATGCTGGCGATGACTGGCGCATGAGCAAAGGCGGATTCCGCTTGGATTGGACGCCATCGGCCCAGGATAAGATCGCCGTGCAAGGTGATCGTTATGAGGGCAACTTCGATCAGAACTATGTATTCCCCACCTTGGACTCGGAGTTTTCCAAGCAGGAGTTAGCGAAGATCAATGCCACAGGTGGCAGCTTGCAGGCACATTGGGAACATCAATATTCCGCGGCATCGCAGATAGGATTGCAAGTGTATTACCAGTATGCGGACCGTGAAGAACCGCTTTATATTGCTGACACGGATACGTTTGACATAGATTTTCAACATAATTTCACGTTAGGTGACCGGCAGAACATTGTCTGGGGATTGGGCTATCGGCGCAATTGGGATCAGTTCACCGATACCGCGCTTGCAACCGTTAATCCTAAGAGTGCAACGACAGAATTATTCAACGCCTTCGTTCAGGATCAAGTTGACCTGATTCCGGAGCAATTGCGCTTAACGGCCGGTGTTAAGCTGGAGCGCAACGATTTCACGGGGTGGGAATGGCAGCCCAGCATCCGGATGTTATGGACGCCGCGTCCCAATCATCATCTTTGGGCAGCGATATCGCGAGCTATCCGCACCCCTTCACGTGGCGAGGAGCACGCGCAAACAAGCTTGTATGCCTTACCACCGTCACCAATAACGGGAAATTTGCCAACACTGATCACGACATTCGGAAACAGCCAGCTTGACACTGAAAAACTCATTGCTTACGAAGCCGGCTACCGTGTGCAATTGGCCGAGCGATTTTCCATCGATACCACTGCCTTCTACAATGATTATGATCAAGTAGTCGGCACAATTCTTGGGACACCGTTTTTAGAAACCGGAATAGTTCCGCCCTATCTGGTCCTGCCACTGCAGCTGGAAAATGCACAGTCGGGCTATGACACCGGATTTGAGCTGGCGGCGGATTGGCGTCCGATGCCGGCTTGGCGGATGCAACTCGCTTACTCGTATTTACATAGCGATATCAAGCGGCTTGGTGATCCAGCCGACTACAGCTTTAATCTGAATCAGATTTCAGTGCTTTCATCTTGGAATTTATCGAATGATCTTGATCTGGATGCATGGGGGCGCTACGTCAACCGGGATGGCTCAATTTTAACGCTCTCTCCGTTTAACCGGGTCAAGATTGATCCGTATTTCAGCCTGAATCTGCGCCTGGGATGGCGGCCCCGCAAGGATTTGGAATTTTCGCTAGTGGGCGCCAACTTGCTGGATGGCGGTGGAGGTCATCTGGAATACGTACAGGAAGCCTACACGTTCCCGGTCGAAGTCCAACGCAGCCTGTACGGCCAAATGAAATGGTCATTTTGACAGCTCGCTTGAGGTCAAGCACCCCAGCAAATTGGCGAAGATGAGTAAAGCACATGCGCCATTGGCTGGTATGTTTGATCATAGCCCTGTTGATGAGGCCATTGGGGGCAGAAGTCTACAGCGAATATGTGCTCAAGGCCGCCTATCTTTATAACTTCACTAAATTCGTCGAGTGGCCACAGGGAGCATTCCCCACTACCGACTCGCCGTTGGTGATCTGTATTGCCGGGGCTGATTCATTCGGTGACGCGCTGACAACCCTCGATGGCAAAATGGTGGAAGGCCATCCGGTGGAGGTGCGCCTTTTTTTCTTGGCGGCTAGACCCGATCAATGCCATGTCGTCTTCATTGGCCGATCGGAACAGGGGCAGCTCAAGGCTGTGCTAGCCAAACTTGCCCGCCTGCCGATCCTGACGGTCAGCGATATCAGTGATTTTGCCCAGGCCGGTGGCATCATTGGACTTTTTGAAGCCGGGAAACGCATCCGATTCAGCATCAACATCACTGCTGCGGAGCAGGCCAATCTCAAATTGAGTTCCCAATTGCTTAAGCTAGCGGTCATCGTAGGTGATCCTCGGAGGGCCGATCCATGAATGCCCCTTTGAAGCTTTTTCAAAGGATAGGGAAGCGGTTCGAGCAAGAAAAAAACCAGTTTAACTGGATAGTAATTGGCCCGGTTTTTCCTCCTGAAATACTGGTTAAAAGGATGACGTGCCGTATATTGGGCGTGGCCGCCTTGTTCGTATCGCTCGATACAAGCATGGCGGCCGCTCAGGACGCGGATCTTGATCTGACTCAACTCAGCATCGAAGAGCTGATGAATATCGAGATCTTCTCAGCGACGAAAAATACTCAACGGTTGTTCGATACCGCAGCGGCAGCATTCGTGATTACCCGCGAAGACATCCGCCGTTCGGGCGCGACCAGTATTCCAGATGCGCTGCGCATGGTTCCAGGTGTGCATGTAGCCCAGATTAGCGCCAGCGAGTGGGCCATCAGCATTCGTGGCCTGAATAATCGCTTCGCTGGCAACCTGCTAGTGTTGATCGATGGGCGCAGCGTGTATACGCCGCTGTTCTCCGGGGTTTACTGGGCGGCGCAGGATGTATTGCTGGAGGATGTCGAGAGTATCGAGGTGATACGGGGGTCCAGCGGCGCGCTATGGGGCGCCAACGCGGTCAACGGCGTCATCAATGTTCGCACCCGCCAGGCCCGCGACACGCAGGGAGGCTTGGTTACTGCACTGGAAGGTAATCAGGAATCAGGCGCAGCATTTCGTTATGGCGGCGGTTTGGGAGAAAATGGTCATTATCGCGTCTATGGCAAGGGTTTCCGGCGTGACGCCTTTTGGGATGCCGAAGATGATTCAGCACACGATGCTTGGGATCAGGCACAGGGAGGATTCCGCGCCGACTGGACACTCTCCGGACGAGATGAGTTGACCTTACAAGGTGATTTCTACCAGGGCCAGCTAGATCAGACGCTGCAAATCAGCTCGTTGACACCGCCCTCGGCGCCGCTTATTGAAGACACGGTCGACTCATGGGGTGGTAACCTGCTATTTCGCTGGAAGCGGCCATTGGAAGCAAATTCCGAATGGATTCTGCAAACCTATTATGACGCCACCAGACGCCGTGAAGACATACTGAATCAACGGATCGATACTTTCGATCTCGAATTTCAACATCGCTTTCCCTGGGGCGATCGCCAGAACATTACCTGGGGTTTCGGCTACCGCCACATCTGGGACAACCTGGATGGCTCTTTCACAGTTTCCTTCGATCCACCAGACCGGCGCACGGACGTGTATAGCGCGTTTGTACAGGACGAAATCCATTTACTGGACAACATGCAGTTGACCCTGGGATCGAAATTCGAGCATAACGGCTATACAGGTTTCGAGATCCAACCCACAGCCCGCCTGCTCTGGCAAATCGATCCCCAGCAGAACCTTTGGGGAGCGGTATCGCGCGCTGTGCGCACGCCCTCGCGATCGGATACGGATATCCGCATCAATTTAGCAGGTATTCCCGGTGTGCCGCCTACATTGCTTTCCATTCTCGGCGACGAAGATATGGACAGCGAAACATTGGTCTCTTTCGAGCTGGGCTACCGTAGCGAGCCGAGGCAGAATATGACGTTGGATGTCACTGCTTTTTACAATCGCTATGACAAGGTCCGAAATAGCGAAAGTTCAGCCAGTTTCGAACTGACCCCGTTGCCACCGCATCTTTTGATTGCGCAAACCCTTGGCAATCTGACCAAATTAAATACCTATGGCCTGGAAGCAGCTTTGACTTGGCAGCCTTGGTCCCATTGGCATCTCAACGCCGGTTATGCCTGGCTTAATATCGATGCCCGGGATGATCCTGCACGCAATCTTGCGTTTTCTGAGAACAGACTCGAAAACAGTGACCCTACTCATCAATTTTTGCTTCGTTCGCAGTGGGAGTTTGCTAGGAATTTGCAACTGGATCTGGCGCTGTATTATGTCGATGATCTGCCGGCATTAGACATCCCAAGCTATACACGGCTGGATTTGCGCCTAGGCTGGCGTCCCCGTAAAGATCTGGAATTTAGCTTGGTTGGGCAAAACCTCCTTGACGACCGCCATGTAGAGTTCACCACCTTCGATCTGGTGGGCAGCGAGATTCCTCGTAGTATCTATGGCAAGGTTATCTGGCGATGGTAGCGATAAAACTGAGAACAACGCTAAAGCAAATTCTATTGATTTGTTTGATGGGGATGGCGGTGAATCCAGCGAAGGCGGCCTCGCCGGATTTGACTCAACTCAGCATCGAAGAATTGATGAATATGGAGGTGGTATCGCCCGCCAAGCAAGCGCAGCGATTAACCGATGCCGCTTCGGCGGTTTTTGTCATCACGCAGGACGATATTCGCCGTAGCGGCGTCACGAATATTCCAGACGCGCTGCGGCTAGCGCCCGGTGTGCAGGTGGCGCAAATTGACAGCAACCGGTGGGCGGTTTCGATCCGCGGGTTTAATGGACGTTTTTCTAACAAATTGCTAGTGCTGGTGGATGGCCGCTCGATCTACACCCCGACGTTTGCTGGCGTGTACTGGGAGTTCCAAAATTTTTTACTCGAAGATATCGAGCGAATCGAAGTCATCCGGGGACCGGGAGCGAGTCTGTGGGGCGCTAACGCAGTCAATGGCGTGATCAATATTCTGACCCGGCGGGCTGCCGGCACCGAAAATTTGGTCAGCGTCACTGCTGGCAATGAGGAGAAGCTGATTGTTGGCGTGCGTTTCAGCGATCAGTGGGGCGAAGATGCGCACTACCGGCTATACGGCAAGTATGTCAACCGGGATGAATTGCTGGACCTTCAGGGACGCGATGCTGAGGATGAATGGTATTTAAGCAGTGGCGGATTCCGGCTCGACTGGACGCCTTCAGGCCGGGATAGTTTTTCCCTGCAAGGCGATGTATACGGTGGATCGCTGCAACAAAATACGATCGTACCTGCCTTGACTCCCCCCTACCAGCAACAAGTTCGCGATACCACCGGGGATTCTGGAGGCGATTTGCAGGGAAATTGGCGGCACGTTTTTTCCTCCACCTCGAACCTGGATGTGAAGTTCTATTACCAGTGGGAACGGTATTCCAATGCCTTGCTGGGGGTGGATCTGGATACCTTCGATCTGGACTTACAGCATACGTTCGCCCTAAACGAACGCCATGCGCTGCTCTGGGGACTGGAGTATCGCCATCACCGGGATCGCTACTTTGCTACAGAAGTCAGCACGATGGTCCCCTCGGCGCTGGATTATGATCTGTTCAGCGCTTTTCTCCAGGATAAGATCGATTTGATCCCCGACGTCCTGGAGGTCACACTGGGAGCCAGCCTGGAGCATAATGACTTTACCGGTTGGGAGTTTCAACCGAACGCTCGTCTGTTATGGGAGATTCATCCGCAACATCGGTTGTGGGCAGCGGTGTCTCGCGCTGTGCGTACCCCCTCGCGGGTGGACAATAGTATCCGGCTGAATCTGCTCACGCTACCGCCCCAAACCCCGGAAAATCCACTGCCTGTACCCGTCTTGCTGATCTTCCAGGGTAACCCCGCCTTCGGATCGGAAAAGCTCACCGCGTATGAGATCGGCTATCGTGCCTTGCTAAGCGAGCAGTTGTCGTTGGATGTCGCTACGTTCTACAACGATTACGACGATCTACGCGCTATCGATATCCGCAGCGACCTTGCCACAGTCGTAGAAAATAGCTACGTGCAGGTGCCCGGTTTATTCGTCAATGCGAGCCAAGGTCACACTTATGGGTTTGAAGTTGCAGTCAATTGGCAAGCAGCAGAGACGTGGCGGCTGCAAGGGGCTTACTCGTATTTACGGGCTCACTTACGAAACCAGCCAGGATTTTCCGGCGTGCTGCCGGTCGTGCGTGATGGTTCACAACCACGCCATCAACTGTCGCTCCGGTCCAGCTTCGATATCCGTCACGATCTAGAATTTGATCTGTGGCTGTACTATGGGGATGAGCTTTCTGATCTGGTTGTTGTTGAGCCAACGCTTATATCGGCTGTTGACGATTATGTTAGCGTGAATGCCCGCCTCGGCTGGCGGCCCCGCCGGGATTTGGAACTGTCGCTGGTAGGCGCCAATCTGTTGGGACCGCCACATGTGGAGTTCGTGCAGGAAATCTATCCATTCCCCGAGCAAGTGGAACGGCGCATTTATGGCCAGATGAAATGGTCGTTTTAATGAACGACTGAATTTCTGGCGGTGCTGATTCGGGGGTAATACCGAATTTCGAGGCAACTATACTTGGTATCAACTTTGTTTGGTTATTACACTATATATCTGTAGGTTGATCAAAAACGAAGCATACCCAGTAATGACTCAAAATATTTGGTTTTACTTCGTTTACATCAGCTTACTGAAAATCAGTTCTATGAAAATCAGTTCTATTCAGCAATGGAATTAGACTGTGTTTTCAAAAGTGACTTATGAGTCGTCCATGATTGTATTTATATAGTGAGAATATACAAAATGAATGTTCTTAATCGATTAAGAATCTGGCAAAAACTCGTTTTGCTGGTAGCAGTGCTTTTCGTCCCTATTATGTTACTGACTTACTTGCTGGTCGCCGAAAAAAACCTGGCCATCGACTTCGCCCGCCAAGAAATCGTGGGCGTGCAATACCTGCAACCCGTGCGTACATTGCTACAACATCTTGCCGAACATCGTGGCATGAGCACCGCCTATCTGAGCGGTGAGGCCTCGTTTCGGGAAAAAATCATGGCGAAACAGAGTCAGCTTGCCGAAGATGTCAAGAACGTGGGCGCTGTTGATGCCCAATACAGCGGCGTGCTGGATAGCGGTAACCTATGGCAAGTGATTAAGACGGATTGGCAAAATCTCAACACCCATACCCTTCAGTTGACGGTTCAGGACAACTTCGCGCGGCATACCGCGATCATGGAAAAGCTGCTTGAGCTGATCTCTCATGTGGGGGTTACTTCTAACTTGGTTTTAGACCCTGATCCGGACAGCTACTACCTGATGGATGTCGTCGTAGGCCGGGTACCTTTTCTCGTCGAACACCTCGGTCAAATTCGGGGCATAGTGACAGGTATCGTCGTGCGCCAACAGATTTCGAAAGACGATCCTATTCGGCTCGCGAAGTCGCTGGGGCAGCTTGAGATGGTGCAACAAGGCATCCAGAACAGCTTGGATACGGCATTCACGAACAATGCATCGCTCAAACCGGCTTTAAGCGCCCAGTGGGACGCCCTCGTGGCGCCAATGAAAGCATTTCTGACTATCGCGGAACAACTCGCTCGTAGCGAGCAAGTGGATGCCGCGCTATCCCCCCGTGAAATTTTCGCGGCCGGTACCCAGGCCATTGAAGCCAGCTTTGGTCTCTATGATGCCACGGCGCCTGCTTTGCTGACGTTATTGCAGAACCGTATCGCTGGCTTCAATGAAAAGAAATTCATCGCCTTGGCCGGTATTCTGTTTTGTGTGGTGTTAGCCTTCCTGCTGGCCTATGGGATTACCCGTGTTCTCGTCCAGTCGCTGCGGCAGGCCCAAGAAGGGGCTCGCTGCATTGCGGCAGGTGAGCTGGACAGCGGCGCCATTACCATCACTGGCAGTGACGAGGTCAGCCAGTTGCTGGGGGCGTTGGACAGCACCCGAGAGCGGCTGAAAACCGTTGTGAAGGAAATCAATACCGCAGCAGATACGGTCCATTCGTCTGCCAGCGAAATCGCCCAGGGTAGCACCGACCTGTCGCAGCGCACTGAAGAACAAGCCTCCGCCTTGGAAGAGACCGCCTCCAGCATGGAAGAACTGACCTCGACGGTGAAACAAAGCACCGATAACGCCGGGCAGGCCAATCAACTGGCCAGCGCTGCC
>DDST01000133.1 GCA_002343485.1 Proteobacteria bacterium UBA2383
CGCGGCCCATGCGGGTCATGATGCCCATATTGACCACAACATACGGGCTGTCGGAGATTTCAACGCCGATCTTGGCGATGGGCGAACCCAACGGACCCATGCTGAACGGAATAACGTACATAGTGCGACCGCGCATGCAACCGTCGAACAGGCCGTTCAACGTGGTGCGCATTTCCGCTGGCGGTGCCCAGTTGTTGGTCGGGCCAGCATCTTCCTTGTTGATCGAGCAAATAAAAGTGCGGTCTTCAACCCGGCCGACGTCGGAGGGGTGCGAACGTGCTAGATAGGAATTGGGTCGCTTTTCCGGATTGAGACGGATGAAAGTTCCGCCATCGACCATCAGTTGGCACAGCCGGTCGTATTCGGCTTTCGAGCCATCGCACCAGACGACCTGCTCCGGTTTACACAGTCCGGCTATTTCGTCAACCCAGGCAAGCAGTTTTTGGTTGTTGGTGGGTGTGCCGATGGTGTTCGGTGTATTGCTCATGGGTTTCCTCTTTTCATTGATGATGGTTCAGGTTGCTGCATGAGTCGCCACTTCCTCGTCAGCTTGCATTAAGCCACTGAGGTTTTGTCCGGCATTTTTGGGGCTTTATAGTTGGATTACTTACTGTAAGCTAAATTAATTTATCTAAGATTATAGTAAGCAAGCTTACTATGTCAACTGAAAGTTTTAGAATCCCGGAAGCTTGTGCGTTGGTATTTGGTATGCTAGCCCTAATCATTGTTAGAGCATCGCGAATGAGACAACCCGTATGATCATCCAAGATTCTTTCCGAGGTACTGGATTCCTCCTGACCGACTCCGCGCACTTGCTTCGCAAGCTGATCGATCGCCGGTTGCAACCGCTGGGTTTGTCCCGCGCCCAATGGTCGATTCTAGCGATCCTATCCAATCACGATGGTCTGAGTCAGTCGCACATATCCGATGAACTCGAAATCGAGAAATCCACTGTGGGCCGCCTGATCGATCAAGTTGAAAAGAGCGGGTGGATCGAGCGCCGTCCGATCCCTGGCGACCGGCGTTTGTGGGGTATCCATTTGACCGATCAGGCGCGGCGTCTGATTGCCGAAGTTGAAAGGGTCATTCTGAGCACCCGCGCGGAAATGTTACGTGGCTTGTCAGCCGAGCAGCAGCACCATCTATCCGAAATGTTGCAAACGGTAAAATCGAATCTATCCGCTGCTCTTGAACTCGATCAGTCGCAACTTCATGCCCGAAGATCTGAAGACGCGATGAGCTAATGTGAAGAAGTTTGCAGGCTTGAGTAGGTCTGGGGCTGGACACCAAGCAACCTAGCGTTGCTAAGCGCTGGCTTAAGATGCCGGATCGGCAATAGCGGGAGTGGTAGCGAATTCCACACCCAGTTGGAGCAGCATCGCCTTGCCGCGCACGGTTAGATCGGTCACAAAATGAAACTGCTGGCGTGGGTCGATCGGATAGGCTTTAAGGCAGTAGTGGGTGCCAAACGGCTTTTCCTGCGCGATCACGTTGATGGGCCGTTCGATTTGCAAAAATGGACTGGTTAAGGCCACGTCGTGGAGTAGCTTCAGAACTTGAACGGCGTTATGGCGGGGGTGGAGATAGAAATTGGCCACACACAGCAGATGCTGACTGCCATCGTTGGCATTGAGGATCGTTTGATTCCAAATTTGCAAATGCGGGATATGAGCAACAGTATCGTCAGGGGTGACGATTTCCACAGTACGCAAGCGAATGGCTTGCACTTCACCATAGGTTCCATCAATCTCGATCCAGTCGCCAGGCCGGTAGGGCATTTCATAGGACGCCACAACCCCAGCAATCAGGCTACTAACGTAATCCTTGGAGGCAAACCCCACTGCGAGGCCCAGCGCTCCCAGCAGACCCACCAGATTTTCTAGGGTGGGTTCGATCACGCGCTGGAGGATAAGCAAGACAGCGCCTGTGATGATGCAGAGCCGGAGTGCTGGTACCAAGGCGAGCATGTATAAGCGATTCCGGCCAGCCAGCTTGCCAGCCAGCATCGGCAAGAAGCGCTGCGTTAGTGCGATCAGCAGCCAGGTGCCGGCCACAATCAAAACGATTTGCACGATGGTGGTCTCAGTGAGATGGCCCAACAGCGCCGCGAGATTTTCGGTTTGATCGTTGTTCATGACCAGCCCCTAGAGATCGTCCATCAGATAGCCTTCACTTTTCAGGAATAACCGTATGGCTGGATAACCCAGGGGCGAGATTTGCCAGAAACCGTCACGCTGTTGTTTTATTAGGCCAGCACTTTTCAAGCGGTATAAGGTTGCCGGACCAGGCTGGCAGGATGATGGCAGCAGTTGCGATAGCCATTCAGCGGGTAGGCCATTGTGTAGAAGCAGCGCGTGCAGGATGAAGGCGTGTTGGCGCAGCAGATCGGTCGTTGGGGCTGGCCGCTTGAGCCGGCGCCACGGTGTGACCCAGAGGGTTGTCGGCTGGTAAGTGGACTCTTTAGCCGTTTTAGCATCTTTGGGTGATTCGTCGGGAGCAGTACGTAAGCTGGCGCGCCAGATTGCGTGGGCGATGCCAGGAATTCCCCGGCTATAGGCTGCCAATTGTTGCAAAAAATCACTGATGTTGGCAGATCCATTCTGGATGCCTGTTGGTGGTGGTAACACGTAATCACCATTATCCGCTTGGCGGAAGATCAGATCGCTTATTCCCGATTCGCTCGCAAAACTCTGAAACCAACGTGCTAGGTGGTGCTGATCAAAACTCTGGAGAATCAGCAAGGGTGGCGTTGCGCCGGACCAAGCCTGGCGTAGAAATGCCCAAGCCCAGCTATCGCAGCCAATAACGCCACGTCCCAGCGCGCCAGAACAGGCTTGGTCCAGCAGACGACGCACCAGAGTTAGTCCGTGGGCATGCCGCAAGTAGCAGCGCTCCAGATTGGGCAACACCCAGGACGTTAGGTCTGCTGGCCCGCTCATGATCCAGTCAGTTTCCCGCCTGAAAATCTGACCTATCGTTGGCGGCGGTAGAACCCGCCACTCGTGAAGCCCGGCCCATGCCTTTAAAATATTGCCATGCATTCCATAGGGAGGATGGAGTACGAGCACCACCGGTTGATCCATCTGAACGCTGTCTAGCCATGCTGTGAGCGCTTCGTCCAGCGCCAGTGCTGCTCGCTGCCCATCGGGCGCAGGGGCGATTTGCTCCAACAAAATCCCAGGAATGGATTGCAATTCCTCTTCGGTTTTGAAGGGGGTTTCCGGTGGCGGCTCTTTGGTGCGAAAGTGTTGCCAGAAGGCACTTAGCCCGGTACTGACTGTGTGCTCAACAGTTACAGCCGGGGGGCGGTAATCGGTTACGGCAACATACTGCCAAAGCGGGGTGATGTCCTGATCAGAAGGATCGCTGGAAGCCATAGTTGCAGGGAAATATTGAGTGGGTGAGAACTATAACTATAGGAATTACGTTCCTGAATTTTGAAAAGCGCGTGGTCACGAGGTGATTGAGATGCTTATGAGTTCCAGCCGTATCCAGATCATTTCCGATGATATTACCCGGTTACCGGTTGATGCCATCGTCAATGCCGCTAATCGTTCACTGCTGGGTGGCGGCGGTGTGGATGGCGCAATTCATCGCGCAGCCGGCCCGGAATTGCTAGCCGAGTGCCGTGCATTGGGGGGCTGTGAAATCGGTCAGGCCAAGCTGACGCATGGCTACCGGTTGCCCGCTCGTTATGTGATTCATACTGTCGGACCCGTTTGGCAGGGGGGTGATCGGGGCGAGCCGGAATTATTGGTATCTTGTTATCACCACAGCCTGCGACTGGCGGCAGAACGAGGAATTCGCACCATTGCCTTTCCCGCTATCAGTTGCGGGGTGTATGGCTATCCATTAGAAGCAGCAGCGCACATTGCGGTACGGGAGGTCCGGAATTTTCTTGCCAGTGATGACCAGATTGGGATGGTTTACCTCGTGGGTTTCAGTAGGGATGTGTGCCAGGTTTATGAACAGGCCTTGCAGAAGATGTGATGATTTCCGCTGCTCACTCACAGACCGGGGAGAGGTGCAGCGGCACTGTTATTTCTCGATTTCGCCTTTGAGCATCACCCCTTCCACTCCGGTAATCCGGAGCCGGGTGCCGGCTGGGCAGTCCTGCTCGACCAGTACTTTCCAGGTGCTGTCGTCTACTCGGATTTTGCCGTGACCGTTGATGACCGGCACATCCAGGGTGAATATCCGCCCGGTATACTGGTGACCGCGACGGTTGAGGAGGGGATCGGCTGTGCGGGTGGGATGCCGGCGTAACCGTAGCCGCCAGGCGACGATAGAGCCGACTGACAGCAGGGCAAACAAGAATACCTGCCAAGTCCATGCTAATTCGGGGAACACAGTCAGTATCAGCCCCACCAGCAGCGCCGCCACGCCCATCCACAGGAAGAAGAAGCCAGGAGCGATCGCTTCCACTGCCATCAGTACGACACCGGATAGCCACCAGTTCCAGTACACCGGTTCCAGCAGACTGATCACGAGCGTGCTCCGGCCTTACTCAACGCTTCCTGTGCCAGCTCGGCGACGCCGGCCAGTGTACCCACCAGTCCTGATGTGTCGAGTGGCATCAAGAGTACCTTCTGATTCGGTGCCGCCGCTAGTTTCGTGATCGCTTCCACATATTTCTGCGCCACGAAATAGTTGATTGCCTTTACGTCACCCTTGCCAATCGCTTCCGACAGCATCAAGGTGGCCCGGGCTTCAGCCTGAGCCAACCGTTCGCGCGCATCGGCGTCACGAAAGGCTGATTCCTTGCGGCCCTCGGCTTCCAGAATCGCGGCTTGTTTAAGTCCTTCGGCTTGTAAGATAGCCGCCTGCCGTGCGCCTTCAGCAGTAAGGATCGAAGCCCGTTTGTCGCGTTCGGCCTTCATTTGCCGGGCCATGGAGTCCACCAAATCCTTAGGCGGAGCGATGTCCTTGATCTCGATGCGGGTGACCTTGAGACCCCAGGGCGTTGTCGCTTCATCCACCACAGTCAATAATCGGGCATTGATTTCATCGCGCTTAGATAATAGTTCATCCAGATCCATTGAGCCCATGACGGTGCGGATATTAGTCATGGTCAGATTGAGAGTGGCAAATTCCAGATTATTGACTTCGTAGGCGGCTTTGGCAGCGTCCAGCACTTGATAGAACACCACGCCATCGACTTGAATCATGGCGTTATCCTTGGTAATGATCTCCTGCGATGGAACATCCAGTACTGTTTCCATCATGCTAATTTTACGGCCGATACGATCGATGATCGGGATAATGAGATTCAGTCCGGGGCGCATGGTTTCCGTGTAGCGTCCAAAGCGTTCGACTGTGTATTCCATACCCTGCGGCACTGATTTAACACCCAAGAAGATCAGGATCACGGCGAAGATTGCGAATCCAATGACAAAAACGGAAAAACCTTCCAACATGATTGGACTCCTCTATGAATGAGCTGGATTTGGGAAGCAAGTCTAGCTGAAGAACCATGAATAATGGTGACCCTTTCCCATGCGTGGGAGAAGGCGGAATAAAGAATCCGGTATTGGTCTTTCAGGGTTCAATTACCAGGCCGGTGCGTGCATTAATTATCACATGCAATGGCATTTCGTCCTCCATCCAGGCAACCACTTGCCAGCATAAGGTTCCCTCTTCATCAATGTGCAACGAAGCTGAATCTGCTTCGATGCGATGGGTGCTGGCATGGGCATTCAGTGCCTTCAGGGCGATGGGTATTATCGTATCAAGGTCATGCAGCCATGGGCCGAGCCGCAATGGTGGTTGCAATGATGAATCTGCTAGCATTGACTCCCATTCACTCTCGTCAGTGGCTTGTTCAGACTCACGCTCCATCGCGGTGACCGCCAATGAACGGGTACCCGGATCGAGCAGGATGTCGAAACTGCACAGCCGGCGGATACGCCGCTCAGGCTGGTGCTTGCAACTACGAAAAGAATAACGGAATTCGCAGGGGGCCACCGCTCCATCTGTATCACGATCCAGTTCCACAGTAATTGATTCCAGAACAGCGCCTGGGTCAGTACGCAAGGCTAGTGGTTGGGCATATTCGTGACCAGCGGAGACGGTAGTGATAGCATCAGCTTCTATGGGCATGGGTTGGCGGTCAACGACGATAGAGATAGCGCCGCCGGTGAATTCAGCAGTATCAATGCCATGCTCGGCTAATAACTGGCGAGAATGGCGATCAGCAGCGCGCAGATACAAGCTGGCCAGTGGCCAAGCTTGCCGCCAGATCCCTGCCACCGCTCCCCAAAAACGCGCGCGGACCATGCCTTGGCCAGTCATTTCCTGTACCCACCCTTGTTGAATTAATGCTTGCATTTCGCGGACGTAGTTATCGATCAGCAGGCTTGCTGAGTCGTGGGCAGCCTGCGCCAGTTTGGCGTGATTGACGGTTTGTGGCAGAGACGCAACCAGCTCACGATGTACAACGTATAACGCACGCGAATCCCAGACATCCTTTAATTGGATGCGGGCAAGATAAGGAGGGGGTGGCAAGCTATAGGGCAAATTGAGGTTATTGGTGGTCAGTACTCGACCATTGTCAAACTCGGTCGAAAACTCGGTGAATTGTCGACAGGGTGGTCCGCCTATCTTGAATTCAACGTAGGCGATTATTGCCCCGATGCCTTGTTCATGCTGCGCTAGCAGCCGTAGCCATAGCACCGCATTCTGAATCAGTTTATCACAGCGGAAATCGCCCTGGTGGACGAAGCCATCGGCTGCCAATGCTTCAGCGCCATCCGTTAAGGCAATCCAAGGAGCGTCAGGGAGTTCAGCTTCGGTCAGTGGAATGAAATGTGGCCGGGTTGGCTGCCGGACTCGCAGTAGCGCCAATGGAACACCAATCAGTAGTTGGATCATCAGGATGGGAGGCGCGATCAACCATTTGATCACACGGATTAGAAGAACCAGCAAATAGGAGGGCAGCAAAACGATCACACGCAGCGTCGACAAGAGGAGTTGGCGCACAGGTCATCCTTAGGATTCAAGTTTCGCCGTCCAGCCGGCCAAGGCTAAAGAATTGCCCTTGGCTCCATACTCCATAGAGATGATCGTTGGCAACCTCTTGTTTTTCACCAAGTTCCGCTAATTCCACAAAAACCGCCCGGCTCAACAAGGCGCGTAACCGGCCGCGCACATGGACATAGGGTGAGGGTTCACCGCCAGGGGTGTGGTATTCGACGGTTAGCGGATGCTCAGGGCCAGCGATGGTGAGATCACCAACGTTAGTGGTGAAAGTCAAATTCTGGTTGGCACCCATGCCGGTAACGTCGAGCCTGATGGCAAGAAACGGCGCATCGTCTACCCGGATCCGCCATTTTTCAACAGGCGTCACCAGATAGTATTGCCCATCCTCATCCTGGCGCAGAATAGAGGCAAACA
This sequence comes from Proteobacteria bacterium UBA2383, assembly GCA_002343485.1. Lineage (GTDB taxonomy): Bacteria > Pseudomonadota > Gammaproteobacteria > Competibacterales > Competibacteraceae > UBA2383. The sequence goes on from DDST01000133.1 coordinate 7,393, forward strand.
GACGAACCAGCCTTTCACGGTGGATGGGTGCTCCTTCGTGGTACCAGGTACCATTACGGGCGATGCGCAGATCCATGTTGCCAAGCAGGGGCGGGTTCCAGTGATCGACTGGCGGCAGGGGACGGCAGGAGTTTAGTTGTTCCGCCAGAACAGCGGGGTCAGGAACAAGATGGGGCATGGGGTCAGATCACGGCCAGTGGGTAGATGCATAATTATAATGAATCTACAGCAACTGCGAGGGACCCCGTGCGAAATTTCCAGGGCCTTTGCCAACGTGGCGTAACACGAGCATCTAGCCTGTGTTTGAACAGGCTAGATGCCCGCCACCGCTCTACAACCGTTAGCGAAAGCCCTAGAGTGGTTACGCTCAACCCTCGGTCGTGACCCGTTTTAGGTTGCGGTAGATGCGGATGACCCGGTCTGGGAAGGACGAGCGTGTACCCAGACTGCCGTTATAATTCAGCAGGGCCCGGCGCAGATTGCCGGAATGGTCATCCAGGTAGTTAACCAAGATCCGGGAACCAACGTGGATGTTCTTCGCTGGATCGAATAACTGACGGGAACCACCGATATCCTTGACCTTACGGGCATGCGAACCTGGCATCACCTGCATAAGACCCCGAGCGCCGACCCGGCTTACTGCCCGTTCCTTGAACGTGGACTCAACGGCGATAATAGCTAAGATCAATTCTGGATCCAATTGATGTTTCTTCGCATTGCGAAAGGCTTCACTCACAATATGCTGGGCCTTGGCTCCAGGAACCCGGTATGTGCGTTGAATGTGTCCGGAGAGCTGAGTGATTTTCTGCTGCTCAGCGGACGAGGCGGCGGTGGAGCTGGCGGCGGTGTCTTCCGCTTCCATGGCCGTAGTAGTGATGTTAGTGGACTCATCATCGCTACGGACCATCTCCGGCGATTGAGCCAGCGTTGTTGCGGGCATCAGCATGGCCGCGCACAACAGACCTGACTTAAGGGTCAGAGCAAGTCGTTCCTTGACGTATTCTGTGAATTCCATAAAGACCTCCGTCGTTAATCAGCACGAACTAATAGTGCTCGATGGACCCGTGTTCCTTAAACCTAAGGGAAATCCTCCATGAATCGATCTGGATTGCTCCGTTCGCCTCTCGGGTCCGACCTAAGCAACTCCGGATCGGGGTGCCAGCCCCGGTGACCGGCGTCGCCTGATGTTCCTAGGCTGTGTTTTCAACGCCACAAGCCTATGGCAGGAACATACTGCAATACAGCATTGCTACCTTATGAAAGCATATATAAAAAACATTTTGCAAGTATCTA
>DDST01000168.1 GCA_002343485.1 Proteobacteria bacterium UBA2383
GATGTGGCCGAACGCATCGCGCGGGACTTCCTGACCCTTGGCCTGTAGCTCGGCCACGATGGCTTCGACGCCCGCGCCTTCCGAAACGAAGAGGTTGATGCAATCGACCTGGTCCATCGCGGCGCGCAGGCGCTTGGCCTCGGCGGCGATGTCGATTTCCATCTCGGGCACGAACACGGCGTGAACCTCGAACGCGGAACGGTCCAGTCCGATGGCGGGCAGCCATTCGGCGCGGTCGAGCAGCTTGCGATATTCCAGCGCGGTGGCGGCGGTGAGCCAGCCGCAGTTGCGGCCCATGACTTCGTGGACGATCAACATGCGCGGGTTGGCGTTATTCTCGGCGACCACGTTCTGGAAGTAGCGAGCGCCCTGTTCGGCGGCGGTCCAGGCGCCCAGCGACTGCCGGATCGGATACACGTCGTTGTCGACGGTCTTGGGTAGGCCGATGACGGTGAGGCCGTAGTCGTGTTTCGCCAGGAAGGCGGCGAGATCGGCGGCGGCGGTGTTGGTGTCGTCGCCACCGATGGTGTGGAGGACGTCCACGCCGTCCTTGATCAGTTGGTCGGCGGCGACTTTCTGCGGGTCCTCGCCTTCCTTGACCAGGCCGCGTTTCACGCAGTCCTTGACGTTGGTGAGCTTGACCCGACTGTTGCCGACGGGCGAGCCGCCGAAGCGGTGCAGCAGCCCGGCCTTTTCGCGGACTTCCGGCGTCACCTTGTAGGAGTCGCCGAGCAGCAATCCCTTGTAGCCGCTGCGATAACAGATGATCTCGATGGTGGGATCGATCTCGGTGTAGCGCTCGATGAGACCGCCGATGGCCGAACTCAGACAGGGCGCCAAACCGCCCGCCGTGAGAATTGCGACTTTCCTGGGTTTGTTCATGTTGGACATTAACCTCGTTAACTTAAAGGAAAACAACGGAATGAAGGGCGATAAGCTGCAATGGTAGGAGGAAATCCGTCATGGAACAACGCGAAAATTCGCCAGGGCGCGCTTCCTACCGGCGTAAATACGCGATTTCCCGAGGCAGCGTGATGTTGTTGCCGAAGCAGTCTTCCCCATAACCCGATTCGGCCAGCAGCTTGAGATCGCCCAAGACCCGTTGGTCACCCGTGAAGGTGATGCCGAGATCGGTTCGGATGTCGATTTGCCCGGTGGCCTGCAAGCGGGCAATTTCAGTGGTGACCTTCTCCAGCAGGATACCCTCGCCGGCGAATTCCTCCGACAGTTGCAGCGGCTGCTGGTAGATCACCAGCTTGCCCTGTTCGGCCAGCCGGAACAGCGTGTTCATGATCACGGCGCGGATTTGGAGGGCCGACAACTCACCTTCGGGCAGGGGCATGCGGCCGATTTTCGCCACCAGCCAGCGCCTTTTTCGCGCGTTGATTTTCTCGTTGGCCCGGAACAGATCCAGTGGCGCACTGGCGTCGTAGGATTGACCGTCCAGTTCCATGCGAACCTCGCTGCCGTAGTGCTGAACGATCTTCGCCACCAGGGTGGCCGGGCGGACATGGAAGCCGCGATAGTTCGGTGCCGAAACCTCGATCACGCCGATCTCGGCGTAGTGCTTGAGCATGGTGTGACACAGGCGTCGACCGAGGTCAAGGTACAGCCCCGCGTAGGTGATCGAATAGCTCATCAGCATGTCCAGCAGGGCGTCGGCGGTGATGACTGGTTTGCGGCGCAGTGACGCATCGCCGGTGCGGACGTTGAGATGGCGTTCGTAGTAGTGAACGAGATAGGTGGCGATTTCAAGCAGGTGGAAGGTGACGCTGACATGACCGCGCAGGGTGGGCAGGTTGGCGTCCAGGTATTCGATTTCGGTCTCGGATACGTGGGTATCGTACAGGGATTGCAGGCGGTGAAATCCGACCTTGAGATGGCGCAGGCTATCCTCGCTGATGGGGTCTGGAAAACAACGGGTGTAGTCCGCCGGTTCGATGCGGTTGACGACATCGAGCAGCTCGCCTTCGGTGGCCAGGTTCAGATAGGCGGTCGCCAAGTGAGTGACGGTTTCCGACGTGCTCTTGACCCGACGCACGGGGCGGTCGCTGGGCAGGCGGCCCGGTGGCAACGATTCGGCGTAATCCAGCGGGTTGGGCGGATGACCGGGTGGCGGCAAACCCAGACGCAAGGCTTGGGTCAGGATCCATTTCGCCGCTCGCGTCAGAATGGCGTGAGTCAACGCCAGCGATCGGGCGGTCGCCGCGCCGAAATCCCGGCCGCTCGGTAACAGGCGATAAAACGGGAGGGAGTGCTGGATATGCAGGATTTCATAACCGACGCTGGTAAACAGCTTGATCGTGGCGGTGAGCGACCGGAATCGTGACCATTGTCGGTTGGTGCGCGCGCCATAGGCGTCCAAGAGTTCCTCGACCTGGGTGGCCTGGGACAGCAGGTCCGCCACCAGAGGTCGGGTGAGTGGCGGGGAATCGGGTCGATGCGCCACCAGGTAACGAGCAAGAATCAGCAGCTTGCGAGCGCGTCCGGTAACCAGGTCAGTGAATTCGCGTTCGCCGATCGTCGGCCATCCCAGCGGTTGGGCCGGATTTTCGTCCACATCAAGGGTCATGCGGGCGCTTCCATCGTGCGGCTCATCCTGTCGGTCTCTTCGTCGCCTAGTTAGATGATAAGACCATATTTTAAGCGTGGCCGCCAAGATTTGCTCATGACCCGGTTTCTTATACCATCATATAATAGTGATGAACCTGAAGAAATCACTCTGGGGAAAATTGACATACACCAGCGATAAGCTTTAATTTCCCATGCCCACTCGCCGCACGCTGCTCGCTGGACAAGCCCGCGGATACTGGCGGGAGGAACCCTAGGTCACAAGGCCCGGGATCGGCCACGCTTAACGCATCCACTCATAACCACGCAAGTCGAGGAGTATCCGATGGCTCTCAAAGAAGTCGTGATTGTTAGCGCCGCCCGGACGGCGATCGGCAGATTCATGGGCACCCTCAAGGATGTGCCGGCGCGCGAACTGGCGATCACCGCCGCCAAGGGCGCCATTGAGCGGTCCGGCGTGCCGGCTGACCAGATCGACGAGATTTGCATGGGCCAACTGTACGGCGGCATGCAAGGCTCTCTGCCGGCCCGCCAAGTGAGCATGCGGGTCGGTTTGCCACATCGCAGCAGCGCCGTTTCGGTCAACCAGAACTGCACCTCCGGCATGCGCGCGCTGGAAATCGCCTGTCACAACATCATGCTTGGCCAGACCGAGATCGGCTTGGTCGTGGGCGTCGAGAGCATGACCAACGCGCCTTACCTGTTGCCCAAGGCCCGCATGGGTTACCGGATGGGGCAGGGCAACATCGAGGACAGCATGATCCACGATGGCCTGTTCGACGAGCTGGTGCCCGGCCACATGGCCATGACGGCGGAAAACGTCGCGGTCAAGTACGGCATCACCCGCCAGGAGTGTGACGAGTTGGCGCTGATCAGCCACACTCGCTGCACCAAGGCCACCAAGGAAGGTATTTTCAAGCGTGAGATCGTGCCGGTCGAACTCAAGTCCAAGAAAGGCTCGACCTTCTTCGATGCCGACGAGAACTTCATCCCCGACGCCAGCATGGAAAAGATGGTCAAGCTGCCCACCGCGTTCAAGAAAGACGGCGTGGTGACCGCCGCCAATGCCTCCAGCATCAACGACGGCGCCAGCGCGGTGGTGATCATGTCGCTGGACAAGGCAAAGGAGATGGGGATTAAGCCGTTGATGAAGCTAGTTAGCATTTGCAACGCTGGCATCGATCCGGCAGTCATGGGACTAGGCCCAGCAGTGGCGATTCCCAAGGCTCTCAAACAGGCTGGTCGGAAATTCGAGGATATCGAGTACTGGGAAGTCAACGAAGCATTTGCTGCCCAGTGGCTGGGTGTCGGCCGGATGTTGAAAGAGCAGGGCATGAACTTGAGCCCGGATAATTGTAACTTCAACGGATCAGGTATCGCGTTGGGTCATCCGGTTGGCTCGACCGGCTTGCGTATCGTGGTCAGCCTGTATTACGAATTGGAGCGCCAGGGTAAAGCTTTAGGCGGCGCTTCGCTGTGTGTCGGTACCGGCCCCGCTATGGCTTCGTTATGGACGCGCGATATCTAGTGCTTGATTGAAAAGCTCGGGCGGCCTGGATGGGCCGCCTTTTAAATCGCATGATTTTATATCATCATCTCAGGATAATTATCCTAAAATATCAGTATAATCCAGCACCAAACTAACCTTATCCAACAATATTAGGAGCACCGAAATTCATGCTGGACCCAAAGCTACTGAGAAGCGAGCTAGAGCAAACTGCTACCAAACTCGCCCGGCGCGGATACACCCTAGATATCGAATTGCTCGGTGCTCTGGAATCGCAACGCAAGACCCTACAAGTTCGCACTCAAGAACTACAAAACGAGCGTAATACCCGCTCCAAAGCCATTGGCCATGCCAAAGCCAATAAGCAAGATACTCAACCGCTGTTTGACGAAGTCGCTGGATTAGGCAAAAAACTCAAGCAGACAGAAAGTGATCTGGAAATCGTACAAACCAAACTGCTTAACCTGCAACTCAGCATTCCTAATATTCCCCACGAAAGCACGCCAACAGGCACCGGCGATACTGATAACCTCGAAATCCGGCACTGGGGCCAACCACGCCACTTCGAATTTAAACCGCGCGACCATGTTGATCTTGGCGCAGAAGGCAGTCTCGATTTCGACGCTGGCGCCAAACTAACCGGTAGCCGCTTCACCGTTATCTACGGACAACTCGCCCGGCTCCACCGTGCCCTCATTCAATTCATGCTAGATTTACACACGCAAGAGCATGGCTATAAAGAAGTCTATACACCCTACTTAGTCAATGCTGACAGCCTGCACGGTACTGGACAGCTACCCAAATTCGAGGCTGATCTTTTCAAACTAAGCGGCGAACTCAACTATTATCTAATCCCTACTGCCGAAGTGCCTGTTACTAATCTAATACGCAATCACATCGTAGATGCCCAGAAACTACCAATACGCTGGGTTGCGCACACTCCCTGCTTCCGTAGCGAAGCCGGTTCCTACGGCAAAGACGTACGCGGGATGATTCGCCAACACCAGTTCGAAAAAGTCGAACTGGTGCAAATCGTTCATCCCGAAAACTCCTACGCAGCATTGGAAGAACTCACTGGGCATGCCGAAACCGTCCTGCAACGACTCGAACTACCTTATCGAGTCGTTGCACTCTGTACAGGCGATATCGGATTTTCTTCGGCTAAAACCTACGATTTAGAGGTCTGGCTACCGGGCCAACAAAAGTACCGGGAAATCTCCTCATGCAGCAACTTCGAAGACTTTCAAGCCCGAAGAATGCAAGCCCGCTGGCGCAACCCCGCCACTGGCAAGCCAGAACTGGTTCACACCCTCAACGGATCCGGTCTAGCCGTAGGGCGAACTTTGGTCGCAATAATGGAAAACTATCAAGATGAAAGAGGGCATATCCTTATCCCCAAGGCCCTCCAACCCTACATGGCTGGATTAGAAATCATTGTCCCAGACGGGCGCTGATTTACAGCCCTATGTCCTCCCTGCTTTTTAGGGAGGACGTTTATACAGGAAAAAACATATATGATCGTCATTCTAGATCCTAATATCACAGAACACTCAGAAGAATACCAACAAACACTTGATTACCTCTCTCAATTAGCTGGCATTACTCCCCACATTCACAAGATTCAAGGCACCCAGCAAACCTTAACCGAAATCTATCTTATCGGTGATACCAAGAGCTTATCCACCGAAGATATCCATGCATTACCAGGTGTTGAACGAGTCATTCGCATCTCCGAAGAATACCGCATTCTTGGCCGGCATCGGGATAAGCAACGAACCAGCGGTTTTGAATACAACGGCGTCAGATTCAGCCAAGACAACCTCAATCTCTTTGCAGGATTATGCGCCGTCGATACTCCAGAGCACGTCGAAATCATGTTCAAAGCTTTACACGAACATGGCCAGACTTGCGCCCGAATGGGGGCCTACAAACCACGAACCAACCCTTACTCTTTCCAAGGTCACGGACAGTCCTGTTTACCCTATGTCTTCGAACTGGCTGGGAAATACAGCATCAAGGTCATTGCCATGGAGATAACGCACGAAGACCACATTATAGAAATCCATGAATGTCTAGAGCAAACAGGCCACCCTACAGGAGTCATGGTACAGATTGGCACACGTAATACGCAGAACTTCGAGTTACTGAAGGCCGTTGGCCGCCAGCACGAATTTCCAGTGTTATTCAAACGGGGATTCGGGATCACGCTGAACGAATCGTTAAATGCTGCCGAGTACCTCGCCAGTGAAGGTAACTCACGCGTCATTTTCTGCTTACGTGGAGTAAAAACCAACATGGGCGATCCCCACCGGAACTTGGTCGATTTCAGCCAAGTGCCCGTGGTCAAACGATTAACCCGAATGCCCGTTTGCGTGGACCCCTCCCATTCAGTTGGTTCCCGCGAACACTCACCCGATGGCATCCTGGATCTGATGCATGCTACCGCACAGGGCATAATTGCCGGGGCTAATATGGTCCTCGTCGATTTCCATCCCGAGCCGGCCAAAGCATTAGTAGATGGACCGCAAGCCATGCTCATGAGCGAGCTAGATTGGTTTCTCCAAGATGTTACCTTGGCTTGGGACTGCTACCAAAAGCGGCACGCACTGGCGGAGAAACACTGGGCTAGATAAATGCTGAGAACCAATCCAATCTTCTGGTCAAAAAACTACTTGCTACCCAATAGCAAGTCTCTAGCCTGATTCAATTGAGCTGCCAAATAAGCCGACCCTCCCTGGTCCGGATGGACTCGTTGAATCAAACGCCGGTAAGCTGATTGGATATCCACACGGGTTGCCCCCGGCGACAAGCCGAGGATTTGGTAAGCCTCCGCCTGGCTCATCATCCCAGGACTCCCTGGCGATTCCCGATAGCCAGCATCATGCAACCGCTCCCGCCACGTGGATTCAGCATGACGATCCAGATAAGACTCTAAAACTGCCACCGATTGTGAATCCACCTGACACTCACGCCAAAGCGTCAATAACTCTGAAAGTGTCAGGTCATGTAAGGCGCGACCGGCAAAGCAGCCTTCCTGGATCTGGCCAACCATCACGCCACTAGCATGATCTAACGTCATATACAGAAAACGGGTTCTCACAGCGGACTGCTGCGAGGAATCTTTTCCTCTCGAAGAAGCAGAAGAAGGTGACGGAACATGCAGCCAGCGAAGCAGGAGAGGAACTAACACGGCAAGGAGTGGTAAGGCTTCAATACCGCCTCGAACTGTCAACAGCAGCAGAAAGCCTACAGCACCCACTGCGAGCACAGCGCGGCTCAGATTTACCCCCCCCAGTGAACGACGAAGCCGGCGGGTTAAAAAATACAGCCCAACCAGCGTGGCGGCAATAATCAGAGCACGTGCCAGCATGAGAGGTTCAGAGTTGTTGAGTCAATCGACGGATCAAGCCACCTTGGTGCTTACCAAATCTTTCCAGGGCTTGGCGGCCGCCTGCGGCGTAGACCGCAACGGCCTTGAGCAATTCACGCAATTGACGAGCGCTGCCGCTATTAAAGGCACAGTAAGCACCCCGGGTCAACCGGGCAATCTCCCGGAAACCTCGTGCGGCATCTGGATCGTGACCTTCTTGAAAGATAAAGGCAGGAACACCCTGTAGACCCAACTGACCTGCCTGATTGCATAGAGGATCAACAGCTTCCTCCAGGCAATCACTAACAAGCACCAACGCATTTAGAGGACAGCGTTTAGTTTCCTGGATGGCGTGTTCAAGAACACAACTAATTTGCGTTAGGCCACCCCGGCATTGTACCGAGGTCATACGGTGCTGCAATTCATTAGCATCAGTCAACCAAGGTTCGACTTGGAATTCGCTATAACCTCGATACCAGACCAGTTGCATAGCTAATCCACCCGCTTCCGCCGCTGTGGCGAACATGTCACCTTGTAACTGGCAGGCTTGATCCCAAGTTGGCTGCCGGCTAGCCGTAGCGTCAAGAGCGAAAAGCAGGCGGCCCCTGGCTTTTATAGTTGTTGCGGCCAGCGGGATGCGCGCCGCTTGCTGCAGGAATTCAGTCACCGCGCGATCAGTAGAAAGAGTAGGAAACTGCAAAGAAGCCATACGGTTACGCGCGCTATTTTTGTAAAACGTACTGCCCCGGTGCATCATCGATCGGGTAAAAGCCTTTCTTTGGCATGCCCATCGACGGCGGTGCAACCTGTTGTTCTTCCGAATGCTCAACCAGCCATGCTTGCCAAGCGGGCCACCATGATCCTGATTCTTTGGGCGTTGTTGCTTGCCAAGTGTCGGGATCGATATAACGATCCTGGTCACCGCGTCCAGCCATTTGGTAGCTACGCCGCCTATGACCGGGTTCACTCACAATGCCAGCGTTATGCCCGCCGCTGGTCAGCAAAAAGGTCACCTGATCGGCATCCGCCAGCAGGTTGATCTTATACACCGACCGCCACGGAGCAACGTGGTCCTGTTCGGTAGCGACGGTAAAAATGGGTACGCGAATATCGGAAATAGCAATTGGCCGATCATCGATTTTGTAATGACCCGTCGCCAATTCGTTTCTAAGAAAGATATGACGGAGATATTCCGAGTGCATACGGAAAGGCATGCGAGTTTGATCTGCATTCCAGGCCATCAAATCGTTCAACGGCTGACGCTGACCGAGCAGGTAGTCATGAACCATACGCGACCAGATTAAATCATTGGAGCGCAACAATTGAAAAGCGCCAACCATCTGATCTGCGTCCAAATAACCTTGATCCCACATCATGTCTTCCAAGAAGGCCACCTGGCTTTCATTGATGAACAGCAACAGTTCACCCGCTTCGGAAAAATCGGTTTGGGCAGCGAATAAGGTCATGGTTTTCAGACGATGATCGCCCTCGCGAGCCATAGCGGCAGCGGTCAACGTCAGCAAGGTGCCACCTAGGCAGTAACCCACGGTATGCACCCGGTCTGGCAAAATCGCGGTAATAGCATCCAAAGCTGCCATCACTCCATGCCGCCGGTAATCACTCATGCCAATATCACGATCATCGGCGGTTGGGTTTTTCCAGGAGATCATGAAAACCGTGTGCCCTTTCTCAACTAGATAGCGGACCATGGAGTTGTGTGGCGATAGGTCAAGAATGTAGTACTTCATGATCCAGGCTGGCACGATCAGAACCGGTTCGGCGTAAACCTGTTCCGTTGCCGGTTGATACTGAATCAGCTCCATCAGATGATTGCGAAAAATGACTTTGCCGGGCGTGACTGCCACATCACGGCCTACTACGAATTGTTCATCGTCCTTGGCCAACTGCTTGCCGGCAATCATTTTCTCCATGTCATCCATAAAATTGGTCCAACCGCGCACCAGATTCTGGCCGCCTTCTTCCATGGTGGCCTTAAGAATCTCTGGATTCGTGAGCGGTTGGTTCGATGGCGAAAACATATCGAGAATCTGTCGAGTCACGAAGGAGACGATGGCATCGTTGTGTTTGTCAACGCCACGAGTACGGGTTGTGGCGTTGTACCACCATTGCTGGGTCAGTAAAAACGACTGGTAGATCAGGTTATAAGGCCATTGCCGCCAACTCTCGTTATCAAAGCGGTGGTCCTGAGGAAGCGGCTCGATGCAGGGTGGTGTGTCAGGTTCTTGGTAAGATTTAAAGGCGTACAGCCCCAGCCGCACTATCTTGCGAATGGCTTTCTCATTAAGCAATGCCTGTTTTCCTGGAGACAAGCCAAGATGCATGAGCCAGTCGAAGTAGGCCATTGCCAGTACGGCGGGAGAGATTCCAGCGGTGCCGCGCGCCAGGTTGGCGTTGACCATCCGGTCGATGGTTTCAGGAATATGAGTGCCGAGTAAAGATCGCTCAATGTGGTAACCGCGATAGGTTGCCGATTCCGATTTTTCGCCAGCACGGCGGCCATGCGGGTGGATCGGCGCTTTCATGGGTGTCGTCTCCGCTTGAGCGACTGGAGTCGCTCGCGGAGAGCCGGTAGAAGTAGTGACCTTAGAATCTGGCATGACTCTGCACCCTTTGCAAACGGAATGAGGGGTTAGACAGCGTGTTTATTACTTTGATTGCTTGCGGTGATCAAGCACACGCACGGCCTTGCCTTCGGAACGAGGAATTTCACCGACCGGTTTGACTACCACCTTGGCAGCAACGCCGATGAAATCCTTAATGTCCTTTTGCGCCTTGTGCGCGACCCGGTCCATCGCGTCTTGACCTTGAGCAACCAATGGCGGGCTGCCTTCGACATTGACCGTCAGCATGTCGAGATTCCCCTCACGGAATACCTCCAACTGATAGAACGGTGACAGGGTTTCGGTCTGCATCAGGATCGCCTCGACCTGAGAGGGAAAGACGTTGACACCACGAATGATCAACATATCGTCAGTGCGCCCGGTGATACGTTTCATACGAACATGGGTGCGGCCACAACGGCAGGGGGCCGGGTCGAGCACCGAAATGTCACGGGTCCGGTAGCGGATGACCGGGAACGCCTCCTTGGTGAGTGAGGTAATCACAATCTCACCGGATTCACCGTAGGGGATCGGTTGACCGGTGTCCACATCGACTGCCTCGATTAGGAAATGATCTTCGAAGATATGCAAACCGTTCTTGGCCTCGATGCACTCGATGCCCACTCCGGGGCCAATGACTTCGGATAGGCCATAGATGTCGATGGCATCGATACCCAGCCGCGATTCCAGTTCATAGCGCATCTCCTCGGTCCAGGGTTCTGCACCGAAGACACCCACCTGCAAGGGCAGTTTGCGTAGATCCACATTCATGTCTTCGGCAGTTTCAGCGATGTTGAGCGCGTAAGAGGGGGTGCAGGATAGGCCGGTGGGCGCAAAGTCACGGATCAACATGATTTGACGCTGGGTTTGGCCGCCGGAGATGGGGGTGACCATCACGCCCAGTTCCTCCGCGCCGTAATGCAGGCCCAAACCACCGGTGAAGAGTCCGTAACCGTAGGCGTTGTGCAGCCGGTCGCCGGGTCTCATGCCAGCGGCGGCCAGGCTGCGGGCCATGACCCGTGCCCATGTATGGATATCGCGGCGGGTGTAGCCGACCACCGTCGGCTTGCCGGTGGTGCCGCTGGAGGCGTGGATACGCACCACCTGGCTGGCCGGTACAGCGAACATGCCGAAGGGGTAGTTCTCTCGCAGGTTTTCCTTCTTGGTGAAAGGCAGGAGATGCACGTCAGCGATAGATTGGATATGGTGCGGTTTGACGCCCAATTCATCCATGGCTTCCCGGTAGTAGGGCACTGTCTGGTAGCAGCGCTCAACTGTGGCGCGCAGCCGGCGCCGTTGCAATTCCTGGAGTTCTTCGCGGGGCAGGGTTTCCTGATCGATGTCTAAAATCATGTGGCAGGTTCCGTTTGTGGTCTGGGGTTCATACCCAGCAATGTTAACCAAATTTCGATTTGATAGGCCTCATGCGGCGCGTTTTCAAACCGCAAAAAAATACCGTGTCAGATGAAAGAATATCGGTGCTGCGAAACTGACCGAGTCCATCCGGTCCATCATTCCGCCATGACCTTCGATCATCGTTCCCCAATCCTTCGCGCCTAAACTCCGCTTCACCGCAGAAAGCACTAAGCCGCCGAGGAAGCCCATCAATACGGTCACGAACGCCATACCAGCCGCTTGCAGAAGGGTGAAAGGTGTGATCCACCACATGCTAGCGCCGATGAGCGTAGCGCCAACGCCGCCCCCGATAAAACCCTCAACGGTTTTCGATGGACTCACGACCGGGGCAATCTTGGTTTTTCCAAAGATTTTGCCGAATACGTACTGGAGTACATCACTCATCTGAACCACGAGCAGTAGATAGAACAGTAGCAGTGCATTTTGTCCGCTATAGCCTGGGATATCGAGCAGCAATAAAGCGGGTACGTGACTGATGCAATAGATGGTCAGCATGATTCCCCATTGGATTTTCGCGCAGCGTTCCAAAAAGTGCTCAGGATCTTGATTGAGCGCGGATAGCGAGGGCAGAAGAAGGAATCCGTATACGGGGATAAAAATCGAAAACAGCGCATACCACTCAAGGCCGATCAAGTAGTACTGCACCGGTATAAAGATAAAAAACGCTAACGATAACGCACGATGGTCGCTGGCGCGTGTTGGCGTCAAGGTGAGAAATTCTCTCAAGGTAAAAAATGAGATGAACGAAAACATAATGATCGTCGCGAGCTTACCGAGGAGAGAGGCGACGGCAAATATCGCAACCATGACCCACCATGCCCGAACGCGCGCGTTCAAATTATCGATCACCGCTCGCCCGCTTTCGGTCTTGACGCGAAGACCCAGCAGCCAGCCGGTTATGGAAGCGATGAGCAAGAGGGTGACAACGCCGCCGGTCAACCAGAGAAATTTATCGTGCATGATCATGCCAGCTCCACGACGGCTTGGCGGGCGCGTTCCAGAAATGCCGGTTTGCTTTCATCAGCAATGCGGTTCAGGACAGGGCCAAAGCGGACGGTGCAGATCAAAGGCACAGGGAAAAAGGTTCCCTTTGGCATGCACCGGTGAAGATTTTCCAAGTAGACCGGCACTAGCTCTACATTCGGGAAGCGCTCAGCAAGGTGAAATAGACCGGCTTTGAATGGGGCGGGCAGTGCTTGCCTATGGCGCGTTCCCTCGGGAAAGACAATCAGCGAGTCACCCTGTTCCAACGCGTCGATCAAAGGTTGCAGCGGGTCTGTGCTGGCGTCAGGGTGCGTTCGTTCGATGAAGACGGCATTGAATCCCTTTGAGGCCACGTACCTGCGGATAGCTCCTTGGTTCCAATAGTCGGCTGCTGCTACAGGACGTGTTTTGGCACGCAAACCGGGCGGCAAGGCGGCCCAAAGAGCGACCGTGTCAATATGGCTTGAGTGATTTGCAAAGTAGATTCGCTGCGCGTGGGAGGGCGTTGAACCTACCCAGCGGGGGAAGGCGCCGACAAGTATCCGCGTCAGACCGATCAAGAGGTTCGAGAGCCACATTGCGCATCAGGGCCTATTCGTTTGCCGCAGTTGAATTGCTATGGCTCTGGACCGGGTTGCGCATGTTGCTAGCGATCCAAGCACTATCACAATACAAGCGGCTGTGAGGGCATATACGGTTCCGGTTGATGCGTGCTCGATGGCGCCAAGTATGCAGCCTCCCGTCATCACGGCCATCCGGTGCGGTTTTGCCATTGGACCACGGAAGTCTTGCGGTAAACCGAGCGCGCCACCGAAAACCCGCACATAGGCTGTTAATACCGCTGCCAGCGCACCCAGCCAACCCAGGGAGGGCAGGCCGGTTGCGTAGCCCAGCGCTACAATGAGCACCGAATCAGCGATTCGATCAGGGATTTCGTTAAAAAGCGGCCCCAGGGGAGACTGCTTGCCTCCTTCAATCGCGACCATTCCATCCAGCAGATTGCAGATCAGCCGTGCTTGAATGGCGATGGCACATCCAAGTAATCCAACTGGAATTGGATACTTCACCAGTATCGCCGCGCCTATTGCGGCGAAAAAGATACTGGCTACCGAAATCTGGTCGGGTGAAATAGAGGTTTTCGCCAAAAACAAGGCCGCTTTTTGCGCCCACATACTGGATCGGGCCGCGATCGGACGCCGGTTGTTATTTGCATCGTTCATTGTAATGGTAATGTCTTACTGTTTATGGATCGTTTTGATTATCGATCCGGGGAAGATAGCGAATCCAGCCGTGCTTGCACCTGCTGCGCTTGCGCTTCTTGACCGAGCTTCCGGAATCCATCCCGCGAGCGGCTCAGCACCGCCACGCCTTGCTCTGTTTCGCCAATGGCGCAGAGAAACTGCCCCAAGTCCAAACCCACGTAGATGATGCCGTCCAGCCGGCCTAGCTTGAGCAGGATGGTGTAGGACTCCTGCAAGTGTAGAAAAGCATTCGGGTAGTCCTCTTTTTGTATCTCAATCTGGGCAATGGACCACAGAGTATGAGCCTTTCCATCCACATCACCCAAGGCTTGATAAACCGTCAGCCGGTCTTGATGCAGCTTGAGGGCCTCGTCCACCTCGCCCTTGTCAACCTTGATGCGGGCGATGTCGCCCAGCGTGACCGCCCGCGAGCGCTGGTCGCCCAAGGCTTGGAACACCGTCAGCCGGTCTTGATGCAGCTTGAGGGCCTCGTCCACCTCGCCCTTGGAGACCTTGATGCGGGCGATGTCGCCCAGCACGATGCTGTGCTCACGCCGGAAGCGCTGATCAGTGCTTAAGAGTTGCTTGGCTTGTTCCAGAAACTCCAGCGCCCGATCCGGCTCGCCATCCTGGATCAATAGCCGGCCATGAACAGCCAGCAGGTAGGCATGGTCTTCGGTATCGGGTGTTTGGCCTTGAGTCTGCAAATCATCCAACCGTCCGAGTGCCCGCTGATAAGCGCCGCGCGCCGTTGGCGTATCGCCCACTTGAACGCAGGCTTCGCCGGCCACTCGCAACAACGCGAGCGGAATTTCCACCTGATGCCGGTCCAGACACGCCATCGCTTGCTGGGCTAGCTTCGCGGCTTCAGGATAGCGAAACTGACCGCCTAGCCAGCGGATAGCGGGTTCCGCCGTCACCTCCAATCCAAGAGGTGAGCCGACCAGCACCGCCAGGCGGGCCAGTTCGTAATCCGCTGGATAAGGACGGCGGCTGCCGTCAGCGCCGCCCCAATCAGCAAACAGCTTGGGCAGCGCCACGCCGGCCAGCGCCTGGATTTCGCTGCCGGTCAGCGTTCCCGCCAGAGGCCGCACCAAGGCGTTGACAGCAGTGGCCGGTTCTGCGTNNGCCGCACGGCTCACCCGCGTCCAGCGCCAACGTCTTGGCCAGCGCGGCCAGCACCGCCCGCGGCACGGGTAACTCGAACAGGGTCGCGGCCCGCAACAACTCGCATTCGCCCGGCTTGAGCACCGCCAGCGAGTGATCGATGGCCAGATTCTCCAGAAACGTCCGCACGGTTTCCTGATCCGGGTTGTGGCCCGCCAGGTAATGCTCCATCGCCGTCAAGGCTTGATCGCAGGCAGCGGGATCTTGCAAGGACAGGGAAAACAGGCGGTCTTGCAAACCCGGATTGCCCTGGGCCAGCGCGATGCACCGCTGGGTACGGGTTTCGTCCGGCACGGCTTTGGCCTGACCGGCGGGGCGGGCTTTCCGGGCCGCTTGCTGGCGGCTCTCCGCCGTTTCCATCGGCGGCAAGTGCAAAGCAAACAGCGCATCGGCCAGATCGCGGTCATCCTGCTGGGGCAGGGTAAACCGGAACCGGCTGGTTATCAGCAAGCGGGAATCGCTGTCCGCTTCGGCGAACGCCTCCATCACCGCCCGCAGCACGGGCACCCATTCCGGCTGAACCCGGTGCAAACCTCCGGGACCGGGATCGCACAGGATGCGTTCCAGATCATCCAATATCAACAGCACGGGCCGGTGAGTGACGCGCCCGCTATCATCCTTTACCAGTTCCCGGCACGGGCCTTCCAACAACGCCCGCAGGCCATCCGCCAATTCATCTGGATGCTGGCGCACCCGATCCCGATAGGCATCGATGATGTCCCGGACTTCCTGGCCGCCGATGGCGCGCCGAAACGCTTCTAAGATCGCTGGCGCGCCGTAATGCCCGAACACCACCACCGGCTCGTGGTGATGCAGCCGGTTGGCCACTCGCGCCGCCAAGCTGGATTTGCCCTGCCGCCCCATGCCGTGAATCAGCACGCCCGCGTGATTGCGCTGGCGTAACTCGCGCAACGCATCTTGCAGCGGCCGGCGGCGTCCTACAAACTCGAAACGCCCGGCGACTGGAATCTGTTGCCCCTTGGCATCCAGAAACTCCTTGTGACCGCCATCGATATCCTTGCGATGCCGGGCGCGATTGCCTTTGATCAGCGGCCCGCCGCCAGCCGGCCCCAGGAACAAACGCGCCAAATGCCAATCCCGCGACCGCGCCAGCGGGTCCGCCTCGTGCCGGTTCAATAAGGCGGAACGGGCTGCGGCGAGCGCTGCTTGCAGATCGGCCTTGCGCGCCAATTGCTGATAGAGATGCGCGGCGAATTCCGTGGCTTCCGCGTCCGACACCGGCCCGTCCCAGCCCAGCACCGCCGGCATCCCCGCCCGCAGCAATGCCAAGGCCAGTGAATCCACGATCCCGGTTCCATCTCCGGTTTCCGCCCCTTCGGCGGTGTGGCAGGCCGACAAAAACAGCAGCCGAGGGCGATGGGTGGACAGGTCTTCGATCAGGCGCTCGACGCTGGCCGGGTCGCTAGTGCCTTCGTCGGTTTCCAGGCACAGCGCGGGTTTGGCGCCGCCCTGGCCATGACAGGACAGGTGCAGGACATCCACCGGCGCTTCCTCCGCCACGCGCGCCGCCAGCCACTCCAGCGTACCGCTTTCTTCTACGGTCAAATCCAGACCGGTTTGCTCTGTGGCGTCCAGAATGGCGGTTTCCTCGGCTTCGTAATCCAAGCGGTGCTGATCACGGGGCGCGGCAGCCATGAATACCAGGGATAACCGGCAGGGAGAAGGGGCCGCCGGCTGAGTTGGTTCGCCCAAGCGGCGCACCGGGGTATAGCGCAATGCCAGATTCGCCGCCAGATAACCCTGGCCGTCGGCCAGCAACTCCCAAGGTAACTGGAGAAACAGCCGGACCAAGGCATTGGGATCGCGCGGCGCGCGCCATTCGACGATCCAGGGCACAGGTGCGGTTTCGCGCGCGCGGGCCAGCCAACCGGCGTCGCCATCCAGCCAGGCGTACAGTTCCCGGCCTAGCCGCGAGCGTGCCGCCTCGTCTCCGTGTTCCCGCAGGCGGTTGCGGTAATCCTGCAACCAGCCGCGAAACCGGGATTCGTCGGCGGGAGTCAGCGGGCGGGATTCATCCAGACCGGCTTGCTCGCAACGCAAGCACAAACGGTCCGGTTCAATGCGGAAAAGGGTGGTCATGGCCTCGTCCAACTCCTTAGCCGGTTAGAGGGATTATGGCTCTTGCGCTTTACCGGCAGCGTCCAAAACGTCAGCAGGCTCGATCTCGTCCAGCGCCAGCGGGGCCGCATTTCGCCGCTGGAGCCAGATGCGTGTGCCGTGCTCTCGCCACTCGCGGCGGGCCAGCGCGATCAGGCGCTCGACTTTCTGCTTGAGCTGGAGGCGCTCGGCTAAATCCACGGTTGCCAGCAACGCGCCGGGGATGCTGAGAATCAGCGCCGCGACTGCGATGGGATCGGCGGCTTTCTCCGTCTCGCTGCTCGGGGGTATGCGCGGGTTTTCGCGGCGGGCCTTTGCGTCGAACGTTTCCGCAAAGAACGTCTCCAGCGCGGCGGCTGTCGCGCCGGATTGTGGGCCTTGGAGGTGAAATTTGAGATCGGACATCGCACAGTTTCCTTGGATGGATGAAAGATCGTAACCAGCAGAGCCTGGCTGTCACTCTTAAGAGTCTTGCTGTCACTCTCCAAGGATAACTGATCTTTCAGCGTTTGGCTGTGCTGCGCCGGCCGGCTCTGACAGAGGAGAATATAAGGCGTTACTTTCTTGCAAGCGGCAGCGTCTCGGTGAGCAAATCATAACCAAGATCACGCAGATGCTGGTTTAAGGCATGGGGGTTGGGGGCGCGGTAGCGAACCACGGCGATCCGCAAGCCGGTTTGATCAGGATGCAGCGGTGAAACGACAGTGGCGATATAGCCACCGGCTTCATTAATGGCGGTTAGCAGTTTGCTGAGCTGGCCGATCGTGTCAGGCAGATGTACGGTAATGCGCGTGGCGTCTTCCATCAGACAGCCGGTGATTTCAAGGAAAAAATCCAGCAAATCTTCGTGGGTGACGATCCCAACCAGTTGACCACTGCTTTCGACGACGGGCAGGCAGCCGATCCTCTCTTGACGCAGCAGCCGTGCAGCTTCTTCGACCAGGGTATCTGGGGTGCAGGTGATCACTTTGGAGCGCATGACCTTGGCTGCGGTCAGTTTACCCAGCAGGTAATTGGCCTCGCCTACTGAGAGCGTTGTGATGGGGGAGGGCGAGACACGTTCCAGATCGTGGGAGGTGACCAATCCGGTTAGATGACCTTCACGCACAACCGGCAGGTGGCGGATATGATGATCACGCATTAGAGCGGCCAATTGCGGCAGGCGGGTATCTTCAGTGACCTGTAAGACTCCACGGGTCATGATCCGGTCTACATGCATGGTTCAATCCTCCCTTTACCCAAACTTAATAACCCAAATACGCCCGGCGCACGTCGTCATCAGCCAGTAGCTCCGATGCGGGAGCGGTTTTGACAATGCGCCCTGTCTCCAGAATATAGCCGCGCCCGGCGATGGCGAGGGCGGCGCGGGCGTTCTGTTCGACCAGCAAGATGGTGACTCCTTGGGTGTTGAGTTCGACAATCACCCGGAAAATCTCTTCAACCAGCAGGGGCGCGAGACCCATCGACGGTTCATCCAGCAGCAGCAGACGGGGCCGGCCCAGCAAGGCGCGGCCAATGGCTAACATTTGCTGCTGGCCACCGGACAGGGTGCCGGCGAGCTGCTGGCGGCGCTCGTGGAGAATCGGGAATAGATGATAGACCCGTTCCATCTCGTGCCGTATCCAACCGGCGTTGCGGTGCTGGCGATAGGCGCCCAGCCGCAGGTTATCCTCGACACTCAAAGGCGCAAAGACTTGGCGGCCTTCAGGCACTTGACAGATTCCAGCGGCGACGATGCGGTGAGAGGGCCAGCGGGTGATGTCATGGCCATCAAAACGGATGGTTCCAGCACTCGGAGGATGCAGGCTGGATAAGGTGTGGAGCAGAGTGGTTTTGCCAGCGCCATTGCCGCCGACTAACGCGACCAGCTCGCCCGCATGAACGCTCAAGCTAATGCCGTGAATCACCTGTACCGGGCCGTAGTGGCTGTTCAGGCCCGTGATTTCCAGCAGCAGCTCCTCACCGTTTTTTAGGGAAGAAGAACCGGAGGTGAGGAGGGAATCGGGCGCATTAGACGGCATACTGCACGGCACCCCCCAGATAGGCGGCGATGACCCGGGGATCCGCCTGAATTTCCGCCGGTGTGCCTTCCGCTAAGACACTGCCGTAATCTAATACCAGTAAGCGATCCGAGACACTCATGACCAGTGGCATATGATGCTCAACCAATAGCACAGTAACGCCGGATGCGCGGATGCGCATGATCAAGTCACGCAAGGCCATCGTTTCAGTGTCGTTGAGACCAGCAGCGGGTTCGTCCAGCAGCAGCAGTTGGGGTTTGGCGGCCAATGCGCGGGCCATTTCAACCCGTTTCATCAAGCCGTAGGGCAGGGCGCCTGCGAGGCGTTCGCTTTGACCGGACAGCCCGCACAATTCCAGCGCTTCGCTGGCCCATTCCCGGAGCTGCTGTTCTTCATGCCGTACGCTGGAGAGGCGCAAGGCGGCGGCCAGCAGGCCGGTTTTGGCGCGCAGGTGGCAACCGACCATGACGTTTTCCAGGACGGTCATATTGAAGAACAGTTGCAGATTCTGGAAGGTGCGGGCAATGCCGAGGGCGGCGATGCGATGCGGGGGCAGGCCGCGTAGTTCTTGGCCGTTGAAACGCAGCGAGCCTGCGGCAGGCTGGTAGAACCCGCACAGGACATTAAACAGGGTCGTTTTACCAGCGCCATTGGGGCCGATGATGGCCTGGATCCGGTTGGCTGACGTTTGGAAACTAATACCGGCCAGGGCCATGACGCCGCCAAAACTTTGTTCAAGCGTCTCGATGGCAAGTAAGGGGGGGGGGTTCGTCATGGCTGCATGATTTTGCATTTATCCTTTGTGCCTTTGCCTTGAAGCGATCAAGGCCCACCCTCGCCGCACGCCTTGGCTCACACCGGCAAATAGTCCTTGTGGCAGAAAGATCATCACGGCCATAAGCAGCGCGCCGTGAATCAGCATTTCGTAATCCTCGAAAACCACCAAGCCTTCATGCAACAGGGTTAGGGCAATTGCGCCACACGCTGCGCCAAAGGTTGAGGCCATCCCGCCCAGCACTACCATCGTCACAAGCTCTACTGAGATCATGAGACTGAAGGAATCCGGGCTGACAAACGCCTGCTGATGGGCAAATAGACTCCCGGCGCAGGCGGCGAAAAGCGCTGAGACGACAAATATCTGCGTCTTGGCGCGAGTGGCGTCAATCCCCATCATCTGGGCGGCGAATTCGGAGCCGCGCACTGCCCGCAGTGCGCGGCCGATCCGTGAATCGACGATATTCAGCGATAACCAGATAGACAGCAGCATGGCAGCGGCGATAACGCCATACCATTGCTGGTCGCCGTCGACTGTCCAGCCCAATAGATTCAGGGGCGGGATTTCACCCAGACCATCGGGACCACCCGTCCAGTGCGCCGCTTGGACCAGGATGACATGAATAATGATGCCAAAACCCAGCGTTGCCATGGCCAGATAATGGCCGCGCAGGCGGAGAATAGGCCGGGCCAGCAGCCAGGCAATGGTTCCAGCCACCCACAGGCCGGCCAGCATCGCCAGAAGACTGGGCCAGCTAAAACGGGTGGTCAGAATCGCTGAGGCATAAGCGCCCATACCGAAGAAAGCCGCGTGGCCCAGGGAAATTTGTCCAGCGTAGCCCATTAGCAGGTTAAGACCGACAGCAAGAATGACGTGCAGCCCGGCCGCGATGCCGACAACCGTGACAAAGTAGTTGTCCGGAAATAACACGGGCAGCAATACGACGCTGGCCGCGAAAATGAAAAAACCGGTCAGCCGCATCGTTCAGACCCGTTCCGCGGCTTTGTGGCTAAACAGCCCAGTCGGTTCAAAAAACAGCACCATGAGCACAAATATAAAGGCAATCGCATCCTTGTAGCCGGAGGAGATCAGTCCCGCACCCAGCGCTTCCAGCACGCCCAGGAGTAGACCGCCCGCGACCGCGCCCATGGGGTTACCGATCCCGCCGACGATCGCGGCGGAGAAACCTTTGAGGCCCAGCATAATCCCGGCTTCGTAGGAACTGAAGGTGATGGGGGCAACAAGAATGCCAGCGATCGCGCCTAAACCGGCGGACAGGCCGTAGGCCAACCGCAACATGACCTGGACGTTGATGCCGGCCAATTGCGCGGCCGCACGGTTGAACGAACAGGCCAAGAGCGCCTTGCCAAGTAAGGTGCGATTTAGAAAAGCGTTGACCAGTGCTACCAATACGACCGTGCCACCGAGTATCCACAGGCTTTGCGGCAGCAGGGTGGCGCCACCGAGATCGATCGGCTCATTACCGGAGAACGCAGGCAAAGGCAGCGAGTTTTTGCCCCAGAGCAGCGACGCAACCCCACGCAGGAATATTGCCGCGCCGATGGTAATGATAATCGTCGTCACCACCGAAGCCCCCTTGGCTGGTTCAATAGCGAAGCGCTCCAGCAGCAAGCCAACTAATGTTGTGAGCAGCACCGCCGCAATAGCCGCGAGCGGCAGGGGCAGCCCCGCCGCTAACAGGGCAATCGCATTCATAGCCCCCAGCATCACGAATTCACCTTGCGCGAAGTTGACGACGTCCGAGGCGTTGTAGATCAGGGCAAAACCTAATCCCACCAAGGCGTAGATCGAACCTACCGTGATGCCAGTAACCAGGAACTGGAAGATTTGTTCAAGCATTGACAGCCGCTATTCGACAATCTTCCAAGCGCCGTTGTGGATCTCGACCATTTTAAAGGCGTCCAGGTTCAGGCCCATGTGATCTTCCGGGGTCATGTTGAAAACGCCGGCGGTGCCAATGAAGCCCTGGGTTTTCTCGATTTCATCCCGAACCTTGACCTTGTCTGTACCGCCCGCCCGCTTGATGGCCTCGGCAGCGATCAGTATGCCGTCGTATGCATGGCCGCCGAAGGTTGAGACCGGCCCGTGCTTGCTTTCATAAGCTTTCTTGTAGGCCAGCAAGATGGGTTTTTGCGGATCGGTGTCAGCTAGTTGCCCGGCAACCACCAAAGCCGCTGCCGGCAAGCGCACCCCTTCTGCTGCGTCACCTGCCAAGTCGATGAAAGTTTGGGAGGCAACCCCATGAGACTGGTAGACCGGCAGGCCGATACCCAGTTGTTTGATGTTCTTGGTGACAATTGCTGGCGCTTGGCCGAAACCAAAGTTGATGATCGCCTGAGCGCTGGTGGCGCGAATCTTGGTCAACGGGGTGGTCATATCTGTGTCCTTGTTGCCGTAGGACTCGTCAGCGACCAGGGTAATGCCGTATTCAGGCGCGAGCTTGAGAATTTGCGCCCGGCCCGATTTGTCGAAGCCGCCATCGCCGGTGATGAGCGCGACCTGGGTCAAATGACGCTTGCGTAGATCTTCGAAGATCTTGGCCGCAGCCATGCGGTCCGTGTGGGCCACCTTAAACACCCACTTCCGGGCGGGTTCGATGATTTCAACCGCGCCTGCCAAGGAAATCAGTGGAATGCTTTCCTTCTCCACCTCGGGAATCACCGCCAAGGTGTCTCCTGAAGTGGTGCCGCCGACAATCAGATCAACATTATCTTTGCGAATTAGGCGCTTGACAAAGTTCAATGCCTCGCGGGCATTGCCGCCGGTATCGTAATGAATCAATTCTACGTTACGTCCATTCAGGCCGCCTTTCGCGTTGATGTCCTCAACGATCATTTGCAGGGTTTTTAGCTCGGGATCGCCTAGGAAGGAGGCCGGACCGGTGGTCGTGAGAAAGGTGCCGATTTTGATGGGTCCGGCAGCATTGACGAGATTGGCGCTCACGAATAACGCCGCCGCGAGAAGCGTCCTTAAAAATTGTGATTTGAGCATTCTTTATTCCTCCAAATGGTGCACTGAGTGGTGAGATGTGCGTTATTTTGGTAACCCGTAATGCCTATTTGCGATCAATGCCCTGCCGCCCGGCCTGCATCGAAGGCTTGGGCATTGATCTCCGCTAATTTGGGTTTGTAGGCGCGAAAACCCTCGACGATACATGCTTTCAGTACTTCAGAGGGGAAGGGCAGATAATCGCTAATTGCGCCCAGCATGATGGTGTTCACCAGTTTGGAATTGCCCAGCTCATCCGCAATGGCGCCGGCGTCAAAGGTATGGACTTCGATGCCGGCTGATGCCAGTTCGGCAATCGGATCGGCAGGATAATCGTACAGTCCGGCTGAAACTATGGGCGGAGTCAACCGTAAGGTGTTGACCATGGCAACGCCTGACGGACGCAAGTAAGGCAACCAACGTAGTCCCTCAGCGGCTTCAAAGCCAATCAGCAAATCGGCTTCCCCTGGGTCGATCTGCGGTGAGTAGACCTTAGGGCCAAAGCGAACATGCGAAGAAACCACGCCGCCGCGCTGGGCCATGCCGGCGACCTCGGTTTTTTTAACGTCGTAGCCCTGATCCAAAGCGGTGCGGGCCAGCATCTCGGCAGCGGTCATGACCCCTTGACCGCCGATGCCTACGACAAGGATGTTCGTAATGCCATCAGTCATGAGGATGAATCCGAATGGTGCGCGTTGCTGGCGGGGGTTGCACAATTGCTTCGGGGGCGCACGTCTCGACGCACATATGACAGCCGGTGCAAGTATTGGCATCGATGCGGGCAAAAACCAGCTCCTTGGTCTTACCGCTCTTCGCAGTCACCGTTTCCCGGCGGGAAACGGAAATGGCCGGACAACCTAGATCAATGCAGTTGCCGCAACCGGTGCATTTGTCCTCTAGCACTTCGTAAGATTTGAGGCGTTCGAAGCGGTCCGTAAGCGAGCAGGGACGGTTGGTAATGATAATCGAGGGTTCTTCCATTTTGGTTTCTTCCCGCACCAGCTTGACCATGGTGGGCAACTCGTAGGGATCGACCATGCGGATACGTTCAGGGCGGACACCCAAAGCTTCGGCCAGTTTGGCGAAATCAACCCGCGGGGCAGGCAGGCCATGCAGATCCTGTCCGGTGCCGGGATTTTCCTGGCCGCCGGTCATGCCGACTGAACGGTTGTCGAGCAGTAGAACCGTCACATTGCCCCGGTTGTAGATCATGTTCAACAGCCCCTGCATGCCCATATGCAGAAAGGTCGAATCACCGATCACCGCGACGATGTGTTTTTTCTCATCGGATTCTCCGCGCCCCTTGTCCATGCCGTGGGCCATGCTCAGCGAAGCGCCCATGCAGGTACAAGTATCCAGCGCATTCCAGGGGTGTCCGGCGCCTAGCGTGTAGCAACCGATGTCGCCAATGATATTGAGATTACGAATATGAGAGAGCGCGAAGTAGGGGCCAAGATGCGGGCAGGAAGCGCACATGGTTGGCGGCCGGGGAAAAACGCTGGATTGGGAACGAGCCGGAATTTCGTAGGGCTCGCCGAGCAGTGGCTTGATTGCTGGGCGCAGGACGCTGGGGGCGAGCTCGCCGAAACGAGGCAGCACATCCTTGCCACGCACGTTAAGGCCCGCGGCGCGGAGTTCGGTTTCCAGCAGAGGTTCGGTTTCCTCGACAACGGCCACGGTATCCACATCGCCAGCGAAGGCGCGAATCCGGTCTAGCGGCGCAGGGTGGCTGAAGCCAAGTTTGAAGACGGGGGCATTCGGGAACGTCTCGCGGACGTGCATGAACGCTGGGCCAGAGGTGACAAAGCCGATGCGCCGGTCGCTGCCCTTGAACACTTCGTTAAGGCCGCTCCTCTCGGAGACCGTGCGTAACATCCGGTCACGCTCATGCATGAGCGGCAGGCGGGGTTTGGCATTGGCCGGGGTCATCACCCAGCGCTGGGGATTTTTCTGGAAACCCGGAGCGTGATGCGCAATTCGTTCTCCGGAAAAAGTCACCATCGCCTTAACGTGGCAAACGCGCGTGGTCATACGGACGATGACGGGCGTTTCATACTCTTCGGAGAGCGGGAAAGCCTGTTTGACCATCTCGTAGGCTTCCTGAGAATCGGCTGGCTCCAAAACCGGCATATGGCCAAAACGGCCCCAGTAGCGTGAATCTTGTTCATTTTGTGAAGAAGATAGCCCGACATCATCGGCGACCACAATGACCAGACCACCGGCGACACCGGCCAGCGACTGAGTCATCAATGCATCGGAGGCCACATTCATCCCGACATGTTTCATGGCGGCCAAGGCGCGCGATCCGGCTAGAGAAGCGCCGATAGCGACTTCTACCGAGACTTTTTCATTCACGGACCATTCAGAATAGATATCGGGGTAGAGGGCGATATTTTCCAGGATTTCGGTGGCAGGGGTGCCAGGATAGGCAGCCGCGACTCGGACACCGGCTTCCCAGGCCGCGCGGGCTACGGCTTCATTGCCGGACAGGAGATGGCGGCTTTCAGCCTGGGCATGCACCACGGCATTCATGATAGGACGGACCTCGTTGATGCGAACAGATAGAGAGAGATGGGCTTTGCGCCTGCTGGTTGTGCAAATTTTTAGATTTTAGCCATTCTTAAAATAAGAGGATAGGAAAAACGCGCCTGATTTTCAGGCGAAAAGTATGAGATCGGCTTTTTGCAGGGTTGGTTAGCGATCTTCACACAGCGTTCGACGATAAATCCGCCATACGCTAAAGAGATTCATGCCTAACCAGGCACCAGTAATGCCTAAGGCGAGCGCAGCGGGGTAGAAAAACAAGGCAGGGTAAAGAGCGGCGGTCAATAGCAGCAATAATGCCGTCAGGTAGGCTAAAAACTGTTGGCGGATATGAGCTTCTGGTAATAATCGTTTCATGTTTGGCGGTTTCCGCTGGCCAAGCAGTTGCGCCTGCAAGTGAAACCAGGCTAGAAACGGCACAATTTTGTATAACATGCCATTGATCACCGCAATGGCAAAGCCGAAAATCAGCATGATCCCCATGAGCCATTCAAGGTGCGGGGTTTGCGCCCATCCGGGAACAAGCGGTGTCAGCAGCCACAGTGCTGCGCTCGCCAATAAGCTAACCATGCTGACTCGCCAATAGATCAATGTAGGATCGCCAATTTTGCGCTGGCGCCGGTTGAGCAGAATGAGCGTTCTGATGGCAAAAATGCTCAACCCCATTGCGAGCGCCGCTTCAACCCAAATTGCCATCGCCTTCCAATTGGCCAGAATCAATACGGACTCTGCAATTAGCAGAGCTATCATCAGTGGCGCAAACCATTGACTTAAGCGTTGCGAGTAGGGCGGTGTCATCTGGAACATCGGCACGACGTGATAGGCAACGCCTGCTACCAGCAGTGTTGTCCAGCCAGCAAGTCCCCAGACCGCATGCAGATTGGTTAAAGATACGATTGGCAGACTCAATCGGCCCCAGCCAAAATAACCTCCCAGCAGCAACCCCAGTATGACCGTCATCAGTAATGCCCCCAGCGCGCAGCGCAATGCGATCACGGTGTCCGTGACCAGCGGTACGCGCCAGACGGCAAGATGAAAAGCGGCTAAGGCAACGCCAAACCCCAGGCTAAGCAGCCCAAAGGCAATTTGGAATCCGATCGGACCGCCGCCGAGGAATGCGCCCGCCAGAGCGAACGTCCCCAGCGTTAGAGGGAGGTGAATCAGGGCCGCCGTCAGCCTGGGGCGCGGCACGGTCACCCCGACGGCAACCGGCAGAATTTGGAGTAACGCCCCCAGCATGACGTGGGCCATAAAGCCGAGAACGAATAGATGGGTGAGCGCCAGGGCCGCTGGCAGCCAGCGGCTCGCAAAAATTCCCGGACCTTCCCAGAGTAGCAAGGCTGCGGCCAGAACCAAGAACCATGGCGCCGTCAGGAAAAACCGCAGCGGGACGCTGAACGGCGGCGCTTGCTCAAAGGATAATCCAGGCAAGTTCATGACGCTGAGATCAGGATTTCAAAGCCGCCTTCTGCTAGCGGTGCCGTTTCGTAGCGGTAGTGATAGCGGCTCAATAGGTCATAGAGCGGGTAGGGCTGGCGATGAATCAGAAACCGGATACGCTGTCCTGGCTGTAAAACATCCAGCGCTGCGACCACGCGCTCCATTGGCTCAGGAGGTTCCAAACCACGCCCGTCGACCACCATATCCGGCGCATTCATACCGGCGAATCCTCCTGAAGTTCGCGCATGGCCTGAATCACAGCATCGCCGCTGTTTTCCAGGAACCGGTCGCTCATCGGGTATAGCATCTGTTCTTCCTTAATATTGTGCTGCTGCATCAGAATCAGCAGCGTTTCCGCTTCGCCGAGATATTCCTCCAGATCGTCTGTTGCTAATGCTGCAGCCATCGCTGCAAGCACATCGCGCATTTGCTGATGTTCCAGACGCATGACCCGGGTCGGCCCCATGGTGTTTCCGCTTGCCTCTTCAAAGGCAGGAAATAGCGCCTGTTCCTCCATAGCAAAATGGTGTGTCATTGCTGTATGGAATGCCTGAAACCGGCTGCGGCTGGCCACTAAATCGCCGTTATCAACGGCTTCTTCGGCAGCGGCAAACAATTCATCGCAATGGCGATGGCCGTCGCTCATGAAACGCGTGATTTGACCCATCGATGCTTTCCTGTGGCATAAAATTTAGTTTAAGAATGCCGGTAGCAATAGCAACATTCCTTGATCCAGATCAAGGAATGCCTCCTCTCATTTCGCAACAATCTGTGCATCGCTAGCCGTCAACACGGTGATTATCTGGGCGCGACTCTTGAGGAGACCAGAGGAAATGAGCGCAACCTTCACGAAGGCCATGGCCCGAAATGTGTTTTATGGTGGAACTGTGTTTTCCATCTTACTGTTTCTGGCGCTGACCTTTCACACGAACTGGAAAATTCCACAACGCACACCTACTGAGACTCCTTCGCTGGAGGTGGCTCGCGGTAAGCTCTTATGGGAAACCCGTAATTGTATTGGCTGCCACACCTTGCTGGGTGAGGGCGCCTATTTTGCACCGGAACTGGGCAATGTTTATCAGCGGCGCGGTCCGGAATTCATCAAAATCTGGATCAAGGCACAGCCCACCAAAGTTCCTGGCCGCCGGCAGATGCCGCAATTCCATTTTACCGAGCAGCAGTTAGATGACTTGGTGGCTTTCCTGAAATGGACCTCGGAAATCAATACTGAAAATTGGCCACCGAATATCCAGGGCTGATGACGGTTCTGGCATCGACAACGAGGAAAGATTGATGCAATTGCAATACAAATCTCAGGCAGTGGCCAAACCGTATTTTATTGCCGCCATCGCTTTGTTCGCCGGGCAAATTCTGTTTGGCCTGATTTTGGGCCTGCAATATGTGATCGGTGACTTTTTGTTCCCGGCGATTCCCTTCAATGTTGCCCGTATGGTTCACACTAATCTGCTGATCGTCTGGCTGTTATTCGGTTTTATGGGCGCCGCCTATTACCTGGTGCCCGAGGAAACGGAAACTGAATTGCACAGTCCGTTGCTGGCGCATGTGCTGTTCTGGGTCTTCCTGATTGCGGGGGTGTTGACCGTAGCGGGTTATCTGGCCGTACCTTACGCCACGTTGGCGGAACTCACCGGTAATGAACTATTGGAAACCATGGGCCGCGAGTTCCTGGAACAACCGCTCCCTACCAAACTCGGCATTGTCGTAGTGGCGCTGGCCTTCCTCTATAACATTGGCATGACCCTTCTCAAAGGACGCAAGACCGCAATTACCTTAATTCTGTTGATGGGTTTGATCGGTCTGGCAGTGCTGTTCCTATTCGCTTTCTACAATCCGTCCAATCTGGTGAAAGACAAGTATTTCTGGTGGTGGGTAGTGCATCTGTGGGTCGAAGGCGTGTGGGAATTGATTCTGGGCGCGATTCTCGGCTTCGTATTGCTCAAGATCACCGGCGTGGACCGTGAAGTGATCGAGAAATGGCTGTATGTGATCATTACCCTAACCCTGGTCACCGGTATCATCGGCACCGGTCATCATTATTACTGGATTGGCCCCCCTGGTTATTGGCAATGGTGGGGTTCGGTGTTCTCAGCGCTGGAGCCGATTCCATTCTTCGCCTTGACCATATTCTGTTTCAACATGGTCAATCGCCGCCGTCGCCAGCATCCCAACAAAGCCGCGACGCTCTGGGCGTTAGGCACGGGGGTCATGGCTTTCCTCGGTGCAGGCGTATGGGGCTTCTTGCATACCCTGGCCCCCGTCAATTACTACACCCATGGTACTCAGATTACCGCTGCACATGGCCACATGGCATTCTATGGCGCGTATGTGATGGTGGTGCTGACCATGATTTCTTACGCCATGCCGATCCTTCGCGGGCGCGAAGTCAACCCGGAACGTTCACAGGTGCTAGAGATGTGGAGCTTCTGGTTGATGACGGTGTCGATGGTGTTCATTACCCTGTTCCTGACCGCTGCCGGTATCCTGCAAGTGTGGTTACAACGCATCATTCCCAACCCGCAACCGTTCATGGCGGTGCAGGACCAGCTAGCGATGTTTTACTGGATGCGCTGGCTGGCTGGCGTGGTGTTCTTCGCCGGGCTGGCTGTGTACCTTTACAGCTTCTTTGCTAAGGACAAGCCAGAGGCCATTGAAGCTGGCGAGGCGCACCCATCTGTGACGTAATCTGCTCTTTGGAATCTTATGCCGGCCATCCCTTACTACGAAGCTTTTGGTGACGAGTGCACGGTCTTCGAGGCCGCTTGGCGTCATCGCTTGCCCCTATTGATCAAGGGCCCAACCGGTTGTGGTAAAACCCGCTTTGTCGCCCACATGGCGGCACGGCTGGGGCTGCCATTGCACACGGTTGCCTGCCATGACGATCTATCCGCTGCGGATTTAGTCGGACGGCACCTGCTGCAAAGCGGAGCGACCATTTGGTGCGATGGGCCGCTGACGCGAGCGGTGCGTGAAGGTGGCGTCTGCTATTTGGATGAAGTCGTGGAAGCGCGTAAGGATACGACGGTGGTCTTGCATCCACTCGCCGACGACCGGCGAGTGCTGCCGGTCGAGCGCACCGGTGAAGTGTTGATCGCACCACCCTCGTTCATGCTGGTGGTGTCCTACAATCCGGGCTATCAAAGCCTGCTGAAAAGCCTGAAGCCTTCGACCCGTCAGCGTTTTATCGCGCTACGCTTTGATTTTCCGGGCCCGGAACACGAGCGAGCGATCCTTACCGGTGAAACCGGTTGTGATGCCACGATAGCCGAATCGCTGGTTCAATTAGCGTGCGCCTTTCGCGCCCTCAAGGAGCATGATCTGGACGAAGTGCCCAGTACGCGCCTGCTGGTGTATGCCGCACAGTTGATCCACGGGGGCATGGATCGCGTTACCGCCTGCCGGGTGGCGCTGGTGGAAGCGCTGACCGATGATGAAACGACGGCTGCTGCATTGCTGGAGGTCGTGAATGCCCGTTTCGCCTGACCCGTCAGCGATCGAGGAGATGCCGTTGCCCGGTCAAGGATTAGCGGTTGCAGCGGAGTCGCTGTATCTCATCAATTTGCTGCTACTCCCTGGTCTGGCTTTCTTGGCTTTGTTGTGGTTGTATCAGCGGCATCGCGCTACTGCGCCGCCGCTGGCACGTCAGCATTTACGGCAAACACTGTCGGCCAGCCTGTGGGCCGGCGTGTTATTGATTATCGCCAATCTGCTGATCCTTATCTTGGGCGGTTATGACAAAGCCTCAATCTGGGTAATGGTCATTCTCTATTTCACGACCGTTCACGCCACGCTGGTGATGCTGGGCATTCTAGGTCTGGCACGAGCGCTCGCGGGACAGCCCTACGCCTATCCTCTCGTTGGAAAGCTGCTGCCATGACCACCTTTCAACGCCAACGCATCCTTTATCAGGGCGGGTTTTTTATCTTGTTCATGTTCGCACCACTCTTCGACTTGCTACGCTTCGACCTGATCGCGGGGCATTTAATCGTGTTTGGAGTGCCGTGGACCTTGGGGCTGGAAGACTATCTGGCTGGGCGAATCAGCAATCAGCAAATGACGCTCAATATCCTGTTGCGGGTGATCGCCCCGGTGCTGCTGCTGGCAGGCATTTTTCTCGGTATCGCCTGGCGTTGGGGCCGGTTGTACTGTGGCTGGCTGTGTCCGCATTTCTCAGTGGTAGAGACGATCAATCAGCTGGTACGCAAAGCCAGTGGCAAACAGAGCCTCTGGGATAAGAAACCCGGACCCGCTTGCCGCCCGGACGGTACTCCCGCTTGGCCGGATCGCCGTTACTGGTGGCTGGCGATTCCCTTTGCACTGGCGTTCGCCTTCTTATGGGCGGTGGTGTTGCTAACCTATTTGCTTCCGCCGGTCGAGATCTACAGCAATCTGTTTCACCAGACCCTAACCCGCAACCAGGCGCTGTTCATCGGCGTAGCCACCTTTCTACTGTTCCTGGAATTCACCTTTGCCCGGCATCTGTTCTGCCGCTACGCCTGTGCGGTGGGGATGTTTCAAAGTCTGGCGTGGATGACGAACCGCCAGGCGATGGTAGTAGGCTATCAGCGGGAACGCGCCCGCGACTGCGTGGATTGTGCGTCCTTCTGTGACCACGCCTGCCCGATGCGTCTCAAACCGCGAAACATCAAGCGGCTGATGTTCGCCTGTACGCAATGCGGGCAGTGCATCGATGCTTGTGAGACCGTGCAGCGCGATAATCCCGGCGGCCGTCTATTGAATTGGATTGCTGGACCGCAAGCATTGCAAACCGATGGTTCGCAGGGTTTGCTGGCCGGTGAAACGGTTACAATCAGTAAACGCGCGATTGCACCCAAGCCCGTGGACCTGAATAAGGTAGTGCCCACCGGCTGTGGGTTGAATTGACCCCCGAAAGCTATGGAAGAACACATTGGGGCGCTCTGGCATCGCTGGATCACGCGCGCGGCCCGGCATCACACGCTGGAGGCGGCGGTGACGCTGGCAGAAATCGAGAAAACCGCCGGTTTGCTATTCCGGGCCTTCGGGGGCGATCCCGGTCTGCGCGTTGTGCCAGCTGCAGCGATCCGGCATGGCGCGCGGCGTGGTTGGCTGGCGCGGGTCGCTGGGGTAGGGGAAAAGGCTGATTTGGCCTGCCGTGACCGGGAAACCCTGCAACTGCCAGCGCAACTGGCTTTGCTGCCAAGCCGCGAATTGAACCGCGATCTGTACCTGTGGCTTATTATGCTGGCTGCCGCGCACAATGAAGCCGATTCCACCGCGCCCTGGTGGAAACAAAATCAGCAAGCCACCGATATAACGCTGACGCGCTATCCTGGATTGCGGCTGCGCTACCAGCGCCTGGTGGACGCGGTACTGATGTTACGGACCCCCCCGGAACGGCTGCCGCCGGATGAAGCGCATCAGGAAAACCGGTTGCGCCAAGCCCTGCGGGAACCCCGTTATATTGCGGAATGGCTGCCGGCCCGCCATCCGCTGCAACCCGTCCCGCTGTGGCTCTACCCGGCTTCCAGCCACACCGTTGTCAAGCCAGGCCGGCAAGATGGCGATACTCCCGGTGCTGGCGGTCATTCTCCGGGCGAGCGTGACCGTTCGCGCCGTCGTGCGGAATATACTGGCATGCCGGAGCGCCAGAGTCCTTTTCTATTGCCTTTCCGTGCTGAAAACGTGCTGTCGTGGGCCGAATTTGTGCGCGTCAATCGCCCCAGCGACGATGATCTGGAACCGGATGCCGCGCGTGCGGCAGAGGATATGGATGTATTGAGCATCACTCAGGACAGCTCGCGCATTGCTTCGCGGGTGCGCTTTGATCTTGATCTGCCATCGGCCAGCGAGGATGACGTGCCCCTGGGACCAGGGGTCCAGTTGCCTGAATGGGATTATCGCAAAAAGACGCTATTACCGGGTTACTGCGGCTTACAGGAAATGCTGGCCCGCCGCGCCGCCCCTTGCGAATTGCCATTCGCATTGCGCCACGTCACACAGCGGTTATGCCGGCAGTTTGAAATTTTGCGTCCGGCAAGAGGTTGGCGTTGTGCCCAGCCTGACGGCGAAGAACTCGATATCGATGCTTGTGTGCGCCATGCTACTGACGATGCCAACGGTGGATCGAGCTATCAACGCGGTTTGTACCGGCAACTGGCACGGCAAGAGCGCGATCTGGCCTGTCTGCTGCTAGCGGATTTGTCGATGTCCACGGATGCCTGGGTGAGCAACCACAGCCGGGTAATTGACGTGATCCGTGACAGTCTGTTTCTATTTGCCGAAGCACTGGCGGCAACCGGCGATCAGTTTGCCTTGTATGGCTTTTCTTCACGTAAGCGCCAACATGTACGGATGCAGCGGATCAAAAGTTTCAGTGAGCGTTATACTGCTGCAATACGGGGGCGCATCAACGCTATTAAGCCGGGTTATTACACGCGCATGGGCGCGGCGGTGCGTTACGCAACAAGGGGACTCAGCCAGCAGACCACTACCCGCCGTCTGCTGTTGCTGCTGACCGATGGAAAGCCGAACGATCTTGATCATTATGAAGGCCGCTACGGGATTGAAGATACCCGGATGGCGCTGCTCGAAGCCCGCCGTCAGGGTTTACAGCCCTTCTGCGTGACCATCGACCAGGAGGCCAATGATTATCTGCCGTATTTATTCGGCCGAGGCGGTTTCATTCTTATTCGCCACCCTGAGGATTTGCCGCGTCAATTGTTGCTGCTGTATACGCGGCTGACCCGCTAAATTAGGAAGATCTCCATGGCAGAGACCGATTCGCAGACGCTGGCCGAAGCTATCCGCGCCGCTTGTATCAGCGCAGCACTGGAAGCGTATGAAGAGGGCGGGGTGCTTGGCCTGTGTGCCGAGGGCCGTTGGGAATATGCGATTTCAACGCTGCAACAACTGGATTTGAATATGCTGATCGAATGTAATCATACCGCGAATCAAGATGATGTTGTGACTTAAGAGACTGAAAAAAATGCCAACAGCGCTCCGCTCGCTTTTCCCACGCCGCCCCTCGTTACCGGTCCCATTGGCTTGGCCGTTGTCGCTCATTCCTGGCGCGGCACATTCAGCCGTGCTGGCCAAGTTTTTGAATATCCTGTTCGCTGCCTCTATTCAAAGTGGCGAATTTGAATTTCTGCGTGATCGGGTGCTGGCGGTTGAGGTGCGCGATGCCAAGATCAAATACCGGTTCTGCTTTACCGGTTTATCCGGTTTTGTGCCTCGCTCAATCGCGCACTCACCCGATCTGACGCTCAGTGGGGCGATCTATGATTTCCTGGCGCTCGCTACCCGCCGTGAGGATTCCGATACGCTGTTTTTCAGCCGCCGGGTGGTGATGGAAGGTGATACTGCTTTGGGTTTGGAATTGAAAAACTGGCTGGATGGCGCCGATCTGGATGCGTTGGGGGGGCCGTTGCCGCCATTGTTGCGTGCGATGAATGGTTGCATGGGGGTTTACGAGCGGCTGGGCGGTCACTGACCGCCCAGAATGTCATCCTGCATCCTTATCCTAATGCTGCGACCTGCTGCAGTCCCGGTTGTCCTTGCCAATAGCCATCACAAGCCCCCTGCGGCAAGGCGGCATTCAGCGCGGCCGCTGCTGCGGCTGGCTCACGCACTCCTTGCAGGCAATCCGCGAATGCTGCCACCACGGTCTCAGTCCCCTCGGCTTGGGGACTGATGCGCAACACGTCGACCCCCAGCGCCTGCAATTCCGCTAACTCCGGCAATAAGTTATAAGTCTGCGCCGACTGAGTCTGGATACCGTTGATGGCGAGAAACGCCTGACCTTCACGGGTACTCAAGGTCAATCCTTCTGGATCATTCAGACAGCGATACTGGCAATTGTCTTTGGGCAGGTTGTGGTGGCGAGCCGTGAAACAGCGAGCGGAGTAGGCCAGTGGCAGGCGGCCGTACGCGAAGATCTCGGTTTCCATCCCCGCCGGGCGCTGGGTCTGAATGCAGGCCAGCGTTGTCCGCGACAGTTCTACCGGCATGATCCAACGGTGAGCACCTAACCCGGCTAGAAAACGCAAGGTTCGATCATTATAGATATTGATACCGGTTCCTAACACGAACGGTGTTTTGCCTGACAACAGCCGCACCGCGCCCATGTCATTGGCTTCGACAGTGAAGCGGCCATTGTCACATAACCGCCGCAAGGTCTTGAGTTCCGATTCAGCTTCCAATAACACCATCGTGGACAGGACGACGTCCTTACCCTCGGCCGTCAATTGCTCCGCCAGTTCCAGCCAATCGTCAGTATTCAGCGACCGGCGCTTGGAACAAACCGTTTCGCCAAGATAAATAATGTCGACCGGCGTGGTGCTCATCTGCCGGTAAAAAGCCAGCAAGGTTTCGCGCGGCCAGTAATACAGTACCGGTCCCAGCGCCAGTTTTGGGGTACGCTGCGTGATGGTCGCATCCTTCATGTTCATCACCCTCATTGCCAGGTACGGTGATAAGCGCCGAGTGTGGTTTGGTGGCCTTCCGACACCTTACCCAATTCCCGTTGCCATTCGGCTTTGGGTGCGTAGCGGGCGGGATGATGCCGGCACGCATCAATCGCTGCCCGCCAGACGTGGGTGACCTGGCTCACATAGGCTGGACTGCGTTGGCGGCCCTCGATTTTGATCGCCGCGATGCCCATGTCATGCAGTTCTGGCAAAAGTTCCAAGGTGTTGAGACTGGCCGGTTCTTCGATAGCGTAATAGACTTGATCACCGACCGCGAACCGTCCCTTGCATAGGGTAGGGTAGCCAGCCGGTTCGCCGGGCGCATGGCGGTCAATCAGCAATCCATTCAGGCGGGTTTCCAGCCCATGTGGCGTTTCTTCCCAGCGGACTGCTTGGGCAGGTGAGCAAACGCCGCACATGTTGGGCGACTCGCCGGTGACATAGGATGACAGCAGGCAACGGCCTTCGACCATGATGCACAGCCCCCCAAAACCAAAGACTTCAATCGCCACCGGGCTGTGATCCTGCACGTGGCGCACTTGGGGTAATGACAAGACTCGCGGCAACACGACCCGGCGAATGCCGAAATGCTCATGATAGAAACGAATGGCCTCGTAGTTGGCCGCCGAACCTTGCACCGACAAATGTAGCGGTAGCCGGGGATGCTGGCGGCAGGCGTAATCCAGTACGCTGATATCAGCAGCAATCACTGCATCTACGCCCAGTTCTGCTGCCCGATCCACCGCGGTCCGCCAGCGTTCCCAGCCCGAGGGTTGCGGGAAGGTATTGAGTGCGATGAACACCCGCCGTCCTCGGGCATGGGCGTACTGGATGCCTTGCGCCGCGGTTTTAGCGTCGAAATTCAGGCCGGGAAAATGGCGGGCGTTGGTGTCATCGCGAAAGCCAATGTAGACGGCGTCGGCGCCTTGGTCGATGGCTGCCTTGAGCGAAGGTAAATTACCCGCGGGACAAACCAATTCCAGTGGTTTGGAGAGAGCGTTATTCATGATTCAGAATCCGATCGTGAGAACTAGCCGAGCTGGCCATCAATGCGTGGTCTGACGAGCATGGGTAAGTAGGTGATGACA
This sequence comes from Proteobacteria bacterium UBA2383, assembly GCA_002343485.1. Classification (GTDB taxonomy): domain Bacteria; phylum Pseudomonadota; class Gammaproteobacteria; order Competibacterales; family Competibacteraceae; genus UBA2383. Next base: position 36,341 of record DDST01000168.1, read on the forward strand.
AATATTAAAAATGCTGTGATCCATAAAACCTGAGAAAGTATTATCCAGATAAGGTAATGATTCGCATCGATTAAAGGAAAGATGACTCTAACGATGCTGCCCATAATGAGCGCCAAGAAAGAGAAAGTCATGGCTTGGGGCGGGTTCTGCACATTCCTTCCGGTGTGTCCCAGCGAAACACGCGCCATCATGCTTAATGTTGCAAGACCGATACCACCGAAACTGAAGGAATGTACACTCAGCATATTGAGTGAATCGATAAATTCACTTAACGCAATTAATAGAAAACCAAGATCGATAAAAATAAATGAAGTAAACAAACTCCATAGGAGAGGTTTTTTCCAAATTCCACGCGTATGCCAACCAATTAACCGGACTGAGGTGACAATAAATAACCCCATTGCAATGAAAGATGACAATTGCCGATCCCCAATAAATATTTCCACAACAAAAAATGCCAAATACAGCAAAAGACTCGATGCATCGATCCATTTAGAGTTAAAAACTTTTATTGGGTAGCCAACACCCGCCTCAATAAAAAACGGGATGACTCTTCTTCCTATAGTGAGTATCAAACCGATGATAATAAATAGCCCAGCATAGATACTCCAATATACCCCTTGCTCAAGGATATCTGCTACTCCCAAATAAAAAAAGCCATTTGTAACGGCCAATAATGCTAGTTTTGCCATAATGCCTATTTGTTTCCATTGTCTGACTCTTATGATGGGGTAGGCCACTGAACTGGTAAGAAAGAGCATAAAGAGAATATCAAAAACTGCGGCGATAAAGATGAAATGAGTACCGAAGAGAAATAGAATTCTTGCTAATAGCCACAAGGTAAATAAAACCAAAAGGCTCAATCCGTGCAAGGTTTGTATCCCTGTCCAATTTTTAACCGCCGTTAGCAGGAATCCGGCAATCACCGCCATCGTGAATCCATAAAGCATTTCATGGGCATGCCATTGAAGATAGGAAATCTTTGTTATCTGCAATGGCAATTGAAAAATATAAATGCTCATCCACAGTAAAATTGAAATAACCGAAAAAATTCCTGCGCCTAGAAAAAATAATCGAAATCCAAGGTTCAATACAGCTATTTTTTGCTGAGTCATTTTATATGAATCTTTCCCGTTTACGGTGCGCGGTATTAGTCTTGTCTATCCAATCCTGTATCAAGGTAGAAACAACTGCCATAGGCTGTTGATCGTCTGTATTACCCATCATCAATAATCCGATAGCAAGGAATTATTGTGCAATGCACAATTTATTGCTATGATTTTATCAATTATTATCTCGTCGACCAAAAGAAAAGCTATGTACATCGTAGACGATCCCCTGTTGGCACTGATCACCCGTTTTATGTGCGGTGCGCAGAATGCGGAGGTATCCGATGCGGAATTTTTGCTTCGGCAAATCAACGCCATCGAGCACTATGTCGGGCAATTTCCCAATGACGAAAGGGATTTGCGTGCTATGGAATGGATCGGGGTATACGCTCAGGAGTACCGGCGGCAGTGGCAAAAAAATGCAGTTGCCCAAACCTTGGCCAAGGAGCGATGCCCTGATTGCCCCTTGGCGGGAGAATCCCGGTCGGCGCACTGCGAGATTCATGCTTTTTGGCTGAATCTCTTACAGCATTACATCGCTGACGAAATATCGTCAAAGGAATACGCTGAAAACACGCTGAAGTTGCTTGAAGGATATAAAAACCGGCTTAAGGTGAGTCCGATTCGCAAGCGTTTACAGCCCGCTATCCCACAGCTTGATCCTGCCTGATGGGGGTAGATAAGCCTATTGATATTAGAAAAACTTTGGCGAGCTTGCCGCTTTTTCAGCAATTGCATGAAACTGAGATTACCCATTTAGCGGCTAGCACGCGGGAAATCGGATTAAATAAAGGGCAAATTCTGTTTCAAAAAGGTACTCTGCTCGATGGCTTCCATGTCGTTGTGCATGGCCAAATCAAGCTAGCATTTTCCTCTCCACAGGGTAGCGAGAAAGTGGTATCCATTGTTGGGCCTGCGCAAAGCTTTGGCGAAGCGGTGGTCTTTATGGAGCGGCCTAGCCCTGTATTGGCGCAAGCGCTGGAAGATACCCGCTTGCTATATATTGCTAAGCAAAGTCTTTTTGCGGCCATTGATCGTGACAGCGCCTTTGCCCGGCGGATGCTGGCTGGATTGAGTATGCGGTTGCACAGCCTGATTGATGATGTAGAGAATTATTCACTGCGATCATCTACCCAGCGATTGATTGGGTTTCTGCTGCAATTAGCAGGCACATCGGTCAGCAACGCCATAGAATTGAATTTGCCAGCTAGTAAGCATGTCATTGCTTCGCGACTCAATCTGACTCCAGAGACTTTGTCACGAGTATTGCACAACTTGAGCGAATCCGGCCTGATTACCGTCAAGGGCCGGCATATTTTCGTGCATGATATAGCGCGCTTGAGTCAGTTTGATAGCCTAGTCCAGCCAACCTGCTCCAACGATTGAATTTTCTGCGTTTTATACCGGAGCGAGGGCGTTTTTTGCATTTTTACTGTTTCAGATGCTGAAGGCTGTTGGATTGGACCATTATTTCTTTAAGTAGCTTGCGCATTTCTCCTTCTTCCTGTTCCAGCCGTTGCCGCAGATTGATCTCGGTTTCTAAACGGACCTGCATGATTCCTAAAGCGCGTTCTGTCTCCTGAATCTGTGTATTACGTTGTTCAAGCAACGTAGTGGATTGCTCCAAGCGTTCCTGGATAGCAGCTAAATTTCGCTGTAATAGGGTACCTTCCCGCTGAGAATCTTCTAATTGATGTCTAAGGGTTGATTCTTGATGCCGGTGCTTCTGATGTTCTGTGGCAAACATCTGCTGTTCTGCTGTGCGTTCAGCACGTTCCCGATCCAGCAATTGCATTAACCGCGATTCATTGGCTTCGCCACGCTGGCGTTCATACTCAAGCCGCTGTTCAGCTTCCAATCGCTGTTGATCGAGGTCAGTGCGCAATTGCTGAAGGGTTGTATTCATCTGTGCGATCCGGGCATCGGTTTCCGCGCGCATTTCGGCGATGGATGCCGTCGCTACCTGAACGCGTTTTTCAGCCTCCTGAATGGCCATTTCAGCCGCAGTCCGACGCTCCTGTTCCACTAGCAGCCGGTCAGCAAGATCGCGTTGAGTGGCTTGAGAAATTTCCCATTGATGGTGCGCCTCGGCCGCTGCGGCGTGCGCCTGCCGTGACTCAGTCACTGCCGCATCGCGTGCCTGTTCGGCAGTCGTTACCGCTAGCAAAGCGCGGGTGCGTTGTTCCTCGAAAGCTGTTTCAGCGGATTGAACGGCAATTTTCCAGAATGCTTCCATTGCTTGAGTGACTGTTTCGGGCACCGTTGGTGGTAATACTGCCCGAGGCGCTGCGGCTATCTGCTGCTGCCAACGCTTGAGATGCTCGCTGATGGTAGTGTTGCTGCCAGTGCCAAGATATTCACGCACTCGCTGGATCGTGGGATTCAAACCACGGCCAAGCAATATCTCTGCAGTTTCTTTAACTTCTTCGTAACGGATTCCTGAACGGGCCATAAAAACGGAAAACTCCTGCGTGATAGTGGAGATTGTTATTAATGGTAGCAAATAAAATGATTACATAATACGTATTTTATATGTATTATAGGATATAAATTCATGATTATTCCTATTATCATGAATCATGCTTGCTAGAAGCATAATCTCGATATGGCCCATAACTCAACACTTCACGCCGGTCACAATCGACAGCGCGGTTTACTCCCATCACATAGCAATGACATGACTTCTAAACTTTACTTAACTTAAAAGTATCACTAAATGAGGTTTGGAGGCACTCATGCCCGATCGGTTAAAAGTGTTCATCAGCTACAGCCACCAGGATGCCGAGTATCTCAACGGGGATTCCTTGCTTGGCTTTTTGAAGGGATTGGAAAAGGACAACGTGACATTTTGGACTGACCGCCACCTCCGAACCGGCGAATTCTGGGACGAAGTGATCAAAACCAACCTGCAGGATGCGCACATCTCTTTAGTTTTGGTCAGCCAAGCCTTTCTGGATTCACCCTACTGCCAGAACGTCGAAATCGAACGCTGTCTTGCCCAACAAACGCACCTGTTTCCAGTCATCCTGTCCCCCTGCGACTGGCAACGGCATGACTGGCTGAGCCGCCGCCAATTTTTGCCCGGCGGTGATCAGACCGTCGAGGAGCACTACACCGAATCTGGCCGTCGCAAGCGGTTGTTTTTGGAAATTCGCGAACAATTGCGGGAGCGAATCGAGTTGATACGAAAGCAGCAACCACTGTCACCTCCTCCGATATCTCCAGATTCTCTCCCCAAGCCTCCTTTTTCCGGCATGTCCAAGATCGCTGTGTGCGACAGCCTTGGCGATAGTTGGCGCAAGTTGGCTGACTCTTTTGAAATCGCGCCTGCCGATCAAGCGCGTTTCAACCGAGGCGACGAAGCGCGCGGCATTTGGGAATGGCTGGAAAACCGTCGACGGTTGGGCGAACTACCGCAAGGGCTGATCGCCAGCGGTCGGGAAGACCTGGTGGGGCTGCTGAAGATCAAAGCGTAACCAGGAAGGAGGCCAAGGGATGTTCCCCTATGACGGGAAAACTAAACTGACGTTTTGCAAGCAATTGGGCCAGGAATGGCGAGATTTGGCCGATTATTTCGATATCCCCATCAGTGACCGCGCCGCGTTTCGGTTGGGGGACGAACCGCGCGAGGTTTGGGAATGGCTGGAGCGGCGAACCCGTCTGGGCGAACTGACCGGAGCGCTCCGCGATCCCTTGGTTAATCGCAAGGAATTGATCGATCAAGTCTTGGAACCGCCGCCGGTTTCCGTCCCTGAGAAGCTATTAGTTTGGCCGGGTTCACCGTTTCCGGGCTTGCGGCGCTTCAATCCCGAGGATGCGCCGATCTTCTTCGGCCGCCATCGAGAAATCAACGAGTTGCTCCACAAGCTCACCGATCCAAAAAATCGCTTCATCGCGGTATTGGGCGCTTCGGGTTCGGGCAAGTCATCGCTGGTGGCGGCGGGCCTGATTCCCCGGTTGCAGACCGATGCCATTGCGGGCAGCAAGGATTGGCGATTGCTGGAATTTACGCCGGGCGGCGCCGAAGGCGATCCCTATCCTATTCTGACCGCCCGCCTGGAACCCTGGCTTAAAGGTTGCCGCTCGTCCGAGATCATCAAGCGCCTGCGCGCTGAGCAAGGCTACGGCCTCATCGAACTGGCGGAGCAGGTTCTCGCTGACCGTCCCGCCCACGCGGAATTGCTGCTGTTCGTCGATCAGTTCGAGGAACTGTTCACGCTCACGCAGGATGCGCTGCGCCAGCCATTCATCCGCTTGCTGACCACGACCGCACGGTCGTCGCGGGTGCGGGTTGTGGCGACCCTGCGGGCCGATTTCTTTCACCGTTGCCTAGACTGTCCCGGACTCGACCGGCTGCTGCGCGAGGGTTCCTATCCACTGGGACCACCGGGACCCGGCGCGCTCTACGAGATGATGACCGGGCCAGCAGCCAAGGCGGGGTTGGATTTTGACGAGGGACTGGTGGAACGCCTTCTGGAGGACACCGGGACGGGCGCCGGCGCCTTGGCGTTGCTGGCCTTTGCTCTGCACGAACTGTATGAGTCCCGCACTGAAAACGGCCGGCTGACCCACGGAGCTTACGAGTGCTTCGGGGGCGTCCAGCACGCCATCAGCCAACGGGCCGAAAAGACTTTTCAAGATCTCGGTGGCGCCGCGCAAGCGGAGCTGGAACACGTATTTAGAGAGTTGGTGCGAGTGGACGAGCGCGGCGTGGCGACCCGGCAACGGGCGCCCTTGTCGGTGCTGGGCGGCTCGTCCGCCGCGCCCGCCTTGGTGGATCGCTTCGTGGATGCCCGGCTGCTGGTGCGCGAACCGGGCGAGGACGGCCTGCCAGTGCTCGAGGTGGCGCATGAAGCCCTGTTTCGCAACTGGCCTCGGCTTAAAAAGTGGATTTACGACACGGCCGACGATCATCGGCTACGGCGGCAAATTACGCAATTTGCCGCTTACTGGCACGACCACGACCGCCAGGCCGAACACCGCTGGCCCGACGAACGGGTAGCGGAAGTGGTCGCCATGCGGGAACACCTCAAGCTGAAGGAAAAGGACTTCACCGCACAGGAACGAGACTTTCTCGGCCCCCTTGACCAAGACCGGATGCGGGCCGCGCTGAACGAGCCGGCCACCTCGCACGAGCAACGCGCCATCATCGGCGTGCGTTTAGCATTACTGGGCGATCCCCGTCCCGGCGTGGGACTGCGTGCCGACGGGTTGCCAGATATCGAGTGGTGCAAGGTGCCCGGCGGCGAGGTGACGCTGGAAGAGGGTGCTGGCGCCTTCATGGTCGAACCCTTCCAGATCGCCCAGTATCCGGTGACCTACCGCCAAT
>DDST01000086.1 GCA_002343485.1 Proteobacteria bacterium UBA2383
GGTGGCGGTGGCGGTGGCATTGGCGGTGCAGCCGGTGTGAACGACCCCTCACGGACATGCTCTGTCGCCGCTGGAACCGGTGGCAACGGGGGGCCCGGGGCGCAAGGCGGTTTTGACGATGGAGGGCCTGGGGCGGCGGCTGGATTAGGATCCGGGGCCGGCGCTGGAGGCCAGGGGGGCACGGGTGCTAGTTGTGCTGGAGGCAGCNNGTTCGGCACCTAGTGATGCGGGCGGTGGCGGCGGCGGGAGCGTCGGACCGGCCGGGTTGTCAGTTTATTCAGTGGCGACGAACGGCGGTGCACAAGGAGTGAACTCCGGTGGTAACGGGTCCATCCAAATCAGCTATACGAGTCCTGTTGCTGCAGTCTCTGCTATTCCCACGTTGTCAGAATGGGGGGTTTACATCTTGAGTGTTTTATTAGTTATTTTGGGCTTACCACAAGTCCGTCGCCGGATTCTACCCTGATACCCAGCCAGGCAAGGCAATTGCGCTATGTAGGGGGTTGACAACGGATGGGGAGGCTGGATAAGGGATACTACCGGTCTTGTGGAGCCTCCCTATGCAATCTTACTTACTTGGCCCAGGCCCTTATTTTGCCGATCTGTCCGATTCACGTCGCGGGGCGCGGAACAAATTACATTTCCTGCATGATATTTTGATGATCGTGCTCAGTGCGGTGCGCAGTGGTGTGGAGGATTGGGTGAGCATGGAAGCATTTACCGAAAAGAAAGTCGCTTGGTTGCAGGGCCGTCTGGGGTAGTCGTTGTCCAATGGGATTCCCTCGCACGACACCTTGAGTGAGACCTCTTCGGCCCGCCAAATCTAGCAGCGCGATTGCCCTGATCTCACCAGCATCCAGCCAGATCTGCCGCTCTGCTCGATTCTGAGTGAATGGAGGCGGTCATCCAGCAACGGCGGTATCCGCGCAAGCGCCACCTTCACTCCCAATTACTCNNCGGCGGGCGGCGTCGCCCGCCGCGCTTGTGGCAACAATTCCCTCAGAAAATCCCGATGGAACGCCGCCCAGAGCAGGATCGGCGTCATAGCTGGCAGAATCAAATACCCCAACTGATACGCCAGCGCCAGTAATTCCCGCGTGAACGGTGTCGTGCCCATCTGCCCGGCCACTCCCGGACCCATCTGAAACACCAGCACCTTGAGCGCTTCACAGGTGATGCCCCAAACAGGCACGGGCAACAGCAACAGGCTTCCCATGACCACGCGGTACAACTTTTCACCGATGGCGGTGGGTGCCGCTAGGGTCAGAGCCACCAGTAACGGTAATCCATAAGCGTATTTCAGGGCATTAATCGAAAACACCAGTTGCCCTTGGGCATTGGGCGGCGCCGCGCCGGTCGTTGGCGCGGCCATGACAAACCGCGTGACGATATCCACCATCGTTCCCTGTTGTTCTACGGCCACGATGGCGTAGCCAAATCCCTGGGTCAGGACGACCTGTACCCAGCCAGCAATAGGCATTAACAGCACGGATGCCAGCAGATACCAGACGGTGAACGCTGGTGCTAACCACAACACAGTCGCTATCAGGAAGCGGTCAATCGGGCGGCGTGGCATCGGCGTGGCCCTCGGTTGCCGCCAGTTGTTCGGGAACAGGTGGCGTCGGCGGTAGCATCCGCACCCAGAGCAGATAAACAATCAAGCCATCCAATATGATTAGCGCTTGCCACAAATAAAGATGCGCCCATTCAAACCAGGTTGGGTTCCATTGCAACAAATAGAACAGGCTGATGATGCGAATCAGGTTCAAAGCCTGAATAGCCACGAAGCTCAAGCCGATTCCGGTCAGTTTGTATTTCCAGCCCGCTGGCGTGGCCACGATGGCAGCGATTACACAAATTAACGCTTCGACCCCGTTGCAACCGGGTTGAATGCTAACGGCTGCGCCGGTCATGGCATCGCGCAGTACAATGCCTTCAGCCTGAACGGCACTATCAAATGTTTGAAGGAGAATGGCGCTGGTTTGGGCAATCGCGCCAGTGAACGGCTGGATAACGTGAGCTTGCACTGGCCCCAGTAACTCGATGGCAAATAGGGCCAGAAGAACAACGGCAAAGATCAACTGCGGCATGTCAGGGTGGTAAAGCCAAATTATAACAGGCTAAGCCGTGCGTTGATCGCGGCGCTCAATCGCTGGACCCATCCATTGTAGTTCTTATGAATATTGGCCCCGTCGTAATCCAAGTTGTGGCTATCCCGGTAAATGATGCTATAGGTTCGCCGGTCATAGGGAATTTCGACCTGGGCCATGTGATCGCGCACGTTGAGCGTACCGATAATCAGCCCTGGACGAACATCTTTCATTTGCCAGCCCAGTGAGGCGCCTGCTTGCAAAATGGCGCCACGAACATCTCGGGCCGCATAGCCGCGCGTACTCGTAGTCACCGGCGCATCGGTGATGTTGTAGACAGGATTACTCACGCAGCCCATCAAGGCCAGCGCCAGAATCCCGATACCGCTTACCCATAGCTTGAACTTCATCACGCGTCTCTCCCATTCAGAATTTTTGGTCGCCCAAAAACCTTAGCATGATTGACCGGAAAGAGGAGCCATCTCTCCTTTTACACCCGTGAGATTCGTACCTGGCCAATCCCAAAGTTCGCGAGGGAAATCGCGATATAGTTGCCGGAACGCTTGTTCATAACGATGTTCGGCAGTGACTGCCCGGACCAGCTCCCAAGGCCGGATCGGATGGCGTTCGACCCGTAATGGATTACGCCGGCTTGCTTCATGCAGTTGACGGGCGAGCAGTTCGCCAAATTCGCGCAACGGCAGAGCGGTCGGGGTGATCGGATGCATGCAGTCATGCAGATCGTAGGCGTCACCGGCCCAGAATCTGGGCCGCGCTGCTTCATAGTCCGCCGTGCCAGGCGAGGGTGTGCAGACCGTGAAGCTGCATTGCACGGGCGGTAGGGCATTCACGTAATCACGCAGCCGCTCAAACTCGGCGTGACCATACTCCGGACGGACCATGAATGCCGCATGGCAGGCAATGCCCAGGCTGCGGAGAGTTTCAAGGGCGCGTTCATTATGCGAGACCGTGCCGCCTTTGCGCACGGCCTTCAATTCTGCATTGGTGATGAATTCAAAACCGACAAAGACGCCATCCAGGCCAATTTCTTTCCACCGGCGCATGAGTTCCGGGTAGCGCAGGATCGTGGTGGCGCGCGCCCAGGCAAAGTAGCGTTTTTTGATGCCGCGCTTTTCGATTTCCTCGGCCAGTTCGAAGCCAAATTGCTCATCGATAAAATTCTCATCATCGGCAAAATAGACATGATCCACTTTGATTCGCGCCAAATCCTCGGCAACGGTTTCGACCAGGCGCGGCATGTGAGTAACACCGCTCAGAAACGGCACAATGCAAAATGAGCAGGTCATCTTGCAGCCGTAGGATGTGCGGGCCATGGCCACCCGTGGATACAGCGCTTGCCAGTTACGCGGGTTTTCGCAAACCCAGACACAGTAATAGGATCGGCTGTCCCAGAGATCGCGCCGGGGTAGCGGCAAAGTCCGCGGGTCCGGGTAGCGTGGCCAAACGGCAGCGGCGGCATTGTCGAAATGTGCACCGGTCAACAGTACATTAGCAATCCCTTCCGGTTCTTCTCCCTTATTCAACGCGGCCACCAAATCGCGAAATGGCGCACAACCCTCGCCACGCACGATATAGTCGATATCGGGAAAATTGCAGTCGCCTGGCGCTACCGTAGCGTGGTGGCCACCGGCCACGATTCGCGTGCTGGGCAACAACCGGCGCACCGTGCTTGCCAGCCGCTTCATCGTTCCCGATTCATGGCTGTAGGCGGTAAAGCCGACCAAGTCGGGCCGGAAACGCGCTAGTTCCCGCTCGAATGCTGAATCAGCCAGCCGGTACAGCCGCAGATCCAGCACCCGTATCTCATGCTCGCGTGGGATTGCAGCGGCCAGATAGCCGAACTCCAGTGGTTCCAAACATTGGAAGCGCTGCAGACCCAGTACCGTCTGGAGATGGGCTTGGGGTTTGACCAGTAGAATCCGCATCTTGTTATCCTCAGGCGCTGTACAGAGCAGTCTGCTTTTTAGCAACTTCCTGGCATCTTAGAAGGTGCTGTCATTTTTTAAAAACGTGGCCAGTCCTTTCGCGCGTTCTATTGCGCCCGGTCTAAATTCGCACTGCCAGCACATCGCAGGGAGCACCGTGCAGTACGGCGTTGGCAGTTGAGCCAAGCAGCAAAGATAGCCCATGCCGGCCGTGGCTGCCCACGACAATTAAATCGGCATGATGCGCCTGGACCGCACCGAGAATTCCTTCTTTGGTGGAAATGGCATTGACCACCCATAAGCGGATATCTTTCACTTCTAATTGCTGCGCCAATTTTTCCAGCGCGGTCTGCGCTTCCTGCAACAGAGCCTCGTCGGGTAGATCCGGCAGTACCGGCAGTAGCTCATAACCCCCGCCCAGGCTGATATTCACATCTTCCACGATATGGATCAGGCTCAGGCGCGCCCCATATTTTTGAGCGATGTCCCGGGCTCGTTTCCCGACTTCCAGAGATTCATCGGAAAAATCGACAGCACACAAAACATGTTGATAATTCATGACATTCACTCCCAGGCACTGCTATGGAAATACCGTTTCCAGCAACGTCTTTAAGAACTCGTGAGTTTCCTGGCGTGCCGGATCGTCCTGCGGCAAGCGTTTTTGCGACTCACGCAAGGCGCCTATTCCTAGTTTGACCTGCACCAGCCCAAGATTATGCAGGGTTCGGGCATCATCGCGACGGCGTAATGCTTCCCGGTAGGCGCGTTCCGCTGAAGCCAGCCGGCCTTGCTCGGCGTACAAATTGCCGAGTTGAAACCACGGCCCGGCATCACCCGGTTTCATGCGAATCAATTGTAAATAATAGCCTTCGGCCACATCCCAGCGGCCGGTTTCATAGGCTTGCAGCGCGCGCGCTTCGATGAAGCTGGGATCGATGGGGGGAGCAGGTGCTGGAGACCGTGCAGGTGATTGAGGTGATTGAGGTGATTGAGACAGCGCAGGACCCGCACCCGAATCGAGCGGGTGGTCAGCAGTTCCACCCGCGCGTTCCAAATGGGCGCAACCATTCATCATGATGGAGCAGGCTATCACCCATAGAATGCGACCCATCGGAGTGAAGGATTAACCCATCGCCAGCAAAAGGCCATTCAGCCGCTTGACGAAGCTTGCTGGGTCTTCCAGCTGCCCGCCCTCGGCCAGCACCGCCTGTTCGAACAACAGATGCGTCCAGTCACTGAAGCGGGTTGCATCCGCCTCGTCCTTCAGCCGGGCAACAAGCGAATGGCCGGGATTCAGCTCCAGATAGGGCTTACTCATCGGTACACTCTGGCCGGCATCGCGTAGCAGGCGCTCCAGATGAGAGCTAAGGGCATGTTCATCCACCACCAAGCAGGCGGGTGAGTCGGTCAATCGTGAAGAGATGCGTACTTCATTGACCTTGTCGCCTAAGACTTCCTTAACGCGGGTCAGCAAATCTTTGTACTGATCCTCAGCCTGCTTCTGTTCCTGCTTTTCTTCTTCCGAAGCAATTTTGTCCAAATCCAGCGCGCCTTTGGCCACCGATTGGAAATGTTTACCATCGAATTCCGTCAGGTGTGACATCAACCATTCGTCCACCCGATCTGTCAGCAGCAACACTTCCAGACCTTTCTTGCGGAAAATTTCCAAGTGCGGACTGTTTTTTGCGGCGGCGAAGCTGTCGGCACTGATGTAGTAAATCTTGTCTTGGCCTTCTTTCATCCGGGCGATGTAATCGGCCAAGGAAACGGTTTGATCGGAATTGTCATTGTGGGTCGAAGCAAAGCGCAGCAGCTTAGCGATTTGCTCGCGGTTGCTGTAATCCTCTGCCGGCCCTTCCTTGAGCGCCCGTCCGAACTCTTTCCAGAACTTGCTGTATTTTTCGGCGTCATTGGCTGCCATGTCTTCCAGCAGGCCCAGCACTTTCTTGACCGAACCGCCTCGAATGCTATCCACGACCTTACTGCTTTGCAGGATTTCGCGGGAGATGTTGAGCGGCAGGTCATTCGAGTCGATCACGCCCCGCACAAAACGCAGGTAGCGCGGCATCAAGTGCTCGGCGTCGTCCATGATAAACACGCGTTGCACATACAACTTTACCCCATGCCGCTGCTCGCGATCCCACATATCAAAGGGCGCACGGGCGGGGATAAACAGTAGTGAAGTGTATTCCAATTTGCCTTCGACCCGGTTATGGGTCCAGGCCATGGGGTCTTCAAAGTCATGGCCGACGTGTTTGTAGAACTCTTTGTACTCCTCCTCCTTGATCTCATTCTTAGGCCGTGCCCACAGTGCCGCCGCTTGATTGATCCGTTCGTCCTCGAAGGTGGGTGGGGCGTCTTTGTCCTCGCTGAATTTTTGCACCGGCATGATCACCGGCAAGGTGATATGGTCCGAGTACTTGGTGATGATCGAGCGCAATTGCCATTCGTTTAGCAAGTCGCTGTCCTCTTCGTGCAGATGGAGGGTCACTTCAGTGCCGCGCGTGGGTTGATCAATGGTTTCCAGCGTGTACTCGCCTTCACCCGTGGATTCCCAAAGTACCCCGTGTTCTGGTCCCATGCCCGCCCGGCGGGTACGTAACGTGACCTTGCTGGCAACGACGAAACTGGAATAAAAGCCTACGCCAAACTGACCAATCAGGTTGGCGTCTTTGGCCTGATCGCCGGTTAGCTTCTGCATGAATTGGCGAGTGCCGGAACGGGCGATGGTGCCGATATTGTCGATCACTTCCTGCCGGTCCATGCCGATACCGTTATCGGAAACAGTAATCGTGCGGGCATCTTTGTCAAAGCTGACACGGATTTTTAGTTCAGGATTGTCTTCGTACAGCGCGCTATCGGTCAGCGCCTCAAAACGTAGTTTGTCGCAGGCATCGGAGGCATTGGAAATCAATTCACGGAGGAAAACCTCTTTATGCGAATACAGGGAATGCGCGACCAGGCGCAGTAGTTGCTGCACCTCGGCTTGGAAGCCAAGAGTTTCTTTGTGGGCTTCGACGGTCATGGGGGACGGTCTCCTGAGTCATGTTTATAGGCCAGCAGTGGATATGCGGACGAATAAAGGGATTTCAAGGAATACCTTTCAATGGCCTTGGGTACGCTGACTCCATTGATCCCTTGCGATGCAGTTCTGGCAACGCTTGCGGGCGTGTCAGTGTACAGTGAAACCTTGCCAGCACTATATTCCGGATGAACCGGCTAGCTTCCTATAAATTCAGTGCATCTTAATTCAGCCAGGTGATCAAATAGGCCACGAGATGGATGGCCTGGTCCAAAGTGAACGGGTCTTCATGATCGATAAAAACTCTCTTTTCGGATATGTGTTGGATGAAAAAGACTAGTTATCACCATTTTGTATGTTTAATATTTATTTTTATCAAATTGTTACGTTTTATTGGGTAAATACCGAATAAAAGACTATTTTTGGCAAAGTTATTGCTTGATTAGCGCAGCATTCAACCGGTATTTCGCGGCTGATTAAAATCCCTTGCATTATCCTCGGAGCCCCTTTAATGGAAACCTTGATGATTCTTATCGCTAGCGTTGCAATGATCGTTGGTCCGGCCTTGTTAGCACCCGTTAATGTGCAAGACGATGACTAACTAAAGCCGCATCTCCTCCTGTCTGAGAAAGCATTGCCACTAAGACTATAAAAATTGAATTACAAGAAAAATCTTTATGTTATAAAGACAATGAGGTGAGAGGTGCAGACACGTTGCTCTTGGTGTGGAACTGATCCACTCTATCAAGCCTACCACGATCATGAGTGGGGTGTTCCGGTCCACAACGACCAACGATTGTTCGAAATACTGATTTTGGAAGGTGCGCAGGCCGGTTTGAACTGGTTGACCATTTTGCGCAAGCGGGACCGCTATCGTCAGGCTTTTGACGGTTTCAACCCGGAGCGCATCGCGAGCTATGACTCAAAGCACATCGCACGATTACTGGCCGATCCTGGCATTGTCCGCAATCGGCGCAAGATTGAGGCAGTGATCAAGAATGCTCAGGCTTTTCTAACTGTTCAGGAGCGACAGGGTGGGTTCGATGCTTTCCTCTGGGGTTATGTCGATGGCCGCCCCTTACAAAATGCCTGGCAGTCCGTTACCGGGATACCGGCGTATACCTCCGAAGCAGAAAGAATGAGCCATGATTTGAAAAAGCTGGGATTCACATTTGTGGGACCGACCATTTGCTATGCTTTCATGCAGGCTGTTGGTATGGTCAATGACCACATTATCGAGTGTTTCCGCCACCGGGAATGCGAGAGGCAGGCTGATTATCTCTCGAACCCTGGCACGGTTTCAGTCGCCACAGGCAATCCGAACTGCTCTGGGTAATACACGGCTAGCAAATATAACCCTTCAGCGGGCGCAGTGACGCCGGCTTGGGTCCGGTCACATCGTTCCAGCACCTCCCGCACCCATTCCACGGGCTGGTCGCCAACGCCAACTGGCATCAGCACGCCGGCGATATTGCGGACCATGTGATGCAGGAATGCATTGGCTTTGACATCCAGCACCACACCATCGCCCTGCCGCCGCACGGTCAATTCTTGAATTTCCCGGACTGGATGCTTTGCTTGGCACTCAGCGGCACGGAATGAACTGAAGTTGTGCTTCCCAATCAGTGCTTGTCCGGCTTCATGCATCCGCTGGGCGTTCAGGGGCCGGTAGCACCTGGCGGCCCGTTCCCGCCATAGCGCTGAGCGCAATGGTCGATTTAGGATCAAGTAACGATAGCGACGGGCCAGCGCCGAGAAGCGGGCGTGAAAATCATCCGGTACCTCGCGGGACCAACTCAGACTAATATCGGGGGGTAGGTGGGCATTGCCGCCCCGCACCCAGGAACGTTCCGAACGAACCGCGGTGGTATCGAAATGCACCACCTGACCAGTACCATGCACTCCAGTGTCCGTGCGGCCAGCGCAAATCAGTCTGACCGGATGGTTTGCGACTATTGCCAGTGCCTGCTCCAAGCAGGTTTGTACTGTCCGTGCTTCCGATCGCTGTGCCTGCCAACCCTGGAATTTGGCCCCGTCATATTCAACCCCCAGTGCTATCCGCATTATCGAGGTCAAGCTGGGTTACCAAAAAAGTGGCAGATCAGCCCGGGCTGCTTCTAATCCCTTTCTTTGCTTGCCCACTCAAGCGCCCTTGCGCCCAGCCTTGTCGTCCTGATACAGCGCTCGTACTAGGGGGGCATCGCGTTTATAGATATCATCCCGGAAATTCAGTAGGCCATTTTCATCCACCCAAGCTGTCCAATACAGCAGATACACCGGCACTTCCTCCGGCAAATGGACAACTCGCTGCTTGCCACTGGTGGATGCAGTCTTGATCGTGTCCTTACTCCACTTGGGGTCGTACTTCAATAGATACTCCGCCAGTTCTAATGGCTTAGAGATACGGATGCAACCTGAACTGTAAGTGCGCTGGTTGCGGTTGAACAACTCTCGCGAAGGCGTATCATGCAGATAGACGCTATGGCGATTCGGAAACATAAACTTAATCCCACCCAACGCATTGCGTGGACCAGCGTCTTGGCGTAAATGGTAGTTGAAGCTGCTAGCGCTGACCGTACTCCAGTTGACTGAGCCTGGATTGACCTCCTTGCCAGCACTATTGTAAATGCGAATCTGTTGCCGCTGGAGCGCGTAGGGATCGCGTCGAAGCTGCGGTAGCTTGTCCTTCACCGCAATGGAGCGGGGCACATACCACTTAGGACTCATTACCAGGTACTCCATGTTGGCGGTAAAAGTGGGGGTTTGGCGCTCCTCCCGGCCAACGACTACTTTCGATTCCAGCACCACTTTGCCGTTCTCGAAAACTTGCATTTTATAACTGGGGATATTGACTAAAATGTGGCGGGCACCGAAATCATCCGGTAGCCAGCGCCAGCGCTCCAGATTCAGTTCAATCTGTCGAATGCGTTCGGAGACAGGCACGTTCAAGGCAGATCGAGTAGCCGCGTTAACTGTTCCGCTCTCAGCCAGGCCATGCCGTTTCTGAAAGCGGCGTAGTGCTTCAGCAACCGTCTCATTTTGTCCGGTCAAATCGCCGCTCGCCTCCAATCGCATTCGCAATGTCTTCATAGGAGCATTGCTGGCCACCATCGGCCAACCACCTTGCTGTTCGATCTGCCGATACTTACGGAGTCTCTCGCGCAACTGAATATAGCCTTTAGCCTGGGGTGCCAACGCCTTTAAGGATTCAATAATGGATTTCTTGGCCAGTGATTTCTGCAGTACGATAGCCAAATCACGGGACCGGGGTTTGATTTCCCAGTCACGATCCACGGTACGCGGTGACAGCCGACCAGACAGCAGATGAGAACCATAGGCAAGGAAGGCATCAGTGAACAACAGATCAAAATTGGTTAATTGGCTAACATTCAAAGCGTCATTATGCTGCTGTAGCGACGTGATACGCTTTTGCAGACGAGAAAAATGGTAGTCGCTGGGCCGCAGTCCATCGCGATCCGCTTCACCGAGTGCTTCAACCAATTCCATTGCCACTGGCAGCGGTTTGCCGTTGCTGTCCAGCCAGGCTGGCTGATAATTGCGCTCTGCATAAAAAGGGAGCAAGAGATCCAAGGTGTGTAAAGTGCGGTTATCGACCGTCAGCCGGTCTGGTAATGGATCCGTACGGATCCGCTGGCAAATCTGAACCGCAACTTCGTCTTTCAAACCTAAGGCGCTTTCGGGGCAGGGTGCTAATGCTAGTGGCCCAACGAACTCCGGTTCTTTAGGCGATGATTCTTCGATATTTACCTCAGGTTCTAAATCATCGCTGGTGTTCTGCGAGGACTGCCCCGTCTGGAGGCTAGCCATAACCGGCTCATTCACAACACTTGCAACCGAAGCTGGGCTGGCCAGTGCTTGTCCATTGGTGACTTGCGCGATGACCGGGATGTTAAGCGCACAGGCACCCAGTACCAGACAAAACCATGCTGGGATAATAATTTGCTTAGACATGGAGACGACTAATCCAATGCTCGAAGGTGGCATACCAAGTATCGTATCATCATACCAACAAAGTATTAAAGTAGCCACATTCAGATTTCTGAATGCAACAGACGCCAAATGCTGTTCCTGAAGCGTTAGAGGATAGGATGAGCCGCTAATTCCTCGCTACCAATGCGAAACCTCCCTTAGCTCCAGCATAATTTCATTGAGCAGCGCGTCGGCATTGCTGACTAGACAAACCAGATTGCCGATGCTGCACACTGATTGGGTAATGCCGCGAAGAATCCAGCCATGCGGCGGGGTCCAACCTCGCATGCCGGTGAACATTGCCAGTTGGTCGGCATTACCTTGAGCCATGCGCCGGTAATCATGCGCGAATTGTGCCAGTCGTGCCATGTCATCACGAGCCATGAGTCCATAGCCTTCGAGCAGATAACCGTCGTCGCGGAAATGACAGACCACGTTTACCCCATCCAGGGCCAGGATGCGCCGGATCATACTCATGGCGTAGACTCCGGATTTTCCATAGTAGCAAATGCTGCTTCATAATCAGCCTTTTCATTCGCCAGAACAACGCCAGTGAATGGCGGCAGGCTGGTTTTGCCCCGGTCCTTGTCTTTTAACCGCTCCCGATCAAGACCGCTGACCACTACCGACCAGTCAAAGCCTATTAAAGTGCATTCCTGGATCGGATAGAATCCTTTCATGTGGGTGACCTTCTCCCAGCCACGAGCCTGCATGGTAGCGATGCACATATTCGCTGCGCACATGTGAGCCAGCAAATCAAGCGTCGATTCATTGATTCGCTCGGGATAGGCGATGCGTTGCTCCAGCAACTCACCACTGCCTCGAAATTCAAAGGCTGCCATTGCCCCCGGTAACTTCATTAACTCATCAAGTGTTGCCATGAAAAACTTCTCCTCTCACTCTTCTCACGTTTCTCACTCTTCGGCGGGTTTTATAGATCGGGATCAGATCAGATTAGAAGACACCTTGGCCAACGCTTGGCGCATGAAACCGATCATGTCGTTAATTGAACCTTGGGCATTGTCGAGCATGCAAAACACATTCGCCATTACACAAACAGTGTAGTCTGGTCCATGTACCACCCAGCCTCGTGGTGGATACAAACCATTACGTGTTTGGAAGGCTTCCAGCATCCGGCTTTCCATGTTTACACCCATGGTAGTCGCACGGCACATGATGGATGCCATGCGAGCATGCTCATCGCTTAAAGTCCCCCGGTAAGAAAAACGGTCGCCTCGGTAGGCGTACTCACCGGCGGCGATGACACCGGGCTTGGCCAGCAGATCAGTCACGATACTCATACCGGTGCTATCCTCAGGTGGTGGCTGAAATTTATAGTGGGCAAAGGGTCTTGAATCACTCGAAACTAAGCATATTTTCGTTAAAACATAGTTAAGATTTTCTGTAAATGTATATGGCGCCGTACTGTTTTTGTGTCTAAATCACCTTGTGGCACTGCTAAATATGTCAGTTACCCGCTTTACACTCGCACCTGACCCGGCGGCACTGCCGATCGAGCCAGTGATTCCGGCATTACGCGCCGCATTACGGGAAGTAACTGCTTTGGTGTTGCAGGCGCCGCCGGGCGCGGGTAAGACGACTCAGGTACCGCTGGCATTGCTGACAGAGCCCTGGCTCCAAGATCGCCGCATCCTGTTGTTGGAACCACGCCGGTTGGCAGCACGGGCCGCAGCAACGTACATGGCCAGACTGCTCAATGAACCGGTTGGCGAAACCGTAGGCTATCGCATCCGCTTCGACCAAAAGATCTCACATCACACCCGCATTGAAGTGCTGACCGAAGGCATTCTTACCCGCCGCCTGCAGCACGATCCAGCGCTGGAAGATGTGGGGCTGGTAATCTTCGATGAATTTCATGAACGCAGTCTGCAAGCCGATTTGGCACTGGCGTTGTGCTTGGATAGCCAGCACGGTTTGCGGGAAGACTTGCGGCTACTGATCATGTCGGCCACGCTGGACGGTGCAGCGATCTCCCGGTTGCTTGGTGACGCGCCTATCCTCGTCAGCGAGGGTCGCGCCTATCCGGTGGATCGGCGCTACCTGTTGCGCGATTCCGAAGGCTTGGATTTGCGTGGCGTAGTTCGCAGCGTGCTGAATGCGCTGACTCAACAGACTGGCGATCTGCTGGTTTTCCTGCCTGGGAGTGGTGAAATCCGCCAAGTGTTGCGATGGTTGGAAATTGAGCCGGTTTGCGCCGGTTTGACTCTGGTTCCGCTGTATGGCGATCTACCAGGAGATGCCCAGCAACGTGCTCTTCAGCCTGATCCTGAAAGCCGGCGCAAGGTCGTTCTTGCTACCCCGATTGCCGAAACCAGTTTAACCATTGAAGGAATCAGCGTGGTGGTAGACGCGGGCTGGACCCGAATCCCGCGCTTTGACCCGCGTAGTGGTTTAACCCGGCTAGTCACTGTGCGAGTGTCCGCTGATGCAGCAGAACAACGGGCTGGTCGTGCGGGCCGGCTGGGTCCCGGAATCTGTTACCGGTTGTGGAGCGAAGCTGCTCAGAAGCGTCTCCGCCGGCAGCGAATTCCGGAAATCCGGGAAGCCGATCTGGCGCCACTGGCGCTGGAACTGGCGCAATGGGGGGTTACTGATTCAGCAATGCTAGCCTGGCTCGACCCGCCGCCGCCCGGCGCTTTGGCCCAGGCGCGAGCCTTGCTGATCGATCTGGAGGCGCTGGATGAACAGGGGCGTATTACCCCGGCCGGGCAGGATTTGGCAGCATTGCCGGCTCATCCTCGATTGGCGCACCTGCTGCGACGTGGCGCGGCACTAGGGTTAGGTGTGCTGGCGGCTGACCTGGCTGCTTTGCTGGAAGAGCGGGATCTGCTGCGCGGAGAGCACGCCTTTGGCAGTGATTTCACCGTACGATTGAGCGCGCTTCAAGCGTTCCGGCGCGACGGTCGTGAAGGCGTGCGGCGCTGGGGGGCAGATCCCGCCGCCTGTATTCGGGTTGACCAGGCCGCCCAGCGTTGGCGAGTGCTGTTAAAGGTTGCCGCTGCTCCTGAAACGTTTTCAGACGCTACAAAGATCGGGTTGCTTTTGGCACTGGCTTACCCCGACCGCGTCGCACATCGTCGCGAGGGTCATGCGGATCGCTATCAATTAGCGAATGGCCGTGGGGCACGGTTCGTCACGGGTGATCCGCTGGCGGGCCGGGATTGGCTGGTGGCAGCGCAGCTCGACGCCAGTGGCAGCGAGGGCCGGATTTGGCTGGCTGCACCGGTCGACCCTGCCGATCTGGAAGAGTATTTAGCCAATCGGATACAAACTATCGCTGCAGTGAGCTGGGATGAGCGGCAAGCTGCGGTCACCGCTCGCCGGGAGCGGCGATTCGGAGCGCTATTACTGGACAGCGCCCCATTGACAAATATCGATCCAAAATCTCTGTGCCAGGCGATGTTGGTGGGCATTCGCCAGATGGGCTTGTCTAGCCTGCCGTGGACATCCGAATTGCGCGACTGGCAAGCGCGACTGCTCTCAATGCGATACTGGTTTCCGGATGAGGGTTGGCCTGAAGTATCCAACGATCAGTTAATAGATCGCCTGGAGATGTGGTTGGGGCCTTGGCTGGGTAACATTACCCGGCGTGAACACCTATCACGGCTGGATTTATCAGCAGCCTTGCAGCGTATTTTGGATCACCGGTTACGAGCGCGGCTGAATGAACAAGCGCCGGCTCATCTCAGCGTACCGGGTGGTTCGCGCATCCGCTTGCGGTATATACCCGGCGAGCCGCCGGTGCTGGCGGTGAAATTGCAAGAATTGTTTGGGTTGGCAGATACGCCGCGCATCGCTGGAGGACGGATTCCGGTCACTCTGCACCTGTTATCACCGGCACAGCGGCCGATCCAGGTAACGCAGGATTTGCGCGGCTTTTGGGAACGGACCTATGCAGAGGTAAGGAAGGAGTTGAAAGGCCGCTATCCAAAACATCCTTGGCCGGATGATCCCTGGACAGCAATGCCTACGCGACACGTCACGCGGGCACGCCGATAGCTACCAAGCGTTGGCTTTCCATGGGTTTAAGCGGGCGGGAAGCCGCCTCTAAATCATTTTCAGGGAATTTGCTCAGTAAATTGACCCGGCATGGTAATCGTGATGCAACCCGGAGCGCCTAAGACACAGGCCAGCACAGAGGTATTATTCAAAGCTGGCATATTGCCTAATAACACGGTCGGTGCTCCCACTATCCACGGCGCTGGCGTAGCGGGGATGCAGGGCACTGGCGTTGGGACGCCGAAGGCCGCAGCAGTCGCCGATACGAAAGCGGGGTTGGTCGGCGACATGCACATACCAAATGGCATGATGTTGACCATGGGCTTGTTGTCCATGATATTAGCCGCGGGTTGGTTGCTGGTCATCACTCTGTTTTGCGGGAGAACGACGAGCGTACTGATCCCTGGCGGCACAGCGAACATGCATTTCAACACTGCGCCGTTACAAACATGCATGGGCATAAGCATACCTCACGAGAGCAGACAGAATATTGTTATTTCTGTATAGCGCATCCAAACAAACCCTTCCAGAAGGAAGAGAGTTGCTATGACGTTCAGGGCGATTTTGGCCGGTAACGTTTAGCATATTCATCAGCCAACCGCTGACCTTCCTTCAATTGTGCCGGGTCCAGTTTGCGAATCAGTTGATCCCGGTTGGATCGGGCCTTGGTATTACCCCACGCTGCAGCGACTTCATACCAAGCATAGGCAACCATCAGATCTTGGGGTACTCCCTGCCCGTTTACATACAACACGCCGAGATTGTTCTGAGCTGCTATATGTCCCTGCTCGGCTGCCTGCCGGTACCAGTGGGCGGCTTCCGTATAATCCTGGTTAATCCCGAAGCCGTTTTCATAGAGTACTCCTAGATTGAACTGAGCTTCCCGCAGATTCTGGAGCGCCGCCTGCCGATACCATCGGGCGGCTTCCGCGTAATCCTGGGCGACGCCTAGACCACTGGCATACAGCACTGCCAGGTTATATTGCGCTTGCGCGTGTCCTTGCTCAGCCGCGCGCCGATACCACTGGACGGCTTGCGCCTGGTCTTGTTTGACGCCTAACCCTTCGTCGTATAGAACTCCTAGATTAAACTGTGCATCGGCCTGCCCGCTTTCAGCCAATGGCCGCCATTCGGATAACGCGGTTTGGTAGTCATCACGAGTGAAGGCCGCCACACCATCCAGGTAATCGGTCTGCCCCAACGCGGGTAACATTATTAAAATCAGGAAAATTAATGTCGTGCGTAATAGCATCATAGAGATCCACCGTTTGAGATCATTGATAGTCTCTAAACGAAAACTGGTATCAAGGTAGTTGATGGCAATCTCAATGCAAAGCCGTGTTGCTCTTGCTACCCAACTTAAAGTAGAAATATTACGAAATTTTCTGCTACAGAATTGAGCTAAGTTGTTGCGTTTCATCTCTGGCAACCGGCTAGCCTGAGATTATACCAAAAGTAGCAATTAATGTTTAAAGTATTAAATTTTTCATAGACTTAAAAATAAAACGCCGCCTTGATAGCGGCGCTTTATAGTCGACCTTGGGTTGAAGTGAATCCACATTCAATTATTTGAATATCAAGTTCAGCAAGCTGAATCTCGCAAGACGGCTAGATTGATGGTAGCAATCAGCTCCCCATTCATTTAACGCACGATTGTCGTCCAGTATACGATGGCCTACGAAGCTCAGTACCGCAAACTGACTGTCTGTAAATTCGCTTAAGCTTTGTGCATCATGAACTTTCAAAGCAACCTTGATTTGGGCTACTCCTAAATCCATATATGCTTTCACACTGTCCATGCTTAGCGCGACCCATTTTTCTATCTGTGAACTTGTTAGCTGGTTGAACTTTGTCAACGGCTCAATGAGCGGCATTAAGGGTTGACTTAATCCTGCAGGTATTTCATTCATCGCGTTACCCCTTATACATACGTATTATGTGCAACTTTGCTTATAACAGAAAGTATGTTGCATTGCAACATTAACAGGCATCAAAAATTTCTTGTCTGAAAATCTGAAACCTTTATATCGAGCCGATATAATGATTAAAAACGGCTCATTAAGAGTTGATAGCGACTTCACGCCTGTTACCAGGATCTCTCATGGAACCGAAACCTGCTCTCCCGCATACACTGATCAACAAGTTACAACGCATCAACGATCTCGCCGAAAAGCTTGTTTACATCAAATGGAGCCAGGAATTCTTTGTACTGCTGTTGCGGGCGGCCCAGGATATCCTGACGCTGACCCGCCCATTGCCAGAGCATCACCGCATTACTACCTTGGCCGAGCGGCTCGAACAGCAGGTCAGTGCCTGCCTAGAGAAGAGTGAACTGCCAAGAGGCACGGAACGGGAACGGCTGATGGCTGTGCTGGATGCACTCTGCCGTGCGATTCCTGCAAGCAGCGCCCGCTCCAGTGAATCGGGAACACATCGCCCTATTGAAACCATCACCACGCCACTGTTTCTTCATAACCGTGAAAGCGAACAAGTACTTCCTTCAACCGGAAGGCTGGCATCTACGCTCCCCATACTTTGGCTGGTGGCGCCGGAATTAGTACATGACCTAGGACGCAAGCTTGAGCAACGGGGTGGTTTTCAGATCCAGTTTTTCATGAATCTGAGTGAGGTTCATGCCCTGCTGGAACAGCCGGAAAAGCCAGTGGCCCTGATTATTGATCTGGATTATGCCGCTGACCAGCAGGCCACCTTTCACGAGATCACGGAACTGCAGCCGTTGCTGGCCGCAGACACCCCTCTATTCTTCCTGGCTGACCGTGGCGATATCACTGCCCGAATTGAAGCGGCTAAGGTAGGAGGGGCTGGCTATTTTATCAAGCCAGTGGATATTCCAATGCTCCTAGAGGCGTTGGATGGGCACGTATTGAAACCGCTAAATCAGAGAATTCTGATCGTTGACGATCAATTGCCGGCTGCTCGTGAAATCGCCCGTTGGCTGGAAAGCCACGGTATGGTGACCCAAGTGCTGGCCCAACCCCTGCAGATTTTGCCAGCACTGCGTCATTTCCAGCCCAATCTACTGATCCTGAATCTTGATCTCAAGGATCTCGATGGAGTGAATCTCGCTCAAGCGATCCAGCAGCACGAATTGTTTCGCGAATTGCCGCTCGTGTTGCTATCGGCGCAATTGGAAACAGCTCAGCGGCTATCTGATAAAGGACTAAGCGGTGAAGTGTTGCTTGGTAAACCGCCGAAACCGGAATTGCTCTCTGCAGCAGTCGCTAAGCGGCTGCAGCAGGGTCGTGGCCTTTACTATAAATTTAGCCAGCTCAGCCATCGGGACACAGTGAGTGGCTTGTACAATCGCCCCTACTTTTTGGCCTACCTGGAGCGGGCGCTGGTCGCCACCCACGCTAATGCACAATCAGCAGCTATCATGCTGATTACGCTAGATAATTTGCGAACACTCGAAAGCCATGATGTCGCCGCTGCTGATGAAGTTGTTGAGCAGGCGGCCAAACGGTTGCAAACCACTTTGGGAGCTGGTGCACTTACTGCCCGGTTCAGCGACGCGGTTTTCACCGTCTTGCTGGGTTTCACGGGTCAAGAAGCCCTGCCCGTAACGGCTCAAGTTGTGCAAACTGCTTTAGAAACCAAACCCTATCGCTTGAGCGATGGGGATTTTGAGTTGCGTACCAGCATCGGCATCAGTATTGCCAGTCCAACTTTGCGGGAGGCAGCGCTACTCATTCAGCAGGCGGATTTAGCTTGTGGCATGGCCCGGGAAGGTAAGGACACCCGGATTCATGTCCATCATGGCCACAGCGTCGAACAGGATATGACCAGCCCGCAACAACGCCGGTTGCTGGATGAAATCCGCGAGTCTGTGCAACAGCAGCGCATGAACCTGCTGTTTCAACCGATTGTCAGTCTGCGCGGCGATACAACCGAACGTTACGAAGTGTTACTGCGGATGCGTAATCATGCAGGCTGGGAAATTCTTCCAGAGACGTTGTTCAGTCTGGTCAAGCGCCACCGGATTGGCATGGTGCTGGATCGTTGGGTGATTGCTCATTCAATCCGGGTCTTACGCCAACGGCGGAAACGCGGGCAGTCGGTAGTCTTATTTATCAATATTTCCCCCACCATTTTACAAGATGAGGAGTTTGTGCCTTGGTTACAGGGCGGGTTGCATAAAACGGGGGTTCCAGGTGCTAGTCTGGTGTTTGAAATGACAGAAACTACGGCTGAGCTGTATAAGCCAGTTCTGCAACCCTTTCTGCTACAGATTAAAGGGTTGGGTTGTGGTGTTTCTCTGGATCACTTTAGCGGTCATGCGCACTCGCAAGCGCTTGCCCAGAGCCTGCAAGCTGAATATATTAAATTGGATGCGCGATTTACCGATGATCTGCTCAATAATAAAGCCCGCCAAGAGGAACTCAGTCAGTTGGTACACACCCTGGGTACCTGGGGTATGACGACCATCGTCACTGGCATTGAGGACGCCAGAACCTTGCCGGCACTTTGGGCCTCTGGTATCAATTATGTGCAGGGTTTTTTCCTGCAGCGGCCTCACACTGAGATGAGCTACGACTTCGATCAGACGGTGTTATAAAGGATGCAGGTTGATCCATTCACTGGATTGCTGGATGCAGCACAGCAAGCGCACTCTCCAAACTATGATGAACGTCCGTTTGGTTGCGCGATTGATTTGGTTGTAGTGCATAGTATCAGCCTGCCGCCTGGCGAGTTTGGCGGCCCCTGGATTGATGCATTGTTTGCCAATACGCTTGACCCGGCGGCGCACCCCTATTTCGCTTCCATTGCCAGATTGCGGGTTTCAGCGCATCTGTTGATCCGCCGCAATGGTGATTTGCTGCAATATGTGCCATTTCATTGCCGGGCCTGGCACGCTGGTGAGTCAGTTTATATCGGCCGTCCCCGTTGCAATGATTTCAGCATTGGCATTGAGCTGGAAGGGGCTGACTCTATTTCCTACGATGACCGGCAATACCCCGTGCTGGCTGCTGTCATCCGTGCTTTATGGGAAGCCTATCCCACCATTCGCCCAGACCGGTTGGCTGGCCATGCCGAGATTGCGCCGGGCCGCAAGACCGATCCCGGAACGGCTTTCGACTGGCAACGGTTGCGCAGGCTGCTGGAGGAGAAGACAGTTTAGATGAAGCAGCTTGGATTAATGAGATCGCTATCGATTGGTTTCTCCTGGTGATTGACCGGTGGCAATGTATGAATCGGTTCTGGTGAGTTCTCTCCACGTAGCAAGGCGGATGCCTGTTTCACCCAGGCAGCGAGCAACTCGGTTGCTGGCCGGTCTTCGCACAAATGGCAACCCTGGCCGGCCCATAAAGCCATGAAGTCGGTCAAGCCTCGTTCAGCGGCGGCCTGCTGCAGATCTTGAGTTAGAAATAGCTGGAATGGAAAACCAGGCAGATCAGCCTCATGGGCACATAGTTCGTTGACTAGCCGGTTGCGGAGCACCCGGCCATGACGACCGGTAAACACCCGGCTTAGAGTGGTGGCAATTTCGCTACCTTGGCTAAGCAGGGCCTTATAGGCTGGATGGGCACCGCTTTCCCGGCAGGCGAGGAAAGCGGTGCCCATTTGTACTCCGGCCGCCCCCAGTACCCGCGCAGCCGCGATGCCGCGACCATCCATGATGCCGCCCGCAGCGATAATTGGTGCTGAAACATGCTTTGCCAATAGCGGTGCCAATGTCAGGGTCCCCACCAGACCCTGCTCAGGGTGGCCGATGAAAGTACCGCGATGTCCGCCTGCCTCTGCGCCTTGGGCAATAATGAAGTCGACTCCGCTTTCCTCTAGCACGATGGCTTCCAAAAGGTGGGTAGCAGTGCCCAATAGAGTGATGCCAGCTTCTCGCAGCAGATTCAGATATTGGGTGTCTGGTATGCCGAAGATAAAGCTTAATGCAGGTACTTGGGTTTCTAGAATGACATCCAGTTGCTCATCGAATCCCGGCAATTCCGGCAAGGGCGGTGACGCCGGCGGCAGGCCCAGCTCGGCCCGATAGGGTGCTAGTAGCTCGCAGGCGCGGGTGATGCGTTTGGAATCTATTTTGGCCGGATGACCCACCGGCAAATTGACAGCGAACGGCTGGTCCGTGAGGGCGCGTACTTCGGCAATAGCCTGCCGCAAAGCATCGGGGTGCAGGTAGCTGCTAGCCAGGCAGCCCAATCCCCCTGCATTAGAGACGGCCGCTACCAATTGCGGAGTGCCAGGACCGCCCGCCATGGGTGCCTGGATGATGGGGTAGCGAATGCTGAGTCGTTCAGTCAGGATAGTATTAGGCCAGTTCATGGGAATTTGGAATGAGCTGTTAGAAGATTACGACGATGCGCAGGATTTATTGTACCGAATGGCCGGTTTCAAAAAGGCGCTCAGCCGCCCTTGACCAGGGTATGGCGCGTGTTCTTCCCCCGCCACAGGCCGGCCGGTTGCGCTGAGATTGTTGCGGTTCTGTTTCATGATGTCGTCCAACGTCAAGATTCAAAAAAGCCAAACGGCACATGCATGATGGGACTTCTCGTTAAAAGGATCGAGCAACTCTAGCGAGTCATCGCCAAAATAAGAATTGCTGGCTTGAATCCTCCTGAACCCGGTTCATTCTGCCCTGTGTTATCATTTCATTATTAAAAGTAACCTTGCATGGCGCATTTGTGCAAGCTGTGCCATGGTGGTTGCCCCCAGGGCTGAAACGGCCTCGCCCATCACGTTCGGTAAGGAGAAAAGCATGAATTACGAAAATATCCGGGTCGAAACTCGTGGCCCGGTCGCCCTGATCATTCTGAATCGGCCTAAGGCGTTCAATGCCTTATCTAATGATCTGATGGACGAGCTGACGCAAGCACTGGATATCATTGAGGCGGATGAGAGCATTCGCGCCATCGTTCTAACCGGTGGCGAGAAAGTATTTGCAGCCGGTGCTGATATTAAAGGCATGAAGGATTATTCCTACATGGACGCCTACAAAGGTAACTTTATCACCCGCAACTGGGAACGGGTCAGCCGTTGCCGCAAGCCGGTAATTGCCGCAGTGGCCGGTTACGCGCTGGGCGGCGGTTGCGAACTGGCGATGATGTGCGATTTTATTCTAGCTGCTGATACGGCCAAATTTGGTCAGCCGGAAATCAAACTCGGTATCTTGCCCGGCGCTGGCGGCACCCAGCGCCTGACCCGGCTAATCGGCAAATCCAAAGCGATGGAACTTTGCATGACCGGGCGAATGATGGATGTCGAGGAGGCTGAACGGGCCGGATTGGTAAGCCGGATCGTCCCGGTCGCGCAACTGATCGAGGAAGCGGTTAAAACTGCAGAGACCATCGCCGGGTATTCACTGCCAGCGGTGATGATGACCAAGGAGTGTGTCAATCGCTCCTATGAAACATCTCTGGCCGAGGGATTATTGTTTGAGCGCCGGACCTTCCACGCAGTATTCGCGACCGAGGATCAAAAGGAA
Source organism: Proteobacteria bacterium UBA2383 (assembly GCA_002343485.1). GTDB lineage: Bacteria > Pseudomonadota > Gammaproteobacteria > Competibacterales > Competibacteraceae > UBA2383. Next base: position 22,525 of record DDST01000086.1, read on the forward strand.
GGCATGGAAGCGTTCGCTGGCAAACGTGCTGCGGAGTTCAAGCACCGCTGATATTGAAGGGGCAATCCGGTCAGCGCTGCACTGTAGAATTTGTTGACCGGATCGATGATTAAATCCACTATGTTTGATGTTGTTAATGCCTAGCGCATCTCAATCGCTAGGAATTGGTGTCGTTAAAATCTAGAAAGGAATAAGCGATGGAAATTAAAAAAGTTGGTGTTATGGGTTGTGGAGCGATGGGGTTAGGCGTAGCACAGGTCTGTGCGCAGGCGGGCATTCCGACTGTCGCAGTTAAAGCAACACCAGGTTCAACAGATAAGATTCGCTCTGGACTGGAAAAATCGCTCGGCAAGATGGTCGAGCGCGGCAAAATGACCGCTGAGAAAAAAGACCAGACCCTCAGCCTGTTGCAATTCACGACCCAGGAAGAAGAGGTTGCTGGATGCGATTTGATTATTGAATCGATTATTGAAGATCTGGAGACTAAGAAGGCGCTGTTTCAACGGCTGGAGAACATCGTTTCGCCACAGGCGCTGCTGACCACGAATACCTCGACATTGTCGGTTACGGCGATGATGGCCGTTTGCAAGCAGCGTGATCGGGTAGCGGGCCTGCATTTCTTCAACCCTGCGACCGTGATGAAACTGGTCGAGATTATTCACGGCTTCGAAACGTCGGATGAAGTCATCGACACCTTGGATAAATTCTGCAAGAAGCTCGGTAAAGATCCAGTCATTGTTCAAGACACAACAGGCTTTATCGTTAACCGCCTGCTGACGCCCTATATGCTGAGCGCTATTCGCCTGCTGGAGATGGGAACGGGCACGATTGGCGATATTGATCATGCGATGAAGTCGGGCGCTGCGCATCCGATGGGGCCATTTGAGTTAGCGGACTATATCGGTTTGGATGTGGTGGAAGCCATGACGCTGAATATTTACCAGGATATGCATCAGCCGCATGTATCTTCACCGCATACCCTGACCCGTTTGGTCCAACTCGGTTATCTAGGCCGCAAGACTGGCAAGGGCTTCTACGATTACTCTGTCAAGCCGCCGATGCCAAATCCAGCTCTACAGCACCCGGTTGCCTAATAGCATCTTGATATCTTGATATCTTGTAGGTTGGGCTGGGCCGCAGGCCATAACCCCGCACGTTGATCATGTTGGGTTACCGCTACCCACTAACCTAGCCTACATCTACCAACTGTTGAGGATGATTCTACGTTGAGAGTGGGGAGCAAGGGGACGAGTGCATAGACAGCCTGTCTACCCCGCCATAGCGTTGCTCTAGCCAACCAAATACTGCGCGCATAGCCATCGCTTCACCGCCCTCTGGCCGCCCTGGCTGCGTCTTCAGATTCCAAGCCATCAGATCAAAATGTGCCCAGGGTATGCCGCTGGGCACAAATTCTTGCAAAAACAGGGCTGCGGTGATCGCTCCGGCATAGGAAGAATCCGGCGCATTGACGAGATCAGCGATCTTGCTATCCAGCATTTCCCGGTAAGGGGAGTGCAGCGGCAAGCGCCAGCAGGGATCCTGCTCGCATTCCGCCGCTGCCAGCAGACCAGAGGCCAGCGATTCATCATTGCAGAACAGCGCGGGCATCTGCGTTCCCAGCGCCACCCGCGCTGCGCCGGTCAATGTGGCGAAATCAATCATCACCTGCGGCTGCTCACTGCCCGCTTCTGCCAGGGCGTCGCAGAGAATCAGCCGGCCTTCGGCGTCAGTGTTATGAATTTCAACCGTTAGTCCCTTACGCGAACGAATCACATCACCGGGCCGGAAGGCATTGCCGGCAACAGCATTATCTACTGCTGCTACCAGTACCCGTAACCGTACTGGAAGTTGGGTGCTCATAATCAGCTGCGCCAGTCCTAATGCCGTTGCTGCACCACCCATATCTTTTTTCATCAGGCGCATGGCGCTGGACGGTTTCAGATCCAGCCCGCCACTGTCGAAACAGACGCCTTTGCCCAGCAGCGTCACTTGGGGATGCGCGGGATCACCCCAGCGCAGATCCAGCAAGCGAGGAGAATGTGTGCTAGCTCGACCGACAGCATGGATAAGCGGGAAGTTATGCGCTAGCAGTTCCTCGCCAATGGTTTGTTCGAACGTCGCACCGAACTCCTGTGCTAACGTCTGCGCCGTCTCGGCAAGCTGTTCCGGCATTAAGTCTTCGGCCGGGGTGTTGATTAAATCGCGGACCAGAGTGACTGCGTCAACTTGACGCAGGATATGGCGAGCGTCACAGGCAGCATCCAGTGCCAGCCGCGCAACGGCCCGTTTTGGTGTCTTGTAGCGAATAAACTGGTAGGCACCCAGCGCCCAACCCAGAATAAGCCGCTCCATTTGCCAGGGTGCGAATGCCGCATCAAGCATGTAATCACCTTCTGGCAGCGCAGTGGGCAAATGACCCAGAGCCCAAAGATCATCAGCTTTGCTAATGCAGATCACCACAGCCCGCACTTGGCCTTCTGCACCAGGGACCAGGCAAAATTGACCCGGCTTTGCCTTGAATCCCGTCGCAACCAGCCAACAGCGCAACATTTCATCCTGCTTTTCTAACCAGGCGGCAAACTCACTTTCGATGACAGGAATAAGGGGAATATTGCCGGTAGTCCGGCTAGGGAGTAAACCATGGCTCATGCGTTTCCATCTCTATAAAAAATCTCCAGGATTCAAAATCTCTGGCAGCCGTCTGCTTGCATCCCTGCTTGATAAAGATGGATATCATGACACCCGGATGCTTTGATCTCATTACTATGAAGTATCCGTCTGTTTGAGAGTGACATAAACATCGTCCATCGGTTAGGGAACAAGGTGATCCGATTCCAAAAACCGGCCCATGTCCTCAATCTCGCTGCACATCAACATCTGAACAAGTTTACACTATCATCAGATAAGCATTTAATAACCTGCGGAAGTCCCGTAGATTAATTTCTGCCTTAACCAGCGACGAGCACGACGCATGAACGACCAGCACTATGATGTCATCGTGATTGGCACCGGCCCAGGAGGAGAAGGAGCCGCGATGAAAGCCGCCAAGGAAGGCAAATCCGCAGCAGTAATCGAGAAACACCACCTGGTCGGCGGCGGTTGCACGCACTGGGGCACCATTCCCTCCAAGGCGTTACGGCACGCCATCAACCGGATGTTGGAGTTCAATACCAGTCCGGCATTCCGCAATGCCTTGGGTCATGCCCTGAAGTTGTCTTATCCTGAGTTACTGCGTTCTGCTGAATCAGTTATTGCTCGTCAAACCAGCATGCGTCAGGATTTTTACGAGCGCAATCGGATTAAGCTCTACCACGGGCATGCGAAATTTATCGATGCGTATACGCTAGAAGTCCGTGTTGGCAACCAAGGTGAACCCGCTGTGTTGGCCGCTGACGCTTTTGTCATCGCCTCCGGCTCCCATCCCTTCCGGCCTCGGGATATTGATTTTAATCACCCGCGCATCTTCGACAGCGACACCATTTTGAGCATGTCGAGCACTCCGCGTTCGATCTTGGTCTATGGCGCTGGTGTGATCGGCTGCGAATACGCGAGTATCTTCCGTAACATGGGCTGCAAGGTGGATTTGGTCGACACCCGCTCGCAGTTGTTGTCCTTCCTCGACGACGAAATCAGCCATGCCCTTAGCTATCACTTGCGCGATCAAGGGGTCATGATTCGCCACAACGAAGAATATGAAATCGTTGAGGGCTTAGCGGACGGCATGCTGATGCACTTCAAGTCCGGCAAGAAGATCAAAGCTGACGTGCTGCTATGGGCCAATGGCCGTACCGGTAACACAGCGCATATGGGCTTGGAGGAGCTGGGTATTACTCCCAACAGCCGCGGTCAGATTAAGGTCGATGACAACTACCGCACGGCCTTGCCGCATATCTATGCGGTAGGCGATGTCGTCGGCTATCCTAGCCTGGCAAGCGCGGCCTATGATCAGGGCCGCTTTGCTGCAACACACCTGGTTAACGGCAGTTGCGACCATCACTTGGTGGATTACATTCCGACCGGCATCTACACTTCACCAGAGATCAGCTCAATCGGCCGTACTGAGCGCGAACTAACCGAAGCCCGGATACCTTATGAGGTTGGGCACGCCTATTTCAAAAGCTTAGCGCGTGCTCAGATCACTGGGCGCACAGTTGGGATTCTTAAATTGCTGTTCCATCGTGACACCCTGGAAATCCTGGGTATCCACTGCTTTGGCGATCAGGCGGCGGAAATCGTCCATATCGGCCAAGCCATCATGGCCCAGCAGGGCGAAGCCAACAGTATTCAATATTTTGTCAACACTACTTTCAATTATCCCACCATGGCCGAAGCATACCGGGTAGCGGCGCTAAACGGTCTGAACCGGCTAGCCTGAGGGAGATTTTCATGGATATCACCCCCTATCTCAAATTGATGGTCGACAAGGAAGCCTCTGACCTGTTTTTCCATGTGGGAGCGCCGGTCAATATCAAAATCGGCGGTGTAGTACGGCCCATTGGCAACAAAGTGCTCGGTCCAGGCGGCGTGCGCGAGGTCGCCTATTCAGTGATGAAGGATGACCAGATCAAAGACTTTGAGCACAACTGGGAGCTGAATTTTGCCATTCCACTGCATGGCGTGGGCCGCTTCCGCGCCAATGTATTCAAGCAGCGTGGCGAAGTGTCGATGGTGATCCGCTACATCAAAGGTGACATTCCTCAGGTCGAGGAACTGGGCCTGCCGCCGTTGCTCCGCCAGATTGTCATGGAAAAACGCGGTCTGATTCTGCTGGTCGGAGCGACTGGCTCTGGTAAATCAACCACGCTGGCGGCGATGATCGACCATCGGAACGCCAGTTCGCCGGGCCATATCATTACTATTGAAGATCCAATTGAGTTTACCCACCAACACAAGAAATCGGTGGTCGCCCAGCGCGAAATTGGCATCGATACCCACAGCTACGAGTTTGCGCTGCGCAGCGCCATGCGCGAGGCGCCGGATGTCATTCTGGTTGGCGAAGTCCGTGAACGCGATGTAATGAAATATGTGCTGACGTTCTCCGAAACCGGCCATCTAGTACTGTCCACCTTGCATGCGAATAACGCCAATGGTGCGCTGGAGCGTATCGTCAATTTTTTCCCTGAAGACGCGCGTCCCCAATTACTGATGGACCTGTCGCTGAACCTGCGCGCCATTGTCTCGCAGCGATTGGTGCGTGCTTTGAACGGCGGGTTGGTGCCGGCGGTGGAAGTGTTACTGAATACGCCCTACATTGCCGACCTGATTCAAAAGGGCAAGATCGATTACGTCAAGGACGCCATGGAGCAATCGACGGAATCGGGTACCCAGACTTTCGACCAGGCGTTGTTCAAGCTGTACAAGGACGGCAAAATTTCTAAGGAAGAGGCCATCAAGAACGCCGATTCCAAGAATAACGTCGGCTTGCAGATCCGGCTGGCCGAGGGGATGGAGTCAAGTAAATCGCCGTCTAATATGATGCTCGACGACCATGAGGAAAAAGGCCAGATATTCGGGATATGAACGGCACACTTGCCCGCCGCATGGCAGATATTGCGCCATTTCATGTCATGGCGCTGCTGGCCCATGCACGGGATTTAGAGATGGCTGGCCGTTCGATCATCCATATGGAGATTGGCGAGCCGGACTTTCCAACAGCTGAACCGGTCATTGCTGCTGGCCAGCGGGCGCTAGCGGAAGGCCGCACCCGCTACACCGCCGCCGCAGGCTTGCCGGAATTGCGCCAAGCGATCAGCGATCATTACCGGGAACGATACCAAGTAGAGATTCCCGCCCGGCGTATTCTTGTCACACCTGGTGCATCCGGCGCGCTGCAACTAGCAACGGCGGTGCTGGTGAATCCTGGCAACCGGGTGTTGCTGGCCGATCCTGGTTATCCCTGCAACCGGCATTTTGTGCGGCTGGTGGAAGGCGAAGCGGCCGGTATTCCGGTCGGGCCAGAGACCGGTTATCAACTGACTGCACACCTCGTCGAGCAATACTGGGATGAGCGGACCGTGGCGGTGTTGCTGGCTTCACCGGCTAATCCTACCGGCACCGTGATTTCTCCTGAAGAATTGGCGGCCCTCGTTGCTACTGTCGAAGCGCGCGGCGGGCGGGTGATCATGGATGAGATTTATCACGGGCTGGTCTATGGCGCAGCGCTACAAACAGCGCTGGCGTACTCAGACCAGACCTTTGTGGTGAACAGCTTCAGCAAGTATTACGGCATGACCGGTTGGCGGCTGGGCTGGCTGGTCGCGCCTGATGATGCCGTTGATGCGGTGGAAAAGCTGGCGCAGAATCTGTTTCTGGCGGCGTCCACCCCAGCGCAATATGCCGCGCTGGCAGCCTTTACCCCGGAGGCACAGGCGATTTTCGAGGCGCGGCGGCGGGAGTTTCAGGCACGGCGGGATTTTCTCTTGCCGGCCTTGCGGGCACTGGGTTTTTCGATTCCGGTCACTCCGGATGGCGCGTTCTATCTTTATGCGGACTGCCGCCGTTTCACTGACAATAGCTATGACTTTGCGTTGCGCCTGCTGGATGAAGCGGGTGTTGCTATGACTCCCGGTATCGACTTCGGCCATCATCAGCCAAACCAGCATGTCCGCTTCGCCTATACCAACGCTATCCCGCAGTTAGCAGAGGGGGTGGAAAGGCTCCGGCGGGCTTTGCAGGGTTGAGATGTTGTAAAATGCTTTCTGCTGTCATCACGTTAGCCCGCAAATGCAGCGGATTTAGCGTCCCCGCAACCACGCTGCTCACCCCCGGCTCCGCAAAAATCAGCTCCAGCGAAGTCTGCACCGGATCGGGGTTTACCCGCGGATCCAGATGACCGCTGAGCAAACCTTTCTTGATGAAGACCCCTTTGCCGGCAGCATGCGCAGCGCGGATGACGGGAAGTTCTTGCCGCTGGGCAAGGTTGTAGGTGACCATCACCACGTCACAGCATTCCACCGCCCGCAACCCGCCTGCAATCGTTTTGCTGGACATCCCCACCGCGCGAATCCAACCAGCCTGTTGGAGATGCAACAGGGCTGGCAAAACCTCTGCCTGCTCAAGAAGGGCCAAGTCGTCGCCATTGGAATGAATCAGCACGGTGTCCAGCGCCTCCACACCCAGTCGCCGCAGGCTGCGTTCAATGCTGGCGCGGGTGGCGGCAGCCGAGAAGTCGAACGAGGAGACACCATCGCGGAATTCCTCGCCGACCTTGGTAACGATCACCCAATCCCGCTGGCATTGCCGCAGCAACCGGCCTAACCGTTCTTCACTCTGGCCATAAGCCGGAGCGGTGTCCAGCAGATTAATGCCCAAGTCCCAGGCCATGTCCAGTAATGCCAGCGCTTCCTCATCCGAAGGCAGTTCGAACGATTGGGGATATTTGACGCCCTGATTACGACCGAACTTGACCGTACCCAACCCGAGCGGACTCACACGCAAACCGGTGGTGCCTAGCAACCTCAACTCCACTCCATATCCTCCCGATCCCAGGGATAGACAGCCAGTTCTGGTCGTGGCCATGCCGCCAGTGGATCTAAGCCGATCAGGCGGGGCTGTACTCCAAGGGTCCGCAATACCTCCTCAATCTGTTCCGCCAGCAGCGGCGCCATCGCTAGCTTGGTCGGCCAGGCAGCGATCACCCGTCCATCGCGAAACACGCTGGGAGCCGCCGGCCGGCCGCCGCCGTGCTGGTGCGCTTCAGCTCGTTGAATCGTGAAGGTGGCGAATTCTACGGGATTCCAATCCACCCACGGCAGCAGTGCCTGTAACTCACGCCGGGCTGCACGAATTTGAGCTGGGCGGTCACGGTTGACACCTTCCTCCGCCAATGCACCGCCTAGGTACCAGATCAAGCGGCCGCCAGCATCGTAATGGCTGGTTACGGTGAGTCGCGGCAAGTCGCTGGCGCCCAGACAGTGCGCGTAGAGCGGTCCGGGGAGATTAACGCCACGCGCCATCACCATATGTAAGGGGCGCAATTGTAATGTTGCCCACGGCAGCCCCGTATTGCCCGCGCCGGCGGTGAACACAGTTACCGATGGACGAATGATCCATAGTGGTTGCTGGGGGTAATGCAGTGTCAGCGTGCCATCCGCCTTCAGGACCACGGGACCCCCATTGAGGACAATGGCCGGATGGTAACGTTTAGCCAGCGTGTTTAACACCGAAGCGACATTTAACACCGGTTCATCCAATCGATAGATCACACCATCAAATTTAGGATGACGCAATGCCGGGGGTATTTCATCCGTTTTCTGAGCTGCGATTTTTTCCATGCGGCTACGCATTAGCTTGCTGGCGAAAAAAGCAGCCAATCGTGAAACCGGAGCGCGGGTAGTCCATAAGTGCTGATGCTCAGTCAGCATCCATGCGTTGCGCAAGTCAATTTCACCTTCGCCTTTGAGGCAACGCCGCCACAATGCTGGCATTCCGGCCATTGCTTCAGCAGATTCACTGGATTGGCCATGCAAGGTGTATTTGGCGCCGCTGTGAATGATGCCTTGGGCACAGATCGTTTGGCCGGCCCCCAGACGGTCTCCTTCAATCAATAGCGCGCTGTAGCCTCGCTCGTGCAATCGAGCCAGCAGCCACAAGCCGGCAATACCGCCGCCGATGATGGCGACATTAATATTGAAAGTAGGATTCATAAGGCTCCGGGCCGGTTGAGAATGCGAGCGATGGTGCTCGTGGTTGAGCAACCCTCGATATAATCCATGACGACCACTTGTCCGCCTGCGTCCCAAACACTCTGGTTGCCGGGAATATGCGCCGGGTCATTGTCACCACCCTTGACCAGATAATCCGGCTGAACCGCGCTGATCAATCGTTCTGGAGTGTCTTCATGGAAAGGCACGACCCAATCCACTGCAGCCAATCCAGCCAGCACCCGCATGCGTTGCCAAAGTAAGTTCACGGGCCGGCCGGCACCTTTGAGACGGCGCACGGATTCATCCGCATTGACGGCGACAATCAGCCGGTTGCCAAGACGCTTGGCTTGCTCCAGATAGGTCACATGGCCAGCGTGCAGGACATCGAAACAACCATTGGTCATCACGATTGTTTCTCCGTGCGTCTTGGCGTCAGTGACCGCTTGTAGCAATTGTTCTTCATCCAACACCCCGCGCGGCGGCTCATCGTGCTCGTACAATGCCCGGCGCAGTTCGGAGACCGTGACGCTGGCGGCGCCCAGTTTGCCGACGACGATCCCGGCGGCTAGGTTGGCCAGCATCGTCGCTGCTGGCATGTTCAATCCAGCGGCCAGCCCGGCAGCCAAGGTGGCAATCACCGTATCGCCCGCACCGGTCACGTCGTACACTTCGCGGGCGCGGGCCGCCAGATGCAGAGGTTCCACGCCATCTTGCAACAAGGTCATGCCCTGTTCGCCCCGGGTGATCAACAGCGCATCTAGATCCAGCTCTCGACGCAGCCTTTCTCCTTTGGTCACCAGATCTTCTTCATCACGGCAAGGGCCAGCGACAGCTTCGAACTCGGCTAGATTAGGGGTTAGCAGGGTCGCGCCCCGGTAGCGGTTAAATTCGTGGCCCTTGGGATCGGCCAATACCGGTTTGCCAGCGGCGCGGGCTCGCTCAATGCAGGTCTCGATCTGGCGCAACGCGCCTTTCCCATAGTCAGAAAGCACCACAACGTCAGTTTCCGGTAACCGGGCGGTGAACCGTTCGTGGAGAAGGGCGGGATCGAAGCCAGGAAAACCATCTTCGAAGTCCAGCCGCAACAACTGCTGATTGCGGCTCAGTACCCGCAGCTTGGTGATGGTCGCTTGACCCGGTTGGCGGATGAGCTCGCAGGTCACGCCCAGCCGGTGCAATTTGGTCTCCAGCACCGTGGCAGTCTCATCGGCGCCAGCCACGCCAAGCACTCGAGCTTGGCCACCGAGGGTCGCGATATTAACGGCGACGTTGGCTGCACCGCCGGGCCGTTCCTCGACATCTTCGATCTTGACGACGGGTACGGGTGCTTCCGGCGAGACGCGCGCGGTGAGACCATACCAGTAGCGATCAAGCATCACATCGCCGGCGATCAGCACCCGGGCGGATTCGAAAGAGGGAATTTGCAGTGTCATGAGCGGATGGGAGGCTGTTTAATAAGGATGGCATGATAGCATGGCAATAAATAGGATCAGGCATGAGGTTTTTTCCTTGAACCTCGAACCTGGAGTTTGCAATTTGGAATCTGATGAACAGCAAAGACCTCTATTTTCGGTTGCTACGTTACGTTCGGCCCTACACTCGCATTTTCGTGCTGTCGATTTTGGGCACTGCCGCGGCGGCTGCCACTGAGCCAATGATTCCAGCCCTGATCAAGCCGTTGCTGGACGGCAGCTTTGTCGAAAAAGATCCCTATACCATCCGTCTAATGCCGGTATTGCTGGTAGCGGTGTTTATTATTCGAGGCATAACCGGTTTCGTTGGCTCAGTGGCAATGAATTGGATTGCCCATCGAGTGGTCATGGACCTGCGCAACGCGATGTTCAATCAGCTCCTAGCTCTGCCGACGCACTATTTCGATGATCATTCTGCCGGCAACCTGCTCTCTCGCTTGACCTACGATGTGAGCCAGGTAATGACGGCCACCACCCAAGCGCTGGTGACGCTGGTCAAGGACGGGCTGGCCGTGGTTGGCCTATTGGGCTGGATGTTGTATCTCAACTGGAAGCTCTCGCTGATGGCGTTCTTGATCGCCCCGGGTATCGCTTTGATTATTCGGGTGGTCAGCCGGCGGTTACGGCGGTTAAGCCGGGAATTACAGGAATTGATGGGCCATCTGACCCATGTGATCGACGAAGTCCTGCAGGGCCACAAAGTCATCAAGATCTTCGGCGGCCAAGATTACGAACGGGATCGCTTTCACCGGGTCAACAACCGGGTGCGCCAGTTCAGTATGAAACTGGTCGCTGCCTCCGAAGCCAGCGGACCGCTGGTGCAATTACTGGCGGTTCTCGCCCTAGGCGCGGTGATTTACTTCGCCTCCCTGCAATCAGCGGCTGACCAGATTACGGTCGGTGGTTTTGTCTCACTGTTCGGGGCGATGGCGATGCTGCTGGCGCCGATCAAGCGCCTGACCAAAGTCAACGAGCAATTACAACGCGGGCTGGCCGGGGCGGAAACCATTTTTGCTCTGCTGGACCAGCCGCCGGAGCTGGATCACGGTACGCAGACCCTCGGTCGCGCCCGGGGTGCAGTCCATTTCCACCAGCTCAGCCATCGCTACCGTGACGAAGGCGCTCAGGTCATTGAGAATCTGAGCCTCGATGTGCAGCCAGGGGAAACCATTGCTCTGGTGGGGCCTTCGGGAAGCGGTAAAACGACGTTGATGGCTTTACTGCCGCGTTTTTACGAACCGGTTTCCGGCGAAATTTTGCTGGATGGTACACCGGTTCAAGAATTGCGGCTGGCGGATTTGCGCGCCAATATTGCTTACGTCAGCCAAGATATCGTGCTGTTCAATGACACGGTCGCTGCCAACATCGCCTATGGCGCCGGATTTCAGGCCAGCGAAGCGCAGATCATCCAGGCGGCTGAGCATGCCCATGCCATGGAATTTATCTGTGAGCTACCCCAGGGATTACATACCCTGATTGGTGAAAACGGAGCACGGCTATCGGGTGGTCAACGCCAGCGCATTGCCATCGCCCGCGCCTTATTGAAAGATGCACCGATCCTGATCCTGGACGAGGCGACCTCAGCATTGGATACGCAGTCTGAACGCAAGGTTCAGCTGGCGTTGGAAACCCTGCGTCAGGGTCGCACCGCCTTTGTCATTGCGCATCGCTTGTCCACGATTGAGAACGCTGATCGCATCATTGTTCTTAACCGGGGTGTGATCGTCGAGATCGGTAATCACGCCGGCTTGTTGGCCCATAACGGACTTTACGCCAGTTTGTACCGCATGCAGGCCGATGGCAATAACGCAACAAAGTTGCAAAATAAATAAAAATATCGTCAAATGCACAACAATGTTTTTTGGCGTTTAACATCTAACGTGGTTTCCTAAAACGGCTAATGCGCAACACTATCGACTCTTCTAAAAAGCTGGCTCCGCTATTACGCCAAGCCTTCCGGCAAGGCATCGAAGCAGCCAGTCGAGGCGAGGACCGTAATCCTTATACCCCCAATAGCCACCTCTACCACGCCTGGATGGCGGGGTGGGCCTCGTTAGCCCGCGCTTGGAACAATAACGACGATCTACGCTGGGCCTGAACCATTCACCATTTGCTCCATGCAGTTGTTTCGCTTACTACCGGCGATTCCATTCCTGGGTCCGCTCTGGGGGGCTGTGAGTCTGGCCCAGCCGGTTCAACCCTCCCTGCCTTTCAGTATCCTAGTCACTCAATGGACTCGGATCCTGGGCGAAGCTCAGCGAGTGACGCAAATCCCGCGCCCCTGGTTCCGGGAGCTGCCGTCAAGTGATCGTCCCTTTGTCCTAAGTTGCCGTGGACTGATCGTGACTCTCGCCATCGCACTCGACAGGTTCCTGCGTGGCTACAGCGAGGTCTCGAACTGGTTGAGTATCGCCAGCGAGTTGCGTGATGCGATTGAGCAGCGGTTCTGCACTGGGGATATCGTCATTCCGCTTCCGCGGCAGGTGATTGCATCTGGCGGGTGCGTCGAACGAATCCACCTTACGCCAAACGAGTGCCAGACTGGACCGGCCTGTCCTGTCCTAATGTATCCTTTGCATGACTTCACTCTCTGAAAAGAGGCAAACAGTTTCCATCCATCTATCCGTTGCGTGAGCGAGTATCCCCGCATGAAAAAACTAATGTTTTTACTTCTAATAGGCAGCTTGCTAAATATTGCACCTATTTGGGCCGCTGAGGGCGATTGGGAGCAGGCCAAAATGGCCCACGAGCGCGGCGATTACGCCACTGAAGCCGCTATTGTCCGGCCACTGGCGGAACAGGGTTTCGCCTTCGCCCAGTTCAACCTCGGAGTGCTTTATGACAACGGCTATGGGGTGCCACTGGACGACCTTCAGGCTATAGAATGGTATCGTAAAGCTGCTGAGCAGGGCCTGCCGCAAGCGCAGATCAACCTGGGTATTCTGTACGAAGAAGGCGAGGGCGGGCCAGTAGATTACGTACAAGCCTACTTCTGGTATGCCATGGCCGATAGCCAGGGAGATAGCCAGGCTCCCCAGGCTAAGCAGGAGATCATCGAAAAAATGACCCCCGCCCAGGTCGAAGAAGCCGAACGCAAGGTCAAAGAATGGCAGGCGGCTCACACGTTCCCCATTCCACCATTGCCTGCCTCCGAACCGCAGCATGGAAATCGTTGAGACTTCCCCATTCAATTCCTCTTTTCCAGGCAGATAGAGGAAAGGATGAAGCGCGCCGTAAAGAGAAAACCGGCGGCTTATTGGTTAATGGCTTAAAATTTGCATTAAAATCCTGGTCATCTCTAAGATATCGCGTTGCGGTACAGAGGTTATGAGAGAGCACCTGCAGATAAGGTGACTACCGCTGACAATCTGATTAAAAAAACCCAATGTAAAAAAGGGTTAACAACTTCGAGGGTACTGCCATGAACGGGAACAACATTCAAAGTAAAGCGCTTGACCAGGCAAGCAGCACAATGAAGATTGCGGAACGGATTGGCCTACGTGGTTATTCCCTTCAATCCTATGCGATTTTTGGTCCACAGCATGCCCATGGCTGGAATTTCATCCGCAAGGGGGACATTGAAGTCATTCGCGCCGAACCAGAGGCATTGGAGGCACTGTATTCGGACAAATTAGCGGCAACACGTTACGGCGTGTGACTCCATCGAAAACCAAGCTGGATGAGTGTATCTGATATTTATCAAATAAAATCAAAATATTAGATTATAGTGTAAAATCCTGACCTAATCTGTGAATCTCCTGATCGATAGGGTCACACGATCACAACTATAATAGATTGTTCCCTGAATAAGCGCTTCACTGACTTCTTTATGGCATCGCTTATTCCTTGTTGCTACAAAGCAACTCACAGGGAACGAATCAAATTGACCCGTCCACCTGGAGGATTCCGCAATGAGTGCCAGCGCCCACAACATCTATGAGATGAGCCTGGATCCCAACCCTGCCAATTACGTTCCTCTCACCCCGTTAACCTTTATCGAGCGTGCTGCCTCCGTTTATCCTCAACATACAGCAGTCGTGCATGGCTCGATCCGGCGCAATTGGGCAGAAACTTACGCGCGCTGCCGGCAACTGGCCTCGGCGCTGCGCCAGCGCGGCATCGGTCTGGGCGATACCGTAGCGACGATGTTGCCTAACATCCCGGAAATGTTCGAAGCTCATTTTGGCGTGCCCATGACCGGTGCGGTGTTGAATACCCTCAATATCCGGTTGGATGCAGAAACTGTAGCCTTCATGCTGGAACATGGCGAAGCAAAAATCCTGTTTACCGACCGCGAGTTTTCCGAGACCATCAGTAAGGCATTGCGGTTAATGCCGGCGGCCAAGCGGCCACTGGTGATCGATGTCGACGATCCGCAGTTTGCGGGCGGTGAAAAACTGGGGACGCTGGATTACGAAACGCTGCTGACTGAGGGTGATCCACAATTTGCCTGGCAGAATCCCGCCAATGAATGGCAAGCGATCACTCTGAACTACACCTCCGGTACTACTGGCAATCCCAAGGGTGTGGTCTATCACCATCGTGGTGCTTACCTGAACGCTATCAGCAACGCCATGGTTTGGGATATGGGCCTGCATCCGGTCTATCTGTGGACTTTACCAATGTTCCACTGCAATGGCTGGTGCTTTCCATGGACGATTGCAGCAACGACCGGAACCAGTGTTTGCCTGCGGCAGGTGCGCGCTGATCTAATTTTCGACTTGATCAAAAATGAAAAAGTCAACTATTTCTGTGGTGCTCCCATTGTGTTGAATCTGCTCAGAAATGCCCCTGATCACCTGAAGGCGGGTATTGATCATCCGGTCAAGGTAATGACTGCCGGTGCAGCGCCGCCTGCGGCAGTTATCGAGGGTATGGAGCAAATGAATTTTGAAGTCACCCACACGTACGGGTTGACCGAGACCTACGGTCCATCAGTGGTCTGCGCCTGGCACGATGAATGGAACGCATTGAGTTTGGAAGAACGGGCGGTGCTCAAATCACGCCAAGGTGTGCGTTATCCCATGCTGGAGGGATTAATGATCGCCAACCCTCAAACCTTGGAACCTGTGCCAAAGGACAGCCGGACGATTGGCGAAATCTTCATGCGTGGCAACAATGTCATGAAGGGTTATCTCAAAAATCCTGGCGCCAGTGAAGAGGCATTTCAGGGTGGCTGGTTCCACAGCGGCGACCTGGCCGTGTGGCACGAAGATGGGTATATCGAGATCAAGGACCGCTCCAAGGACATCATTATTTCCGGTGGCGAGAACATCTCTACCATCGAAGTCGAGGATGTACTGTACCGGCATCCTGCTGTCATGGAAGTAGCGATAGTGGCCCGGCCCGATGAGAAGTGGGGCGAAACACCCTGCGCTTTTGTCACCGTCAAACCGGGTATGGAGCATGTCACCGAAGAGGAAATCATCGAATTCTGCCGCAACCAGTTGGCACGCTTCAAAGTACCCAAGACTGTAGTGTTTGGCCCATTGCCCAAAACATCAACCGGCAAGATGCAGAAATATATTCTGCGTGAGCGGGCACAGCAACTTTAAGAAAAATCACTTTAAACGACTAAACCTGCCGCTTGCGAGCCAGTTTTGCGGCGGGTAGTGATCGATCATATCGATTGAGAGGCCGTGCAACGTTTCATTCTGAATTCTCAGTTTGATCTGATGAATTCGCTGGTTCCCGGCAAGTCCGGCAATCTCACTCATGCGAGTTCAATCTTAGCGCTTCTAAACGGGTCCTCGTCGCGCTCAGTAGCAAAAATCCCTTCTTACCTCGCGTTGGCAAAGAGGAATTTGCCGTAGCAGGTGCTTTTTCGGCAACTCTGGTAGGATTGTGCTCTTATTCGCCCGCCTGAAGTTATTCATGAATTCTTCATGCGCTGAATATCGGCTCTATGCCATCTCTGAACGTGTGGATGCATGACGCTTCCTCATCACTTCTACCTAAGACCGTGTATCTCCATTCCTCATGATTCTCGGAACCCTGTATATCGTTGCCGCCCCATCCGGTGCTGGAAAAACCAGTCTGGTAAAAAGCTTGGTCGAAACTACACCGGGTGTTGTCGTCTCGGTCTCACACACTACCCGCCCCCCTCGTCCCGGCGAACGTGATGGCGAGCACTACTATTTCGTGGCTCCTGCAGTTTTCGAGGCGATGGCTGCGGAAGGCGCATTCCTGGAACACGCCCACGTGTTTAGCAACCGCTATGGCACGAGCCGCGCTACCGTGCAAGCACAGCGGGAGGCTGGCTTGGATGTGATCTTGGAAATTGACTGGCAAGGCGCCCGGCAGGTGCGTGCGCAGATGCCAAATAGTACAAGCATCTTCATTTTGCCTCCCTCGCGGGAGGCCCTGCGGCGGCGTTTGGCCCATCGAGGCCAGGACAGCGCCGAGGTGATCGAACGGCGAATGACGGCAGCGCTTGATGAGCTATCACACTATGTCGAATTTGATTATTTAGTCATTAATGACGACTTTAAGAGCGCTCTGGATGCCTTGCGCGCCATTTTGATCGCCCATCGTCAGCGCCGGATAGTTCAAATGGAGCAACAGCGAGAACTTCTGCATTTGCTCTTGTCTTAACTAATTGTTTTAATTAAACTGAAAAGCTCTAATTCCCACTTTTTATGGCCCGGCACTGTCGATGGTTGCCGAATCCGGAGAAACATCTGAATGGCTCGAATTACTGTTGAAGACTGCCTTGGCTGCGTGGACAATCGCTTTGAATTGGTGCTGATTGCGGCGCGGCGCGCCCGCGAATTGGCGCTGGGCCGTGAACCGCTGATTCCTTGGGAAAACGACAAGCCGACTGTCGTTGCTTTACGCGAATTGGCCGAAGGCAAGCTCGATCATTTGCTCCAGGAAAAATACCGCGGGCGCGGCCCTGCCTCACGGGATGAATCCGCTACGCCTCTCAATCACGACGACGTGCCGGTAGCGTCAGCATAGGCGTCTTTGGGATACCAGAGACAGGAAATCGATCATGTTGAGCGTATCTTTGCGGGAAGTGCGTCATGAATTCCAGCCCAGTCATAAACTGGCCGTCGATGACGAGTGGCTGGACGATTTGTATCTCCGCATCGATGATCTCTGTGCCATCACCAGCGAATATCTGGAACCGGCTCAGGTCGATCAGTTGCGCGAAACTTGTCATTTCGCGGCTGAAGCCCATGCTGGCATCTACCGCAAAAGCGGTGAACCCTACATCTTCCATCCCCTGGCCGTCGCTCGCATTTTGTCCAATGTCCGCTTTGATCATGAAACCCTGCAGGCAGCCATTCTGCACGACGTTATTGAAGACACTCACTACAACAAGGAACAACTCAGCCACCGCTTCGGGCCGGAGGTTGCTGATTTAGTCGATGGGGTCAGCAAGCTAACGCAAATCCAGTTCAACTCCAAACTGGAGGCCCAGGCTGAAAACTTTCGCAAGATGTTCCTGGCGATGGCCAACGATTTGCGGGTGATCATGATCAAGCTGGCTGATCGCTTACACAACATGCGCACCCTGGGGGCCATGCGTCCGAAATCACGCCGCCGCATTGCCCGGGAAACCCTGGAGATTTTCGCGCCGATCGCAGGACGGCTGGGAATGAATCATCTGCGTCAGGAGTTGGAGAATCTCGGTTTCAACCACTTGTATCCGCTGCGCTTCCGGATTTTGCAAGATGCGGTGCGCAAGATGAGTGGTAACCGCCGTGAAATCGTTGGTCAACTGGAGACCTGCATTCAGACCCGGCTGAATGACGAAGGTATCCAGGCTCGGGTTATGGGCCGCAGCAAACACTTGTGGGGTATTTACCGGAAAATGCGCCGCAAGCATCTGCCGTTCAAAGAGGTCCACGATGTTTACGCAGTGCGGGTGATCGTCGAAAGCGTGGATATGTGCTATCGGGCACTGGGGGTCATGCATAATCTGTATAAGCCGATCATGGGCCGATTCAAGGATTACATTGCGATTCCCAAGGCCAACGGCTATCAGTCGCTGCACACGGTGCTATTCGGTCCTAACGGTGTCCCTATCGAAGTGCAGATCCGCACCGAGGACATGCATATCATGGCTGAGGTTGGGGTCGCTGCACATTGGCGCTACAAATCCGGTGGCGACAACCAGGGCAATCATGCCCAGCAACGTGCCCGCGAGTGGTTACGCAAGCTGTTGGATATGCAGCGCCGTGCCGGCAATCCGGTGGAATTTCTGGAAAGCGTCAAGGTAGACCTGTTCCCTGATGAGATCTACGTGTTTACCCCGCGCGGCGAGATTGTCGAACTGCCACGTGGCGCGACGGCAGTGGATTTCGCCTACGCCATCCATTCCGATGTCGGCAATACCTGCGTGGGTGCTAAGGTGGATCGCCGGCTGGTGCCGTTGCGCACGCCGCTGGTCACTGGCCAAAGCGTTGAAGTCATTATTACCCCGACCGCCCGGCCTAATCCGGCTTGGCTCAACTTCGTGATCACTGCCAAGGCGCGCTCCAGCATCCGCCACTATCTCAAGCATTTGCAGCGCGAAGAAGCGATCCTGCTAGGTAAACGGATGTTGGAAAAAGCGCTGGCTGGCTATATTGGTGGCCTGAACGAGCTACCGGGTGGCCGGATTCAGGCATTGGTTCAGGAACTGGGGCTGAGCGGTTTCGACGATTTATTGGCTGATATCGGGCTGGGCAATCGAGTCGCCGCGCTGTTCGTCAAGCGGTTGTTGCCGGATGAAAATGAGAAGGCCTTATCGGACACCAGCGCCCAGCCCTTACTCATCAAGGGCACCGAAGGCACAGTGGTTGGCTTTGGCAAATGCTGCCGGCCGTTGCCGGGTGACGCTATCATCGGCTATCTCAACGCCGGGCGCGGGATTGTCATCCATCGCGAAAATTGCAAAAACGTTGCTAGTTACAAGAAAAGTCCCGATAAATGGATCGAAGTGGAATGGGAGCAGTGCATCGGTGCCGACTTTACGGCGGAATTGCGGCTCGATGTCACCAACAGACGTGGAGTGTTGGCTACCATCGCGGCCGCCATCTCGGCAACCGACACCAATATTGAAACCATCAATACTTCGGAGCGGGATGGCAATACCACCACGGTTCATCTGTTGCTCGATGTCCGCGACCGGAGCCATCTGGCGCGGGTGATCCGTCAGTTGCGTACCGTGCCGGAAGTGCTGAGACTGGCGCGGCGTGGTTAAATTTTAAATTTTAAACTCTTGAGAGTTCGACGATGCTCCGTGAAATTATTAAGACTGATCAAGCCCCCGCTGCTATCGGCACTTATTCCCAAGCGGTCAAGGCCGGCGGCACGGTTTATCTATCGGGCCAGATTCCCCTCGATCCGGTTGCCATGCAGCTAGTGGAGGGGGGTATGGAGGCGCAGATTCGCCGGGTGTTCGACAACTTGGCGGCGGTCGCCCATGCCAGTGGCGGCAGTCTCGCAGACACGGTCAAACTCAACGTGTTTCTAACCGATCTCAGCCATTTTGCCTTGGTAAATCAAATCATGGCCGAGTATTTCCAAGAACCTTATCCGGCACGAGCCGCGATTGGTGTTGCAGCCTTACCGCGCGGCGCGCAGGTGGAAATGGATGCAGTACTGGTCCTGAGCAAGTAGCTACCTGTCTGAAAGCAAACCACGCATGCAGGCGGATCGGACATCAGAGAAATCCGGTGATCAAGATTATGCAATCCCAAGCCATCGTTGAAGCCGCCTGCACCCTCTCGCAATTCTGCGAGAACTGATTCAATCCTCCGGCGCGGGTCCAGCAGGTTCCTGAGATCGTATTTCCAGGATCGTACCCAGGCTATCTACAGGCTCTCCTAAGCGGCTGATCCCCAAACCAGACAGGCTGCCGGAATCAAAAAGCGCATACGGATTCATCTCTATAGCCCGTGTCCAGTTTGGCAGGTCAACATCCATCGGATTCTGGATGAAGCAGTTGCCACCGCGCATAGCAGGCTAGCGGATCTGAGCGGTGAAGAAGTGCTACCCTGGTTGCTGGCGCTGAACCGGGAATGACCGGAGGCAGAGATGATAAAGAAGCGCCGTCCTGCGAGAACGCAAATCCTGGTGCTGCTGCCGTGGCTAATCTTGGCGCTGGGTTTTGGGGTGACCTATGTGCTTTGGCAAAACGCCCGCCAGGATGCCATGCGCGCATTGGAAGCGGAATTCCGGCTTTGGGTGAACAAGATCGCCGACCGGATCGAATACCGTCTCGATGACTACGTGCATATCTTGCGCGGTGTCGCTGGTCTGTTTGATGCCTCAGAAGTGGTCACGCGCCAGGAATTCCATCACTATGTCGAAGCCCTGCGTCTAGGGGAGCGCTACCCCGGCATTCAGGGGATCGGCTTCTCCTTGTTCATCCCGTCCGGCCAGAAGACCGCGCATATTGCCGCGATTCGCCAGGAAGGCTTTCCCAATTACACCATCCGCCCAGAGGGGGAGCGTGCATTCTACACCGCTGTGGTTTATCTCGAACCCTCCTCTGGCCGCAATCTTCACGCGTTTGGCGATGACATATCCTCTGAACCGGTACGCTGGGCGGCGGCAACGCGGGCACGAGACGAGGGTAAGGCAGCTCTATCAGGCAAGATCATATTGCAGCAGGAAACCGCGGCTGGCATTCAACCTGGCTTTTTGCTGTTTGTTCCAGTGTATCGCCATGACGATGTACCTCGTAACACCATCGAAGTGCGCCGCGCGAAGCTGACCGGCTGGGTCTACTCGCTTCTGCGGATGGACGATTTCATGGATAGCATACTGAGAACCTTTGATTTCAATGAATTATGGTCAAGTCTGAATATAGAAATCTATGACGGTGTTGATTTATTGCCGGACACCCGGCTATTTACGCTACATCCTGTCACTACGGCAATGACGGCCAATCCGGCATTTTGGGCCGTTCAGCGATTCTTGTTTTGGGGACATCCTTGGTCCCTGCAGATCACTTCTACTGCCCGGTTCGAGGCAAAGTTGCTGAGTGAAAAAGCCATTCTGCTTGCCGTCACGGGCAGTATTAGCAGCCTGTTGCTAGCGCTCCTTGTCAAGGTGCTGACATCCAGCCAACAGCGCATCGCCGCTGTCTTGCAGGAAACAGCGCGGATCAATCAACAGCTCAGCGAACGTGAGCGTGACTTGTTGTGGGCGCAACGAACAGCTCAACTTGGCAGTTGGAGCTACGATCCGCTTACGCAACAACCGGTCTGGTCAGAAGGCATGTTCCAGGTCTGGGGACTCGACCCCAATCGAGGCACACCTGCCTATGACGCGCATCGGGAATTCATCCATCCCGAGGATTGGCCACGTTTCAATGAAGCTGTGCGGGCAGCGGTGGAGCAAGGTGAACCGTATCACCTTGATTTGCGCATCCGCCGCCCTGATGGCGAGGAACGTTCCATTATCACGATTTGCACACCGCATCTTGATGAGCAGGGCCACGTTGTCAAACTCTCTGGTACCAATCAGGACATCACCGACCGGAAACGCTTAGAAGCAGCGTTGCGCGAACAAGCCATTCGCGATCCCCTGACAGGTTTGTTTAACCGCCGCTATCTGGACGAAACCTTACCGCGTGAACTTCATCGCTGCCGGCGCAGCGGCGAACCATTAACCGTGGCCATGCTCGATCTTGATTACTTTAAGAAATTCAACGATGACTACGGTCACGAAGCCGGTGATACGGTATTGCGG
>DDST01000182.1:0-43185 GCA_002343485.1 Proteobacteria bacterium UBA2383
TCTGAGTGATTGCTTTCTCGCCAAAGCCCGGCGTGAGGCACAGGCCGCAGATGTGCTGGTGATTAACCATCACCTGTTCTTCGCCGACATGGCGATCAAGGAAACCGGCTTTGCCGAACTGTTGCCTGGGGTAGAAGCGATTATTCTTGATGAAGCGCATCAGTTGCCGGAAATTGCCAGCCACTTTTTCGGCAAATCGCTGAGTAGCCGGCAGTTACTCGAATTGACCAGAGATACGTTGGTCGAGCAGCTCCGGGATGCGCCCGATTTCCCGGAACTGCGTGACTTCGCCCAGGCACTGGAAACATTCACTGCCGCCTTGCGCGAGGCGCTCGGCTCAACGGATCGGCGCGCGTTGTGGCGCGAAGTAGCGGACCAGCCCGCAATCCGGGAAATCGTCGCGTATTTGGCCCTGGGGCTCGATAACCTGTGGGGTGCGTTGTCTGAAGCCGCCGCACGTAGCAAGGGCTTAGAAAGCTGCTTCCGGCGCTGCGATGATCTCATGCAACGATTGATGGCACTGACCGGCGTGGATCACGAGTCCGGCCGTGTCTCCTGGTTCGAGACCCGAGGACGAGGATTTATTCTGACTTTAACGCCTCTCGATATCGCCCCAACCTTCCAGGAGCGGATGACTGCCCAGCCGGGCGCCTGGATTTTTACCTCGGCGACTCTGGCAGTCGGGTCGAGTTTCGACCATTTCGCAGCGCGATTAGGGTTAGCGGACTATAGCGCGTTGTGTCTGGATAGCCCGTTCGATTTTGCTAGCCACACCCTGCTTTATCACCCGCCAGATCTGCCCGATCCGGGAACTTCGCATTACACCGGAGCCTTTCTGAATGCGGCATTGCCGGTGCTGGAAGCAAGCCAGGGGCGGGCATTTTTGTTATTCACCAGTTACCGTGCCCTGTATGAAGCGGCAGAATGGCTGACGGGGCGAGTCGAATACCCATTGCTCGTGCAGGGCCAATTACCAAAAGCAGCGCTACTCAAACAATTCCGGGCATTAGGCAACGCCGTATTACTGGGCACAGCCAGTTTCTGGGAAGGGGTGGATGTGCGCGGCGAGGCCTTATCCTGTGTGATCATTGACCGGCTGCCATTTGCTTCGCCCGGTGATCCCGTTATACAGGCGCGCATTGAATCGCTGCGTCAGCGTGGCGAGAATCCGTTTATGGACTATCAGTTGCCCCAAGCGGTCATTACCTTGAAGCAGGGTGTAGGCCGGCTGATCCGCGACGTCAACGACCGGGGAGTGTTGATGCTGGGCGATCCACGGTTATTGAGCAAAGCCTACGGGCGGATTTTTCTGGATAGCCTGCCGCCCATGCCCAGGACCCGGCACCTAGAGCAGGTGCGAGCGTTTTTTGCAGCGGCGGGTTAGTCAGTTAGCCCGGTTACACATTCCGGTAGCGCAGGCCTGCAGGCTGCGATATAAGCCTATGACTCCTAAAGTCTCATCTAGAAACAGATTGTTGCTTCAAACTGTTCTATAAAACCTGTTTCAAGAACGCTTGCGCCCGAGGTTCCTTAGGGGCGGTGAAAAATTCAGCAGGCGGGGCGTCTTCCAGAACCTTGCCAACGTCCATGAACAATACGCGTTGAGCGACCTCGCGGGCAAACCCCATTTCATGGGTGACCACTGCCATGGTCATGCCTTCGCGGGCCAGTTGCTTCATCACATCCAACACTTCGCCTACCATCTCCGGGTCCAAAGCGCTGGTGGGTTCGTCGAACAGCATCACCTTGGGGTCCATCGCCAGCGCGCGGGCAATGGCCACGCGCTGCTGCTGGCCACCAGACAGCCGCGACGGATATTCATTCGCTTTCTCGGCGATGCCGACCTTGGTCAGCAACGCCATCGCCTTGTCTTTGGCCTCCGCTGCCTTGCGCTTGCGGACCACCCGCTGCGCCAGAGTCACATTTTCCAGCACCGTCTTGTGAGGGAATAAGTTGAAGTGCTGAAATACCATTCCAACTTCACGGCGCACTGCGTTCAAGTTGGTGGCGCTGCTGGCAATGTCGATGCCGTCGATAATGACCTGACCGTCGTCAAATTCTTCCAAGCCATTCAGGCAGCGCAAAAACGTGGATTTGCCAGAACCGGACGGGCCAATGACCACCACGACCTCACCCTTAGCAACCTGGGTCGAGACATCGTCCACTGCGCGCACTACCTGGCCGCGTCCTTCAAAAATTTTAAGCAGATTCTTGACCTCAATCACTGCGGGCAAACCTCCGTTCCAACCAGAAGAGCAGTTGCGATAACACTGAAGTGATCAACAGGTAAAGCAAGGCCACTGTGAACCAGATTTCAAAGGTGGCGAAGCTGGAGGTGATAATCTCCCGTCCGCTCTTAGTCAAATCAGTGATCGCAATGACCGACACCAGGGAAGAGTCCTTAATCAGGCTGATAAATTGCCCAGCCAGCGGCGGCAGCACCCGCTTAAACGCTTGCGGCAACACGATGTGGATCATGGTTTCAGCCGTGCTCATCCCCAGCGAACGGGCGGCTTCGGTTTGTCCTTTGGGAATGGATTGAATCCCGGCGCGAATGATCTCGGCGGTGTATGCGCCAACGAAGAGCGACAGCGCGCCGATGCCGGCAACCGTCCGATCCAGATTCAATACCGTACCGATAAAGAAATAGAAAATGAAGATTTGCACCAGCAGTGGCGTACCACGAATCAGTTCAATGTACAACACTGCTAACCCACGCAGGGCCGGGTTTTTTGAGATGCGGCACAAGCCGGTGACCAGCCCGATGATCAGCCCGATGAACCCAGAAGCAAACGAGATCCAGATGGTGACCCACAGACCCTCGGTAAGCGGCCCAACCCGCCAGTGCCGGGTTACTCCGATTTCCTGATCTTCCGTAACCTGGGCGCCATCCGCAACCCTCAGGGTATCCGTCTCAACCGTGATGATAGCCCGCGAGCCGCCAGCATCTGGGATCATTTCCACCTGGCTGTAAGCGCCATCAGGATGGACCTTGACAATCCGGCCGGTAAACGGTGCAGTTTGAGCCACTTCATCATGGTAGGCGAAATATTGCGGAACCCGCTCCCAGCGCCATTCGTAGTTCACCTGCTTAGTAGCCATCCATAGCCCGATCGCCAGCCCCAGCAGAATAACAACCAGCAGCCCGTGCCAGGGCCACTGGGCAGAACGCCGTTTTAGTGACACAGCTACTGCACGTCTTGCAGCCAGTCAGTATTCTTAAACCATTTCTGGTGCAGTTTGACGTAGGCACCGTCTTTTTTGATCTTGACTAGGAAACCATTAATGGCTTTAAGAAATTCAGGATCACCCTGGGCGATAGCCCAGCCAATCGGTTCGGTAGTGAACGGCTCATCCAAAAACACCAGCCGGCCTTCGCCCCGCTGGACATTGGCCACCAAGTTATACGGTGAGTCGTAAACAAAGGCGTCAACTCTGCCATTAACCGTTTCCATGACGCCTTCCGCTTCAGTTTCATAAGAGAAGTATTGCGCTTTAGGAATATGCTTCTTGGCAGCGATTTCTCCGGTGGTGCCCAGTTTGGAAGCGATCTTGTATTTTTTATTGTCCAGGTCTTTGTAAGATTTCACCTTGCCAGCCAACTCCTTGCGCAGCAAAACAGTTTGGCCCACCAGCATATACGGTTCCGAAAAATCTACCGTCTTGGCCCGTTCTGCGGTAATGGTCATACCGCTCATGATGATGTCGCACTTGTTGGTGATCAATGCCGGGATAATACCGTCCCAAGCCGTGCTAACCAGTTCCAGTTTGGCAGCACCCAGATCCTGGGCCATCAATTCGGCTAGATCAGGGTCAAAGCCGACAATTTCCCCTCGCTTGTTGGTGATCTCAAATGGCATGTAAGCGGGTTCCAGACAGACTCGCAGTCCATCTTTTTTAATTTGCTCCAGCTTTCCAGCCCAAGCGGGCGACAGGTTCAAGCCGAAAAAAACCAGTGCGGCGAACGCAACCAAGCGGGTTTTCATGCAGGAATTCTCCTTCTTGCTCCCTCTCTCCATTGGGGGAGAGGAGGATTTTAGGGTGGGGCTAAATGCTGACTTTTATGATAGTACAATTTCATTTTTGTTAAGGAACACTATGCGAGGCATGCCGCTGACTGCGAATCGGCCCAATCACACGTCAGCAATTTGATCGCGTTTGATGGTTGCTGAAAAATATGGAGGCAGTTAGCTTGTCCGTTGGGACCAATGGTCATGGCGGTCGCGGCGCTCTTGGCGGTAGTTGGTCACTTCGAGCCGGATACCATCTGGATCTTCGAAGAAAGTGGCCATGTAGTCAGGTGCGTACTCTGGATAAAGCTTTGCTTCTGTAGCGTTGATGCCAAGCCTGCGTAGTTGCTCAGCAACAGCGTGAACCTCGGCAGGTGAGTCGACCCGCAAGCAAAAGTGATGCAGTCCTGGCGCGTGTGACTCGTGCTTTGACAAAACACGTGCTGGCCGCAAGACAAAGCCGAATAAGCGGTTGAAGTACTGGATGTGTGGATCGCCCGCGAGAGTGAATTTGTTTTTGCGGAAACCGAGGGCTTCAATCATCACACGGTCATAGAAACGCTCTGACACGTTGAGATCGGACACGGTGATGTAGATGTGATCGATGCCGATGACTTCGGCCATGAGGTGCTCCGATATGGCTAATGAACGGACTAACGGATAGGATGGCAGATGCGAAGCATCCGCTTGAGCAAGGAGGTCAATCAGCCCCACTTGTTGCTGAACCTGCCTTGCGGTCTGGGCCGAAGTCGGCGATTTTCTCGGCATATCGCCCCATCTCCGTGAGCCACTCCGCCAATGAGCTAAATAGCAACTCGCGATGTCCGATAATAAGACGATCTATCGACTTTATGGTCTGATTCGACTCAATTGGGTGGGGTGTCTCTGGCCCATCAGGCTTGAGCGCGAAGGGTTGTCCTTCCTGAACACGTCCATCAATGACCGCTTTGTCCAGATGATAGATTTCATTGCGCATCAGTCGAAGCTGGTCGGCCACAGTATCTGCGGCAAAACTGGGCTTTTCGATGTTAAGGGCTAGGCAGAGCGGATGCTGATCCTTGTGCCGCCGCAGTCGCCTGTAGCAATTGATCGCCCGATGCATATCTAAGAGACAGCTTTCAAAGTGCGATATTGATCGATACATTGCTCTGAGATCGATTGAAGTATGAGTACCCCAGAATTTCTGCAACATTGATGTGCCAAGCTGATACTCGACGAGCGCTGCTTCGACAAGCCGAATATATGTGCCAACCAAGGCATTAACCTGATAATTCTGCGAGACAGTGCCAATAAACATGGACTTCAACCAGTATTTTGGAAAACCCTGGGGATATTCACAAATTTCTGGCACTTCGATTGAAATATACATTTCCTAAGTTGCCTAACAGGGCGGCAGATGGGAAGCGTCCGCGACAACAAGCGATTATCTGTTCCGCTTATTTTGTATCATTAAAGATAAGCAGAGATCAAAACTACCCAACGAACGACAAACGAAAGCAGACTTGAGCCATACTCAGGTCGACTTGCCCTCATCCAACAGTTCCTTAATGATCATGGGCGTTCCGCATTCGGGGCAACGCGGCATCGCCTCAATAGGAATGTAGATAATTGAGGTATACCGGCATTTCGGGCATATGACTTGTATGGGTTCCGCTTTATCACGTTGCATAAACTAACCCCTTGCCTGGAAGGCATTCGGAGAAAGGTATAGATTGGGTTGCCGTTTTTCCGGCAACCCAGCCGGGATTTAAGCAGTCGTCAGGGAGACCAGGCGCGCAATGGCCCGCTCAAGACGTTGAAAACCCTCTTCAATCAAGTCGTCGGGAATGATCAGCGATGGCGCCAGCCGGATCACGTCTGGCCCGGCGACGAGAACCAGCAGCCCCTCATCCAGCGCTGCTTTGATGAAATCCCGGCTGCGCCCTTGCCAGGTCTCGATCAGTTCGCAACCGAGCAGCAAACCCATGCCGCGCAGTTCCCGGAATAAACCAAATCGTTGATTGATCCGTTGTAAACCGGCCATGAACACGTCATGTTTGCGCCGGACCCCAGCCAATAGCTCAGGATCACTGATGATATCCAGCACTGCACCGGCTACCGCGCAACCCAGCGGATTACCACCATAGGTCGTACCGTGGCTGCCAACATTGAGACTCTGAGCGATCCCGGCAGTGGTGAGCATGGCGCTGATCGGGAAACCGCCACCGAGTCCCTTCGCCGTCGTCAGGATGTCAGGGATGATGCCATACGCCATGTAGGCGTAGAGATGCCCGCTGCGCCCATTGCCGCACTGCACTTCGTCGAAAATCAACAACGCCTGGTGGCGATCACACAGCTCACGCAGCCCTTGCAAAAACTCCGGGGTCGCGCAGGTCACACCGCCCTCGCCTTGCACCGGCTCGATGATCACCGCGCAGGTGCGGCCGGAAATAGTCGCGGCGAAAGTATCCAGATCATTGAACGGAACGTGGGTGATACCCGGCGGCAACGGTTCAAAGCCTTGGGTATATTTGGGCTGACCGCCGACGGTCACGGTGAACAGCGTGCGGCCGTGGAATGACTGGCTGCAGGCAATAATTTCATGCTTGTCCGCGTTGCCATGATCAGCCGCGTATTTTCGAGCCAGCTTGAGCGCTGCTTCATTCGCCTCAGCGCCGGAATTGGCGAAGAACACCCGTTCGGCAAAGGTCAGATCACACAACCGGCGAGCCAGTTTCAGCGCTGGTTCGTTGGTCAGGATATTGCTGACATGCCAAAGCTTTTGTGCCTGTCCGGTCAACGCCGCCACCAATTGAGGATGGGCGTGGCCCAAGCCGGTCACGGCAATGCCCCCGGCAAAGTCGATGTAGTCCCGTCCTTGCTGATCCCATAGGCGGGAGCCTTCGCCACGCACCGGGATGATGGCCGCCGGCGCGTAGTTAGGGACCATGACTTGATCAAACCATTCGCGGGTAATAGAGAAGTGACTCATCGCGATAATCCTGAATCGAGGTTGCGTAGGGATACCAGCAGGCGCATAGCATAACCGGTTTGCGGGGTTAGCGCTTTATGATGTCATCGCTGCGAGAAGACTTTCGACTTCGCTCCAAACGGCCTCGACCGGCTGGTTCGCATCCACGATCCAATAGCGGTCAGGATATTGGGAAGCGCGCTTCAGATAGGCCGCCCGGACTCGCTCAAAAAATTCCTTGTCCTCCTTTTCAAAGCGATCCGCTGGGCCACGCTTTCCAGCGCGGGTCAACCCTACTTCTACCGGCAAATCAAACAGCAGTGTCAAATCTGGACACAGTTGGCCTTGCACCCACGTTTCCAAAGCCGCGATCCGCTCCAGGGACAGACCGCGCCCGCCGCCCTGGTAGGCGTAAGTCGCTTCGGTGAACCGGTCACATAGCACCCAATCACCCCGAGCCAGCGCGGGACGGATCACCTGTTCCAAATGCTCGGCACGGGCCGCGAACATCAGTAGCGTCTCGGTGGTCAACGCCATGTCATCATGACGATGCCCGAGTAGCAGATGACGAATTGCTTCACCCAGCGCCGTACCGCCCGGCTCGCGGGTGACCACGACCTGGCAACCGGCCTGCTCCAAATACGCACGCATCAAAGCAAGCTGTGTCGTCTTACCTACGCCTTCAATGCCCTCGGCAACGATGAATCGACCAAGCATTTCATCTCCCCTGCAACTGATAGCGTCTGACTGCCTGATTGTGTTCATCGAGCGTTCGGGAAAATACATGGCCGCCTGCGCCATCAGCGACGAAATACAACGCATCGCCGGAAGCTGGATTCACTACGGCATTCAATGCCTCGGCGCCCGGCAGCGCAATGGGCGTAGGCGGTAATCCTTTACGGGTATAGGTATTGTAGGGGGTGTCCGTTGTTAAATCCTGACGCCTGAGATCACCATCGAATGCCTCACCCAGCCCGTAAATCACCGCCGGATCGGTTTGCAGGGGCATTCCCTTGCGTAGACGCCGCACAAATACCCCAGCGACTTCCGGACGTTCTGTCGGCAGACCGGTTTCTTTTTCAACGATCGAAGCCAGAATCATCACCTGATAAGGATTGTCCAGTGGCAGGCCAGGCGCGCGCCGCTGCCAAATTTCAGCCAAGCGCTGGTCCATCGCCGTCAGTGCCCGCCGTAAGAATGCTTCATCCGTAAAGCCTGCGGGAAAATGGTAGGTATCGGGCAAGAATCGCCCCTCGGGATATTCACCCGGCAAGCCCAGCTGGGCCATTACTTCCGCATCGCTCAACCCCTGCAGGGTCTGCGCAAGCTTAGGATGGCGGGTCAGCGCCTGCCGCAACTGGCGAAATGTCCAACCCTCCACCACTGTTAACGGATATTGAATCACCCGGCCAGCCACAATCCGTTCGATGAGCGCGCGCGGGGTCATGCCGGGAGACAGGGCATATTCGCCTGCCTTGAGACGGAGGGCCAGACCATTCAGCTGGGTGTAGGCTTTCAGATAGAGCGCAGGACGGGACAATCCGGGTTGCTGTTGCAAACGCCAGGCGATATCAGCAATTCCCATTCCAGACTTAACCTCCAACACCTGGCCCTCAGCAGGAATTTCTAGGGGGGTATCAAGAAATTGCTGATAATCCGCAAAGATCAGAGATATCGCCAACCCAAACGCCAGCACCTGCATCAGCAGTCGTCGAAGCCGCCTAAAGCGCATGATCCTTTCTTTGAAGAAGGAGGGGTGGCCCGGACATCAGGGCAGTTCGAAAATGCCTGCCGGAAAACAACCGGACTAATGCACTCAATCCAGGCTACGAAACACGACCGTGCCGTTGGTGCCGCCAAAACCGAACGAATTGGACAGTACCACCTGCATGCGCCGCTCCTGCACAGTATGCGGCACGTAATTGAGATCACAACCAGCTTCTGGCTGATCCAAATTGATCGTTGGCGGCGCGACCTGATCCCGCAACGCCAACACAGAAAAGATTGCTTCAACACCGCCTGCCGCGCCCAGCATATGGCCGGTCATTGACTTGGTCGAACTCATCGCCAAGCGGTAAGCATGATCGCCAAATACGGCCTTGGCAGCGTCACTTTCAATCTTATCGCCAGCAGGAGTAGAAGTACCATGGGCATTGATATAATCCACTGCCTCAGGATTGATTTCCGCATCACACAAGGCATTGACCATTGCCCGCCGGGCACCGTCGCCATCGGGCGATGGCAGGGTCATATGGTAAGCATCACCGCTCATGCCGAAACCGATCAGCTCCGCATAAATCCGGGCACCGCGCTTCCTGGCGTGTTCATATTCCTCCAGCACCACCACGCCAGCACCGTCACTTAACACGAAACCATCCCGGTCTTGATCCCAGGGGCGGCTGGCCTTTTCCGGTTCATCATTACGCACCGACAAGGCGCGCGCCGCTGCAAAACCGCATAACCCCGTGGGCGTCGTAGCCATTTCTGCACCGCCGGCAATCATCACGTCGGCATCGCCATAGGCAATCAACCGGCCTGCCAGACCAATGCTGTGCGTACCTGTGGTGCATGCGGTGACGATTGCCAAGTTTGGGCCTTTGATGCCGTACATAATCGACAAATTGCCCGAGACCATATTGATAATGCTGCGCGGTACAAAAAACGGCGTTAGCCGGCGCGGCCCGCCCTTTAGAAAGGCCGAGTGCCCTTCTTCAATACCCGGCAATCCACCGATGCCGGAACCGATGTAAGTTCCAATCCGTTCGGCATTGGCCTCGGTCACTTCGAGTCCCGAGTCCTGGATCGCCTGTATCGCTGCACCGATACCATAATGAATGAAAGCATCCATTTTTTTGGCTTCCTTAGGATTCAGATACTGCTCGACCTGAAAATCCTTCACTGCCCCGCCGATGCGCACCGGAAACGCGCTGACATCAAAAGCGGTTACTGGTCTGATCCCGCTGCGACCGGCCAAAATGCTGTTCCAGGCTGTCTCCACGGTG
Source organism: Proteobacteria bacterium UBA2383 (assembly GCA_002343485.1). GTDB lineage: Bacteria > Pseudomonadota > Gammaproteobacteria > Competibacterales > Competibacteraceae > UBA2383. The sequence goes on from DDST01000182.1 coordinate 9,963, forward strand.
CTGCCGACGGGCGATACGATACCCATACCGGTCACTACCACTCGCCGCTTGGCCACAGGATTACCCTCTACTATCTACGCTGACAAAAGAAGGCCGCGACCCCCGGCGGTGGCCGCGGCGGCTGAATATGAGCGAGGTGCGACTGACACCCTCAACCGAGATGCGTGGCGATATAGTCAATCGCCTGCTGAACCGTAGTGATCTTCTCGGCATCCTCATCGGGAATCTCTAGCTCGAACTCCTCTTCCAGAGCCATCACCAGCTCGACGGTATCCAGTGAGTCAGCGCCGAGATCCTCGACGAAAGCGGCCTCATTGGTGACCTGCTCTTCTTTGACTCCCAACTGCTCGATGATGATTTTCTTGACGCGGGCTTCAATGTTGCTGATGTCAGTCATCTGATTTGCTTCCTCGTTGTCTGTCTGTCTGTCTGTTTGCTTCAATCCGCACCCGCCGTCAGCGGGTGGGCGAAATCCGGCACAACGGTACCACAACTTGCGCGAATTTCAGAAAATAATCAGGTGATACTTTCTAAATCCGGCCTTTTCGAGACCCCGCGTCGACCGCCGGCGCACCAACGCGGACTTTCTCAGATTCCAGCGGCGGGCCGCTTTCAAATCATCAAACCATGGCCATTCCACCGTTGACATGCAAAGTCTGTCCAGTGATGTAGGCAGCATCTGGCGAAGCCAAGAACACTACAGCGCCAGCAACATCCTGCGGCTTGCCAGGACGCTGCAAGGGAATCGATGCCACCAACGCTTGACGCTGGCTCTCAGGTAACGAATGGGTCATATCCGTTTCGATCAGCCCTGGCGCAACGGCATTAACGGTAATGTTTCGAGAACCGACCTCGCGCGCCAGCGACTTGGTAAAACCGATAACACCGGCTTTGGCTGCCGCATAATTGGCCTGCCCAGCACTACCAGTGACGCCCACTACCGAAGTGATATTAATGATGCGCCCACGCTGGGCTTTCATCATGCCTCGTAGCACGACCTTGCTCAACCGGTAAACCGAGGTCAAATTGGTGTCGAGAATGGATGACCATTCTTCTTCTTTCATCCGCAGGAGCAAATTGTCACGGGCAATGCCGGCATTATTAACTAGGATGCCCGGCGCGCCGAATTCCTGAGTTACTGCTTTAATCGTCGTTTCTATCGACGTTAGATCGGTCACGTCCAACCGCAGACCACGACCCTTGAGATTACGTTCGCGCAAATCCCGGGTGATCGCCTCGGCGCCCGCCCCGGTAGTCGCTGTGCCGATCACGATCGCGCCGCGCTGTCCTAATTCCCGGGCGATGGCTTGGCCAATCCCGCGGCTAGCCCCAGTCACCAGGGCGATTTCATCTTGCAATATCATCATCACTGCATTCATCTCAATACTTCGCCAACACTGCACCCCAGGTGAAACCACCGCCAAAGCCTTCCAGCAGCAGTGTATCACCACGTTGAATACGGCCATCGCGCACTGCCGCATCCAGAGCCAGCGGCACCGAAGCGGCTGAGGTATTGCCATGCGTCCGCACACAGTCGACCATGCGCTCCTCCGACAGGCCCAATCGTTTGGCGGTGGCCGCCAGAATGCGGCGGTTAGCTTGATGTGGAATTAGCCAGTCCACATCGGCGACCGTCATCTGGTTGGCGATCAGAATCTGTTCCGCAATCTCTTTGAGCGTGGTCACCGCGACTTTGAACACCTCACTACCGCGCATTTCCACAAAAGCGGCATCCTGACGGGTTTGCTCATAACCGCTCGATACCCCGGCTGGCACCCAGAGCAACTCCTTGTAACGGCCATCGGCACCTAGCCGGCTGTCAATGATACCCGGTTCTTCAGCCGCTTCCAGCACCACTGCACCCGCACCGTCGCCAAAAAGGATACAGGTGCCGCGATCTTTCCAGTTGATAATCCGGGTAAAAGTATCCGCCCCCACGACCAGCGCCCGCTTAGCCGCTTGAGTGCGGATGAAGCGGTTAGCGATATCCATGGCATAGACGAAGCCGGTGCAAACAGCTTGTACATCGAACGCCGGACCACCATAGCAGCCCAGGCGATGTTGCAACTGAGTCGCTACACTGGGAAAGATATGATCGGGCGTGGTGGTGCCCAGAATAATCAAGTCGATGTCGCCTGGATCGAGACCTGCCGCGTCCAACGCCCGGCGGGAGGCCTGTTCAGCGAGGTCGCAGGTCGTCTCGTCCGGTGCAGCGATATGACGCTCCTCAACGCCGGTGCGTTCGACGATCCAGTCCGCTGTGGTATCGATGAGTTGTTCAAGATCAGCATTGGTCAGGATTTTTTCCGGCAGGTAGCTACCGGTTCCGACGATTCTGGCGTAATTCAAAGCGCTTGCCTCTCAGCGTGAAGGGCGGCCAGATGAGCATCGATGCGTTGTGGCACCGCCTGCTCGACTTCCAGCATCGCAACTTGGATGGCATTGGCGAACGCCAAGGCATCGGCGCCACCGTGGCTTTTGATGACAATGCTCTGCAAGCCCAGCAGGCTGGCCCCATTGTAACGGCGAGGATCGATTTTGCGGCCGAAAGCACGCAATACCGGCAACGCTATTAATCCAGCCAAGCGGGTTAGCAGATTCCGCTTAAATTCCTGAGTCATATAATGGCGAATCAGTTTAGCTACACCTTCGCTGCTTTTCAGGGCAACATTACCAATAAAACCGTCACAAACCACCACATCGACATCATCCAGGTAAATACCGTCCCCCTCAATGAACCCAATATAGTTGAGGTCGCTGGCCGTCAGCAACCGGGCAGCTTCCTTGACTTGCTCATTGCCTTTGATGTCTTCCTCGCCAATATTCAACAGACCGACCCGGGGGCGATCAATACCGTTCACCGTTGCTAGTACCGAACCCATGACCGCGAATTGCAATAGATGCTCGGCCTTACTATCGACATTGGCCCCCAGATCCAGCACTTGAACATGACTGCGCACGGTGGGCAGCGTGGTGCAAATAGCAGGACGGTCGATGCCCGGCAGGGTTTTCAGGACAAAGCGGGCCGTAGCCATCAACGCCCCGGTGTTACCGGCGCTGACACAGGCGTCGGCCTCACCTTGTTTGACCAGGTTAATCGCGACCCGCATTGAGGAATCTTTCTTGACCCGCAGAGCCTGCGCTGGCGACTCGTCCATGCTCACTAACTGCGAGGCATGGCGAATGATGAGCTGCGGATGCCCTTTAGCCTTTTGCCGGGCTAGACAGGCGGATAGCACATCTTCCTGGCCAACCAAAATTAAGCACAGCGCATCTTCGGTAGTTTTCAATACCTGCAAGGCGGCAGGCACAACCACCTCAGGACCGATATCACCGCCCATACCATCTAAAGCGATGGTCAACGGCCTGTTCATGGGGATGCCGGAACGTTGAGTAGGCGAAATGGAGTGCAAAGCATACCGGTGGGAATGGTTATTCGTCTTCAGTAGCGGCTGGCGCATTGATCACCTTGCGGCCGCGATAAAACCCTCCCGCCGTGACATGATGACGGCGGTGCAATTCGCCGGACAGAGGATCGGTCGACAACGTTGGGCCGGTCAAGGCATCATGGGAACGGCGTATATCGCGCTTAGAGCGGCTCTTGCGGCTTTTTTGTACAGCCATGGTTAATGACTCCTTTGAAAATCCTGTAACATAGTCGCCAGCACGGCGAAAGGCTGGCGGTTTTTCAGGTCCAGCGCCGGCTCACCGGGCTGGTGATAGCCGTGGGCCACGCATTCCCGCAAATCTTCATGACGAGGAATCTGGGGCAGGGCTAGTAATAATTCGTCTTCAATCAAATCGGCAACGGCGATACTACCGCCTTCCGGGACTAATAGCGGCTCGTATTCACCGGGCAACCGGCTGGCTGCCGCTTCATCGCGCGCCAATCCCAGCTTGACCTCTATATCCAAAGGCAGCCGCAATGGACCGAGGCAACGCTGGCAGGTCCACTCAACTTCGGCCAGCAGGCTGCCCTGAATAAATCGTATCCCCTGCGCGTCGTGCCCGGCTGACAATGTTGCGGCCACCTCACCATCAACATGGCCCAGGATTACCATCAGCCGCGGCAAAGCGGCCAGTGCCAAACGGCCCTTCAGGGATCCGCATTCGGCGGCCATGCGCCACGGATGGATTTTTCTGGGAAGTAACAGGGTCTGCATAAGGCGCGGAATCATATAGACCTGCCGGAATTCTGTCAAAATAAACCCCAATTTCCCACAATTAACGTAATTTTCACGAAGTTGGTCGATCTTTTACGGAGTGATCGCTATGTCTGAAACCCTGCCTGATGGCCGCCGGCTGATTCTGGCGTCTACTTCCCCGTTCCGTCGCGAGTTGCTGGCACGGTTAGGTCTGCCGTTCACAACCCAAGCACCGGATGTCGATGAAACCCGTTTGCCTGGGGAGGATGCGTCTGCATTGGTAGAGCGGCTGGCCGAATGGAAAGCCCGCCGGGTTGCCGGCAGAGCGCCTGCAGCATTGGTCATTGGTTCAGATCAAGTCGCGGTACTGAATGGCACGATCCTCGGCAAGCCTGGAGATCACTCGCGGGCCGTTGAGCAATTGCAACAGGCATCCGGATGCAGCGTTATCTTTTACACCGGGTTGTGTCTGCTGGATGGCGTGAGCGGGCAACGCCAGATCACGGTGGAGCCGTTTCAAGTGGTGTTCCGGACACTGACGGTAGAAATGATCGAACATTATCTACAACGGGAACAGCCTTACCACTGCGCCGGCAGTTTCAAATCGGAGGGTTTGGGCATTGCGCTATTTGAACGGCTAGAGGGCGACGATCCCACCAGCCTGATCGGCCTGCCACTCATCCGGTTAGTGCAAATGCTGGAAGCTGCGGGAGTTGCGGTGCTGTAACCTCCCGGTCAGGCACACAATACGTACGCAAAAGCGCCGCTAAATCTTTCCCGCCTGCTGGGCGATGAACGCCGTTTTGGCAGATAACTCCAGTGAGCAGGTCCATTTGTACGCCAGGTTCAGACTATTGGCGCAGGCATAAACACCGTGACCGCGCACGACCGCAATAGGATAATCCGCCAAAATCTCGGCCACCATGCGAGGTGAGCGGGCCTCGTATTGGTCGTAGGGAATGGTCAGGACCGGCACCCGGCTAAAGTATAACTGCCCCTCAAAATCCGTTGGCAGGAACTCTTCGTTGTCCATGGTCATCGCCACTGAGTAGGGGCCGTGACTGTGCAGGACGGAACGGGTGTCAGGATTGGCCTGATAAACTGCCAGATGCAAGCGGGCATCCAACGATGCACCCTTGCCAATTGCACCGTCAAGGCGGCACTCGATTAACTCACCACTGCTCAGCGTATCGGCACAGCAACCGGTGGGAGTGACCCAGAACGCTTCGCCGTCCCTTATCGAAGCATTACCGCTATGCGAGTCGTTAAGGCCGTATTGGCGCAGCCAGTGATAGTGTCGAACCAGATCGTCTTTGATGTTCATCGGAGCCTAAGAGTATCTTCCATATTTTTATCAAAAATTATCATAATGTTAATAACATACATACGGGGAGAGTCACCGGCAGGCGATTATGATAGCAGGGTAACGCGGGAAATATCTGGATAAATTGAGCCTTTATAGGACAATCCTATACAGACTGTGAAATTTTCATCGTCTTCCAGACTCACGATCAGTTCTTTCATCAATCCAACAACATCCGCAACCGCTGCAACTCAACCAGTGCTTGCCCGGGGGTCAGCAATTCAAGATCGAGGCCCGCCAGCATGGTCACTGCTGGATGAACCGCCTCGCCGAACAATGATAATTGCGGCTTCCTCTCAGCCCGCACCGGCAATTCCCGCCGCAGCATTTGCCGCTCCAACAACCTCAAGCGCTGGCGGGCCTGCTGAATCACGACCGCTGGCACACCCGCCAAGGCGGCAACTTGCAGACCATAACTACGACTTGCAGGCCCCTCCTGCACCCGGTGCAAAAATACGATACGCTCACCGTGCTCCACCGCATCCAGATGGACATTGGCAATACCTGGCTGTTCATCCGGTAACCGCGTCAGCTCAAAGTAATGGGTGGCGAACAGAGTGAAGGCACGCACCGTGCTCGCCAATTGCGCCGCACAGGCCCAGGCTAGCGCCAGTCCGTCAAAGGTGCTGGTACCGCGTCCGATCTCGTCGATCAGCACCAAGCTGTGCGGCGTCGCATTGTGCAGAATGTTAGCCGCCTCGCTCATTTCCACCATGAACGTGGAACGGCCACCGGCCAGATCGTCGGACGCGCCGATGCGGGTAAAGATGCGGTCAATCGGCCCAATCACCGCCCGCTCGGCGGGGACGAAGCTGCCGAGATGCGCCAGCAGCACGATCAAGGCCGTCTGGCGCATAAAGGTGCTTTTTCCGCCGAGGTTCGGGCCAGTGACGATCAGCATCCGCCGTTGTGCCGGCTCCAGTTGCAAATCATTTGGCACAAACGGCTCGTCCAGCACCTGCTCGACCACTGGATGCCGCCCGCCGGTGATCTCAATACCTGACTGATCCACCAGCTCCGGCGGGTTCCAGCGCAACGCGGCAGCGCGTTCGGCCAAATTGCTTAACCCATCCAGTTCCGCCAGAGCAGCGGCGCTGGCCTGCAAGCCAGGCAACCACACCTGCAGTTGCTCCAGCAATCCGTCATAAAGCGCCTTTTCCCGCGCCAGCGCCCGCTCTTGCGCATGCAGGACCTTATGCTCGAATTCCTGCAATTCCGGGATGATATAGCGTTCTGCGCCTTTCAGTGTCTGGCGGCGATGATAGTCAGGCGGCACGGCTTGGGATTGGGCGCGAGTGACTTCGAGGTAATAACCATGCACCCGGTTAAAGCCGACCTTGAGATTGGCAATTCCAGTACGCTGCCGTTCGCGGGCTTCGAGATCAACCAGATATTGGTCGGCACGTTCGCTCAGACTGCGCAATGCATCCAGTTCCGCATCATAACCCGGTGCGATCACCCCGCCATCGCGGATCATCTGCGGGGGATTAGCGATAATCGCCCGATTCAGCAGGTTGCAAGCTTCGGGATGGGTTCCCGCACAGCGGGCGAGTTCCTGCAACAACGACACGTCGCATACTTTCAGGAATTGTTGCAGACCCGGCAACCGGTCCAGCGCATCGGCCAAAGTGATTAAATCGCGAGGCCGGGCCGATTTCAGCGCCACCCGCGCCAGAATCCGTTCCACATCGCCCGTTCCGCGCAGTAAACCACGCAGGTATTCATAACCACCATTGTCGAGCAATTGCCGCAAACTGGCATGACGCTGGCGGAGAATGTCATGGTCGCGCAGAGGACGGTGCATCCAGCGGCGCAACAACCGCGCACCCATCGGCGTCACGCAGCGGTCGAGGATACCGAGCAAGGTATGTTCATGCTGGCCGCTCAAGCTGTGCTCCAGTTCCAGATTACGCCGGGTGGCCGCGTCCAGAATCACGCTGTCCTCATGACGTTCGACTCGTAGGCCCGTCAGATGAGGGAGCGCCCCGCGTTGAGTATCCTTGACATATTGCAGCAAGCAACCGGCAGCAGCGACTGCAACCGCTTGATCGGCACAACCGAATCCGTCCAGGTTGTGGACAGCGAACTGGGTGCATAGCATCCGTGCCGCACTGTCCCGGTCGAAATGCCAAGGCGCTTGGCGGCGTAAGCCAGGATGCTCGCGCCAGGCACCGGGCGGAGCGAAATCCTCATCGATCAGCAATTCCGCCGGCTTTAATCGCTCCAGCTCGCTGAGCAGCGCTGCCTCGCCGTGGAGTTGCGTCACCGTGAACCGGCCACCACTCAGGTCCAGATGTGCCAGTCCGTAGATGTTTTTCACCTGGTGAAGAGCCAGCAATAAAGTGTCGCGGCGTTCATCAAGCAGCGCCTCGTCAGTCAAGGTACCGGGGGTGACGATGCGCGTGACCTGCCGCTCCATTGGCCCCTTGCTGGTCGTGGAATCACCAATTTGTTCGCAGATCGCCACTGACTGGCCAAGTTTGATCAGTTTGGCCAAGTAACCTTCAACAGCATGAAAAGGCACACCGGCCATTGGGATGGGTGCGCCTGCCGACTGGCCGCGGGTAGTCAGGGTAATGTTGAGCAGTTCCGCGGCGCGCTGGGCGTCGTCATAGAACAGTTCGTAAAAATCCCCCATCCGGTAAAGCAACAGAATGTTGGGATGCTCGGCCTTGATGCGCAGATATTGCTGCATCATCGGGGTGTGTTGGGAGAGGTCAGGACCAGAGGAGCGAGTCGTAGGTTTTTTCATGAAATGAGGTGTCATTCAACGCCAATCGGTTGCACCTCGGAATTATAGAGACTTCCAACACCAATCAACCGGGCAATGGTTAATGGATAATGGCTGGTGTTGTAAGAGGATGTTAAACTTGGACGACCCCATCCATCTGGAAACCGCCGAGGAAGACGGTTTTATCGTGACGTTCCCGGATGGGCCGGAGGCGATCACGCAGGGCGAGGATGAAGACGAGGCGCTGCTGCGAGCTGTGGACGCGCTGGAAACCGCCTTATCGTTTTACATGGACGCTCGCCGCCCGCTACCGGTTCCCTCCACCGCCGCAGGTCGACCCATCGTGCACCCGTCCGCGCTGGAAAGCGCCAAGCTGGCGCTGTATGCAGAAGTGACCATGAAGGGCGTTCGCAAGCCGGAATTGGCGCGGCGGCTCGGATGGCGCCCGCCGCAGGTGGATCGGCTGTTTGACTTACAGCACGCTTCCCGCTTCGATCAGATCGAAGCCGCCGCCCATGCTTTGGGGCGGCGGGTGAATGTGACGTTGCCGGTTTAGCCAGTGCAACGGGCTACGATAACCCAATATTTCACGGAAGCTCAATAAGTTGAGCAGGAAACAAAACCGCTATGACCGAACTTGACCAGCTACTCAGCCTCATGACCCGCCTGCGCGACCCGGATAACGGCTGCCCGTGGGACCGGGAACAAACCTACGCCACCATCGTTCCACACACCATCGAGGAAGCGTATGAAGTCGCCGACGCCATTGCTCGTGAGGACTGGGCAGAATTACGTTCGGAACTAGGCGACTTGCTGTTTCAGGTGGTGTTTTACGCCGAAATCGCCCGCGAAGAAGGCCGCTTCAACTTCGCCGATGTAGCAAGCGGCATCGTCGAAAAGATGACCCGCCGTCACCCGCATGTCTTTAGTGATGCAAGTTATGCCAATGCAGCCGAGCAGATGGCGGCCTGGGAACAGATTAAGTCAGCGGAGAAAACCGCAGAATCAATCCCCGCCGCCCGCGTCCTCGATGGCATCCCATTGGCGTTGCCGGCGTTGACCCGTGCGGTCAAGTTGCAAAAGAAAGCGGCGCGGGTGGGCTTTGACTGGGGTGCGGTGGAGCCGGTGTTGGCCAAAATTGAAGAAGAAATTGCCGAAATCCGCCATGAAATGACCAATAGCGCTGCTTCAGAGCGGTTAGCTGATGAATTGGGCGATGTGCTTTTCGCCGTCGCCAATCTGGCTCGGCACCTGAAACTCGACCCCGAAGCGGCGTTACGTGGAACCAACGCCAAGTTCGAGCGGCGCTTCCGGCAGATCGAGGTTTGGTTGGCGGAAGATGGCCGCACACCGGAGAAAGCGACGCTGGCGGACATGGATGCGCTCTGGGAACGGGCGAAGATTGAAGAAAGAGCGTCTGAAGGGTTGCATAAAAACCAGCTTATTGATTCTTCAACTGGATAAGGTACGCATTGCTTAACTGCACAGGGTATGCAACGCATACCCTGCACTGCTAAAGAGTAGCTCTAATCCAGCCTTTCAACGATGCCGGTCATCCTGAATCTGCAGTGTCCCCTCGCTGGCCGCTTTTGGCTGTGGCTGTTTGCTCTCCAGCTTGATCCGCAATCGCAGATTATTGGCCGAATCCGCATGGCGAATCGCCGTCTCATAGCTAATGCGCCCGAATTCGTATAGGTCAAACAACGCCTGGTCGAAAGTCACAATGCCCTGTTCGCTGGAACGGGTCATGACCGGTTTCAGCTCCTTGACCCGCCCCTGAAAGATCAGCTCTGCCATAAGCGGCGTGTTCAGCAGAATTTCCACCGCCGGGATCAGGCCCGGCCGGTCCTCACGTGGCAGCAACCGCTGGGAAAGGAATGCTTTCATATTGAACGACAGATCCATCAAGATTTGCGCATGCTTTTCTTCCGGAAAGAAATTTACAATACGGTCAAACGCTTGATCGGTATTGTTGGCATGCAGCGTAGTCAGACACAAATGTCCCGTCTCAGCAAAATTGATCGCATGCTGCATGGTTTCCCGATCGCGCACTTCGCCAATCATGATCACATTTGGCGCTTGCCGGAGGGTATTTTTCAACGCCGCTTCGTAGGAGTCAGTATCGGTCCCAACTTCGCGCTGGTCTATCAAGCATTGCTTATGACGATGAAAGAATTCGATGGGGTCTTCAACAGTGATAATATGTTCCTGGCAGCTCTCGTTACGATGATCCAGCATAGCCGCCATCGAGGTCGTCTTACCGCAACCTGTTCCACCCAGGAAAATTACCAACCCACGCTTGGTTAAAGCAATATCCTTGAGAATGGGGGGCAGATTGAGTTCTTCGATGGTTGGAATTCGTTGCTGGATCAAGCGCAGCACCATACCGGCGCTGCCGCGCTGGGTAAAAGCACTGACCCGGAAGCGTGCTACATTAGGGAAATTAAGGGAAAAATTAACCTCATGATGATGATCAAATTCCCGTGCATGGCGATCATGCATGATCGCACGGGTCAGCAACGTTGTCTGTTGGGGAGTCAACTTGCGGTCGCCGGCCCGATGAATAGCCTGATTGACTTTGAGTGCAGGCGGACTGCCCGCGGTGATAAAAATATCTGATCCACCCACATCCAGCAGCTTGATCGTCAACTCATAAAGATACTGGGTAGCTTTTTCATAATCGTTTACTTCCAATGTTGAACTGCCTTCCATACCGTGTCTCCTTTTGAGTGATTGATACACTAAATATTCTATACTGAGAAAATCGCGTTGGTATTTGAATGTCCTGGCATGACCGCCCAACTCCCCATCGTTTCCGGCGACTTTATCCATCGCCGCCACACCTCACCATGCGACCTCTGGGCTGATACTGGCCTTCGTTTTACCCTCAGGAGAAGACTGTTTCCATGAACATGAATGGTTCCCGCTACTGGCTCCAGCTGCTGGTGCTGTTGCTCCCATTGTGTTGGGCCGTTGCCGCTCCGGCAGCGCGTCCCGAAATCTCGCAACCTCTACCTGATTTCCGCAAGCTGGTAAAACAGAATGAAGCTGCCGTCGTCAATATCAGCTCTACGCAAACCCCTCGCCGCCGCTCCTCTCGTTCATCCGGTCTGCCCGAATTACCAGGCAGTGAAAACCCCTATCTGGAATTCTTCAAGCGCTTCTTTCAGGAACGTCCTGAACTGCCAGGCGACCGCCAGGCCAATTCGCTGGGTTCCGGGTTCATCATCTCCACCGATGGTTATATCCTGACCAACGCACACGTTGCCCAAGATGCTGACAAGATTATCGTCCGGCTCAGTGATCAGCGAGAGCGGCCCGCCAAGGTGATTGGCGTCGATGAATTGACCGATGTTGCCGTACTCAAGATTGATGAGAGCGAAAACTTGACGGCTGTCAAGATTGGCGACTCCGATACCTTGGAAGTGGGCGAATGGGTGGTAGCTATTGGCTCGCCGTTCGGACTCGAACTGACCGCGACGCAAGGCATCGTCAGTGCGGTGGGCCGCAACCTGCCAAGCGGCACCTACGTACCGTTCATCCAGAGCGATGTAGCGGTCAATCCCGGCAGTTCCGGCGGCCCCCTCTTCAACCTGCGAGGTGAAGTCGTCGGCATCAATTCACAAATTTACAGCAGCACCGGCGGCTATATGGGTCTGTCATTCGCCATCCCCATCAAATTAGCGATGCAGGTGGCCGATCAGTTAAAAGTGACCGGCGAGGTGACCCGTGGCTGGCTAGGCATTCTACTGCAAGCAGTCAACAATGATCTGGCGGAAGCTTTTAAACTCGACCGGCCGCGAGGAGCGCTGATTGCGCAGATCCTGCCAGACAGCCCAGCGGCTAGCGCAGGTTTTAAACCGGGCGACATTATCCTGCGTTTCGGCGGCGAGCCGGTAGAAGATTCCTCGCAATTACCACGCATGATTGGCGTCACTCCGGTTGGTAAGACCGTAGCCATGTCAATCCTCCGTAACGGCGAACCGCTGGAAATCAAGGCGACAATCGCCCGATTGGAAACTACGGAGGAGCGGGTCATGACCATGGACGAACACAGCGATCCGCGGATGGGTATCGTCGTCGCAGATCTTAGCAATGAACAACGCCGGGGGCTGGGCAATGACGACCAAGGGGTGCTGGTCACCGGACTGGATGAAGGGCCGGCCGCTAACGCGGGGCTGTATCCGGATGACATTATTCTTCAGCTCAACCATACCCCGGTCAAGAGCGCCAGCCAGTTCGTTGAACTGGCTAAGGAATTGCCGAATGGGAAGGCCGTGCCGGTGTTGGTGCGAAGAGAAAATGAATCACTGTACCTAGCCGTGCGCATGCCGGCTGAGCGAGAATAAATCATTAAACATCGATGAACCCGAATAACTGCCTGGATTTTGAAAAACCGATTGCCGAACTGGAGGCGATGCTCAAGGAGTTGCAGCATCTCAGTACCGAGCAAGACTTGAATATCAGCGATGAAATCGCCCGTTTGGAAGCCAAAAGCAAAGCGCTCACCGAGTCGATCTTCGCGACCCTGACACCTTGGCAAATTTCTCAGATCGCCCGTCATCCACTTCGACCCTATACCCTGGATTACTTGGAACGGATCTTCACGGATTTCCAGGAATTGCACGGTGACCGGACCTTTGCCGATGATCATGCCATAGTCGGCGGATTGGCGCGGCTGAATGGCCGGCCGGTACTCATCATCGGCCACCAGAAAGGCCGTGACACCAAAGAAAAAATTTACCGCAACTTCGGCATGCCGCGTCCAGAAGGTTACCGCAAGGCGTTGCGCTTGATGAAACTGGCGGAACGCTTCCGGTTACCGGTACTGACTTTTATCGACACACCTGGGGCTTATCCAGGCATTGGTGCGGAAGAGCGTGGTCAGAGTGAGGCCATCGCCCGCAATCTGTTCGAAATGAGCCGGTTGCGGACACCGGTTATCGGCGTCGTGATCGGCGAAGGCGGTTCTGGCGGTGCCCTGGCAGTCGGTGTCTGTGACCGGGTGCTCATGCTGCAATATGGCACTTATTCGGTAATCTCGCCGGAAGGTTGCGCGGCTATTTTATGGAAAAGTGCCGATAAGGCGCCGGATGCCGCTGAGGCGATGGGACTCACCGCCGACCGTTTGCTAAAGCTCAATTTGATCGACGGGATTATTCCCGAACCGCCTGGCGGCGCGCACCGCGATATAGTGTTGACGGCGGAGAATGTCCGGATCGCGCTGCGGGAAAACCTTCAATCGTTGGATGTGCTGCCGGTGGACGCTCTGTTGGAACAACGTTACCAGCGATTAATGGCTTACGGCGTTTTCAAGGAAGCAGCGCCGGTGACTTCGCTGCAATCAACTTGGCAGAGCAGCGTGGCCGCATTGCTGCGTAAAGACTAAGCGGAATTGAGTGGCGGATTAAATACATCGTGCAATCTGATGGAGCGCCTCTATCAGTATCTATCCTACTTTCTGGCCACTCATCCCGGCGCTCGCCGGCTGATCATCGGTTACAGTGGCGGCCTGGATTCACATGTTTTATTGCACGGCCTGGCAACCCGCCGCCACCTGTGGACAGGGCAGAGCTTGGAAGCTATCTATATCGATCATGGCTTGCAAGCGGCATCTGCTGCCTGGGGCGAACACTGCGCTCACATCTGCCACGATTTGAATGTACCGTACCGGGTATTGCAAGTCGATGCCCGGTCTACATCCGGGGAAAGCCCTGAAGCGGCTGCTCGCCACGCCCGCTATGCGGCTTTCGCTGCTGAACTTGCCCCAGATTCTGTGCTACTAACCGCCCACCATTGCGATGATCAGGCGGAGACCTTGCTGCTGCAACTGTTGCGCGGCGCAGGTCCCCATGGCTTGGCGGCGATGCCTGCGGCAACACAACTGGGTCAAGGCTGGCTGCTGCGACCCTTTCTAGACATCGATCACGCTGAGCTACTGGCTTATGCCTGTACGCATAACCTGCACTGGATCGAAGACACCAGCAATACCGATATCAGTTTTGACCGCAATTATCTGCGTCACCAGGTTTTGCCCCGGTTGCGGGAACGCTGGCCGGCTGCAAACCGTGCTTTGGCTCGCTCAGCCCGGCTCTGCGCGGAAACTGCTGCCTGGCTGGATGCAGAAGCTGCTGCTGATTTAGCCCGTGCCGCGGCGGACCGTCCAGACTGTTTGGCGATTTCCGCCTTGCATGAGCTCGGCGAGGTTCGCCAACGCAACCTGTTGCGTTACTGGTTGCGGCAATGTGGCCTACCCATCCCCAACGCTCAGCATTTGCAGCACATTCTCAGCGATGCACTGGCTGCCGCTGTTGACCGTAATCCCTGCATCCGCTGGCCGGGTGCAGAGATCCGGCGCTATCGGGATCGGTTGTACGCTATGCAACCTTTGAAGCCGCATAACGCCAGTCAACGATTTACTTGGCAAGCCGGCAATCAGGGTTGGCCACCCCTGGATGTACCAGGTGTAGGCTATTTGGAATTACGGAAAACTGAAGGTAAAGGACTACGCTCCGAGGCACTGACTGGAGGTTTGCTGATCGTCGGTTTCCGCCAGGGCGGCGAACGCTTCCGGCCCGTGGGCCGCGCACATAGCCAGGCATTGAAGAAGCTGTTACAACAAGCGGGTATTCCGCCGTGGGAGCGGGAGCGGTTGCCGTTGATTTATCTCCCTTCTACCCCCACTCTCTCCGGCGAATTGGGAGAGAGTGGTCCGCTTCTAGCAGTCGTAGGATTAGGCACTGCCGCCGATGCCGCGGTTGGCCCTGGAGAGGCCGGCTGGTATCCTATCAAGGTTTGATTTCTCCAAGGATCAACGCCTCACCAACGCTCTATGAGCAGCAATTCCCAGTCTCTCAAGCAATTGATTGGCATATTGCTTGACAATTCGCAGTACCATTAGGAGTTACACAGTTGCGCTTACCTAGAGGGAAGGGGTGAACGCTGACATCCGAAGTTGCATATATGCATTCTCCAGCCAGAATGCTAAATCCCGGCGGCGAGGAACAGGGGTTATCGATTGCGGGAATCTGCCGCAAAACACCCATCGCCCCCAACCGGGCAAACCACGATATAAGTATCTTTTTTGCCGCAACCAGTCACATCCACCGTATACTCCGTTCGCTTAACGCCGACGATGTAGGCGCCTTGCACAGCCGGCTGAATGACTTGCTGCGAAAGAACCTTTCCGGCAACATCAGAGCAGCTCATTTTAAGCTGCGCTCGCTTGACGGCGGTCTGAATAACCAAACCTTGCTGGTCATCAAGAACCTGGGGCTGGCTGACACAGCCCGCCATTCCAAGCGCTATGACTATTAGCCATGCCTTTTTCACAATAAGCCTCCTCCTACGTAACTATCCAGCAGAACTGGAGAATTACCTATTTAATTTATTTGGTCATATTACAATTGAAGAAATTGGGCAGCTCCAACCGAAACCAGGCACGTTCAGCGCGCACCAGCAAAAGCGGCTGAATGAGTTAATCGGGAATCTCCAATTGCCGCGTCCACGGATCTGTCAGCTTCCGGTCTCGCTCATCATACCGATGGAAGCAGCGTATTATTATTACTGGCAACAGAAACACAGGGCCGGCGATGTGTTGCGCACCCTGCATCCGTTGCAGGCGCACTTAAGTACCTAAGTTCACTACGCAACCTTCGAACCGCACACCTAGCCATTGAAACCATGGCCGTACTCACAATGACTGTCTCTCTGCTGGAGAATTAACGGGATTGCTAGCTCCATCAACGCCCAATAACCATTATAACCTGCTTCCTGTGAGAGTCAGACGTGCTGGCCAGTGAACGGATCGCCGCTCACCAGGTCACATTCAGGCAACCCGCATCCACCGCAAAATAACTCCGTGAACGATACGACCGACTGTAAGCCTCTCCGCCAGCGCACTCTGAGATGGGTGTTGCTGGAATTCCTCGGCTCCATGAACCTGGCCATTACTCTATTAGTCGTGGTCGCGGTCGCCTCGGTGATCGGGACAGTCTTGCAGCAGAACCAGCCGTATCCCGGCTATATCCTGAAATTTGGGCCGTTCTGGTTCGAGGTCTTCCGCCAGATTGGCCTGTACAACGTCTATGGCTCAGGCTGGTTCATGAGCATCCTCGCTTTCCTGATCCTATCCACCAGCGTGTGCATTTACCGTCAGGCTCCGGTTTTGTGGCGGGAAATGACCCAATTCCGGACCCGCGTCCGCCTCGATTCCCTGCGTGGCTTTCATCAGCAAGCAGAATGGCAGTTGCGGCACCGGGAAGCCAGCATTGTGCAGAAAACCTTGGGAGAAATACTGAAAACTCGTGGCTATCGCTGGCACATTGAAGACCATGGCGACCATCGAGTGATAGCGGCAACCAAAGGCCGCTTCAGCCGGCTGGGTTATCTGTGTACCCATGCAGCAGTAGTGATAATCGGCATTGGCGGACTGCTAGATGGCAATCTGTGGTTGAAATTCAAGGAATGGAGCGGTGACCTGCGCATCGAAACCCGTGACCTGGCTGCCCGCGACCTCCCCCCGGAAAGCCGGCTGGCACCCGGCGCCGTACCCGCCTTCCGCGGCAATGTGATGCTGCCCGAGGGGGCTACCGCTAACTTCGTCTTTCTGCGGGTACGTGATGGCTTCGTATTGCAGGAATTGCCTTTCGCTATCGAGTTGAAGGATTTCCAGGTTGCCTACTATGACACGGGTCAACCCAAATCTTTTGCTAGCGAGGTGTTGATCCATGATCAAGAGCATCTTGGCAGTCAGCCGCTGGCGGCGACCATCCGCGTCAACCATCCGCTGGTCTATCGCGGATATGCCATTTATCAATCCGATTTCGGCGACGGCGGCTCCAAACTGGAGATGCAGGTTTGGCCGTTGATTGCACCCCGGACGCAGCCTGTCGCTGCGCGGGGCGAAATTGGCAATGCACTCAAGATTGGCGGACCCAGCGCACCACTGACCCTGGAACTGAATGAATTCCGATTATTTAATCTGTTACCGGAACCCAGTGCGCAACCGGGAGATCGCAAGTTCCGCAACTTCGGGCCAAGCTTCAGTTTCAAACTACGCAACCCCGCCGGTGAAGCCCAAGAGTACTTTAATTACATGGCGCCAGCGCAATTAGAGGGCCGCTGGTTCTACATCAGCGGAAAACGCACACAGCCTGCTGGTCCCTTCACCTATCTACACATTCCAGCGGACACCCAAAACAGCCCCGAACGTTTCCTGCGTTTCAATGCCCGGTTGCGCGACAGAGAATGGCTGCGCGAATGGATGGAACGATCACCAGCCCCAGGGAATAATCCTGACTTCCAGCATGATTTTAACCAAGTACGGTTGAATCTGATCGAACTATTCACTCAAGGCGGATTCATCGCAGTGACAGAGCAAGCGAAAGCGGTGGTGCCGGCCGGCCGGCTTAAGGAAGCGACTACCCTCTATCTGAATATCCTGCGCGATACGCTGGCGGACGTGTTCATTCAGGTGCTACACGATGAAGGAATGAACGTTGAACAGGGGATTTCTGATCAAGAAGAAGCGTTCTTCAATGACGCGATATCGGCGCTGGCAGCGCTGGCAGATTACGGATCACCGTTCTACCTGCAACTGACTGGGTTTCAGCAGGTCGAGGCTTCAGGTCTGCAAGTGACGCGCAGTGGCGGCACTGCCGTGGTTTATACCGGTTTCGCCCTGCTGATCATCGGCATCTTCGTCATGCTCTATACTTCGCACCGCCGGTTATGGATTTGGCTAGCGGATGAAGAAGGCGCAACCCGGCTAGTGCTCGCCGGCGTCAGCAGTCGCCGCCTGGTGGAATTTGCTGGTGAGTTTTCTGAATTACGAACGGCGCTTGAGAAACAGATCAATGATTGAAAGTAACCGTTCACGCCCCTCGCCCGCTAGCGGGCGAGGGGCTGGAGGTGAGGACAGCAGTTTCAAGGGCTTACCCCCTCACCCTCGCCCCCTTGGCAGGAAGCGATGGGACTGAATGATTACGATTGAGATAGATAGGGTACGCAATGCATACCTTACAGATCGTAATTCCTGAAATAAGCTCTGGCCGGCTTTAGAGGTGATCATATGAAAATCCCAAGGCTTTCTATGATAACACTTGGAGTTAGCGATCTAGATAAATCAACCTGGTTTTATGAAGCTGTTCTGGAAACTCACCCGAACACATCTTATGAAGGCATCACATTTATAGAACTTCCTGGCGTATGGATTTCTCTATATCCACTGGAACACCTAGCAAAAGATACTTCTAAACAAATTAAGCCAATTCATAATCCGTTTAATGGAATTACGTTAGCTCATAACACAAAAACCAGAGAAGAAGTTGATGCAATTTTTCAACGGGCAGAATCTGCGGGAGCTCATATTATTAAAAAGCCGAAAGATACATTTTGGGGCGGTTACAGCGGCTACTTTTCAGATCCGGATGAATATCATTGGGAAATAGCATGGGGTCCGATGTTCGAATTCACTGAACAGGGCGATCTCAAGTTTAAGTCGACCGTATAATGCTATTGAAATCATAAAGAAATTACTCTGGAGCAACTCCCTATGTCAGTCACGCGCGAAGTAATGCTGGAACAGCAATGGGAACCGTCGTCATTTAGCCAGCGATTTAGTAGCTTGGATGGACTCTGGGCGCTGCTTGTCATGGCGGGTTCTATCTATATCTGGTGGCTATACCGGTCTTATATGGACAGTTATGAGATTGCCATCCAGGCAGGTAGTACCGCAGCATTAATTGCCTGGGGTGTTTATTGGAAACCGGCACGACCATTTACGCTGGTGGCCGCTGCCTTGACAGCGCTGGCGCTGTGGCGTTATGACGCAACCTATGAACTGCGTTTGAGCGACTTCTGGCTCAAGTATTTCCTAGAAAGCCAGGCAGCGTTCATGTGGATGAGCGCTTTGTATGTGCTAGCGACGATCACCTATTTCGCCGCGATGTTCACCCGCTCCGACTTCGCCGGTAAAACTGCCACGGCCTTGACCTGGTGTGCAACAGCCATGGGCTTGACGGGTCTATTGGTGCGCTGGCGCGAATCCTATCTGCTGGGTGCTGACATCGGCCACATCCCGGTCAGCAATCTCTATGAAGTATTCATTCTGTTTGCCCTGATTACTGCGCTGCTGTACCTGTTTTATGAAGATCGCCACCGCACCCGCTCCATGGGTGGTTTCGCCCTATTGGTGATCAGCGGCGCCGTCGGTTTTCTGCTGTGGTACACCTTCGACCGCGAGGCGCATCACATCCAACCGTTGATCCCAGCCTTACAAAGCTACTGGATGAAGATCCACGTACCGGCTAACTTCATCGGTTATGGCGCTTTCGCCCTGGCGGCGATGCTAGGGGTGGCCTACCTGCTGCAAAACTGGGCTGGGACGCGCTGGCCGGATGGACAGCTAGCACGGGTGCTGCCACCATTGCACCTGCTGGACGATGTTATATACAAGGCCATCGCCCTGGGGTTCGCCGCCTTCACCCTCGCCACCATCCTGGGCGCACTGTGGGCCGCCGAAGCTTGGGGCGGCTACTGGTCTTGGGACCCCAAGGAGACTTGGGCGCTGATCGTTTGGCTGAATTACGCTGCCTGGTTACATCTGCGCATGACCAAGGGCTGGCGCGGCGCGCCGATGGCCTGGTGGGCAGTAATTGGCCTACTCGTGACCCTGTTTGCCTTTCTAGGCGTCAACATGTTTCTGTCGGGATTGCATTCCTACGGTACGCTGTAGGCGCTGCTGTCCCTTGATTCTTTCCACTTAATCTATGGAGTTCCGCCCGATGCTGAACCCACTTCGCCGCTTGCTGCTCATTCTATTGGCCTGCGCACTGCCACTCGCTGTTCGCGCCGCTGACCCCCCGTTCCAGGAAGGCAAGGACTATGTACGGCTATCCACTCCAGTGCCAGCCGCGACGCCCGGCAAGATCGAGGTGATCGAAATGTTCTGGTACGGATGCCCGCATTGCTACGATCTGGAGCCAGTCGCCCAAGCATGGCTGAAGCGTAAACCTGAGAACGTGGTATTTACGCGAATTCCGGTAGCCTTTGGAACCACTTGGGAATCTGGCGCACGTGCTTATTACACTGCTGAAGCGCTGGGGATGCTCGACAAGATTCATCAACCCCTATTCGATGCCTTCCACCAACATAAGCTGAATAACGAGGATCAATTAGCGGCGTTCTTCGCTGAATACGGGGTAGACCAGGAGACCTTCCGCAAAGCGTACAAATCCTTTCAGACCGATACCCAGTTACGGCGCGGCAATCAATTGGCGCAGCGCTATGGAGTGCGTGGGGTGCCGGCAGTGATTGTCAATGGTAAGTATGACGTGCGTTCGCCACGCATCTTTGAGGTCGTGGATTTTCTGATCGCCAAGGAGTCCGGCCCGCAAAGCTGAAAATGCAGAGAACGGGCATGACCGGCGATCACCCTGGACCGCAACGCTTGCGGCTGCTCAGCTACAACATCCAAAGTGGACTGAGTACCTATAAATACTCCCAGTATCTGACCCGCAGCTGGAAACATCTGGTGCCAGTGCCATCGCGGATGACCAATCTCGATGGTATCGCCCAGATTCTGACGAATTATGATGTGGTCGGCCTGCAAGAAGTAGATGCCGGGAGTCTACGCAGTGGTTTTGTAAATCAAATCAAATATCTGGCTGATTACGCCGGTTTCGAGTATGTGTTTGACCAAGCCAATCGCAAGATCGGAATGATTTCCCAGCACGGCAACGCCGTGTTGAGCCGCATTCAGCCGAGCACGATCACCGAGCATAAGCTGCCAGGATTGATTCCCGGCCGGGGAGTGTTGGAAGTCCGGTTCGGCGCCGGCACAGATGCACTGCATATATTGGTTTTGCACATGGCCTTAGGCCGGCGTGGCCGGTTGCGGCAGATTGAATTTCTGGCGAATCTGGTACGCAATTATCGCCATGTGGTCTTGATGGGAGATTTGAACTGTCCTTCAGATAGCCGTGAAATGGCTGTCCTGCTAGCTAGTGCGCATTTGTGCGAACCTGCGCCGGGGCTTCATACCTTTCCCAGTTGGCAGCCGGACCGGCAACTGGATCATATTCTGGTATCGCCTTCCATCACGGTTGAGCGGGTCGAGGTGCTGGACCATGTGTATTCGGATCATCTACCGATCGCCATGCGCGTTCGGTTGCCGGAAGAGTTAAACCTCCAAATTCCAGAGACTAGCTATCCGATCAGGAGTCTCGACCGCTGGAGTATGTGATACCTTGAATCCGAAACCATTCTGGAACGCCCTGGAGCAACAGATTAGCGCGGCCACCGGCCACCCCTTCACCGCTCGTCAACATCGCTCCATCGGCGGTGGTTGCATCAACCAGGCATGGTGGGTCAGTGACGAAGCTCAGGAGTATTTCATCAAAACCAACGCTGCCACCGGATTAGCGATGTTTGAAGCTGAAGCAGCTGGATTGGCGGAACTGGTGGCAAGCCGTACCGTCCGGGTCCCAAGGCCGGTCTGCTGGGGGAGCATCGCTGGCCAGGCTTACCTGGCATTAGAATATTTGCCATTAGGCGGAAATGATACCGCACGCGCGATGGAGACTCTAGGCCGTCAACTGGCCCTGCTGCATCGTCAACCACGACCATACTTCGGCTGGCAACAGGACAACACCATCGGCTCGACACCCCAGCCGAATGGCCGCACTGAGAACTGGATCGCCTTCTGGCGCGAGCAGCGGTTGGGGTTTCAACTACAATTGGCCGCCCGCAATGGTTACAGCAGTGCTTTGCAACGGCAGGGTGAGGCGCTGCTGGCGCAGTTTGCAGCATTGTTTACGGGCTACTCGCTGATTCCGTCGTTGCTGCATGGCGATCTGTGGAGCGGCAATGCCGGTTGCACGGTACAAGGCGATCCAGTGATCTTCGATCCAGCGGTCTATTACGGCGACCGGGAGGCCGATTTGGCGATGACCGAGTTGTTTGGCGGCTTTCCAGAGCGATTTTACGCCGCCTACCGGGAGACTTGGCCGCTGGATACCGGCTATCCACAGCGGCGTACCTTGTATAACCTCTATCACATTCTCAACCATCTCAACCTGTTTGGCAGCGGCTACCGATCACAGGCAGAACGGATGATGGGGCAGTTGCTGGCGGAATTAAGATAGCGATCTTCTAACGGACAACCGGGCATACTAAAAATCCTTATCTTGAATAATAAAGATGAACGCCATGAACGCGATTCTAGGCTAGCGACCATGCCATTGACTGATAGGGGCGGACGATCACCGGATCGGCGAAACTGGCGCCTTGAGAAAAGATTTCCAGGGGTAAAGCCAATTGAAAGGATGATTTTTTGATATGACATCGGTTGACAATTTACATGCCAGCACAATCAGCGATCTATCTAGAATGATGGTTGCCCGTGACTGAAACACCAGTCATTCAAGTCGAAGATTTGCGTAAGCATTACGGCACGGTGCGTGCCGTGGACGGCATCAGTTTCATGGTAACCCGCAACGCGACCTGCGCCCTGCTCGGCGGCAACGGTGCAGGTAAAACCACGACGATTGCTATGCTCTTAGGTCTGCTGTTGCCGACCAGCGGCCAGATTCGCATCCTCGGTGAAGAAATGCCGCGCTACCAGCAACGGATGTTGCCACGCATGAACTTCTCCTCACCCTATGTTGATTTGCCGCAACGATTGACCGTAGCGGAAAACTTAACCGTTTACGCCCGATTGTACGGAGTGCGCCGGGTACGCGAGCGCTTGACAACGCTGGGCCAGGAGCTGGATATCGCCGCCTTTTTCCAGCGGCCCTATGGTAGCTTGTCTGCCGGTCAGAAAACCCGGGTAGTGTTAGCCAAGGCACTGTTGAACGAACCCGAAGTTCTACTGCTCGACGAACCAACCGCCTCGCTCGATCCCGATACCGCTGACCGGATGCGCAGCATCCTCACCGATTACCAGCGGCGCAGCGGGGCGACCCTGCTACTGGCCTCCCACAATATGAGTGAGGTCGAGCGGCTCTGTGATCAGGTCATTATGCTACGCAACGGCAGCATCGTCGCCACCGGCGCGCCGCATGAATTGATCCACCGCTATGGCCGCAAAGATATGGAAGAAGTATTTCTTGACATTGCCCGGGGAATTCAAAGCGGCGAGGTGGTCGAGTGAGCGGAATTTCTCTCCACCGGATTGGCGCATTGGCCTTACGTTATCTGTACTTAATCCGCCGCTCCTGGATCCGAATCGTTGAATTGGCCTACTGGCCGACGGTGCAAATGATTCTGTGGGGCTTTATTACCCAATATCTGGCGGGCCACAGCGACCTGTTAAATCAGACTGCGGGGCTGCTGCTGTCAGGAGTCTTGTTGTGGGATATTTTGTTTCGCAGCCAACTGGGGCTATCGGTGGTGTTTTTCGAGGAACTGCATGCCCGCAATCTGGCACAGTTATTCGTCAGCCCCTTGCGGCCCATTGAGCTGATCCTGGCGCTGATGTCAATTAGTTTGGTGCGTACCCTGATTGGCGTAGGCATCGCGGTGCTGCTGGCAATTCCTTTCTACGGTTTCAATCTGTTTGCGCTGGGGCTGCCTCTCATCGGTTTTTTCGTCACCTTGCTGTTCATGGGTTGGGCGATCGGCCTACTGGTCGCAGCGCTGGTGTTGCGCCACGGCATGGGTGCGGAAAGCATCGCCTGGGCCGCGATTTTCGCCCTCGCACCATTGTGCGGCATCTATTACCCCATCGCGACCCTGCCCACATGGCTGCAACCACTGTCCTGGGCGCTACCAGCCAGCTACGTATTTGAAGGTATGCGAGCGGTGCTTCTGGATCATACCTTCCGGCAGGATTATCTGTTCTACGCGCTGCTATTAAACGCTGGCTATCTTGGTTTAGGTATTCAAATCTTTCTAACAACGGTTCATCAGGCACGGGCACGGGGTTCACTATTGCAATCGGGTGAGTAAGCACCTTTAGTTCTTCACACCACCCCCAATGGCGGGTCCGCGCAACAGGGCAGCCGATCCAACTATGATACCGTGTACATCTCTCCCCTCCATCCAATATGGTTTTTGTGGCTTCCCTATCTTGAATTACAAGTTGTATCAACTACAGTCAATATTTATCAATGCCATCGAGGGTTTCCCATCATGTCAAGCAGGAGGCAGCGCAATACATATTGCTCCATATCTACAAATAGTTGTAAAGACATGTAGCTTGGATTCCTATAAATTATGTTTAATAATAAATAGATAAGGGTGGAATAAGGGGTAGGAATCTTATGAGTGATAAGAAATCTTTTAAGGTTGCTTTAATTGGAATTCCCGAAAACGAACGAAATGTCTTGAAAAATATCTTCAAGCTTTCTCTTTATCGTCCCCACACCTATTCCTTCGCTGCCCCCGGTGAGCCGATTCAAATCCTGATGGTTGATGCAGCCAGCCCAGAAGCTATGGCGGAATGGCAGTCTTTTAAACTCTCTTCATCCGAAGGGAGTTCGCCCGCCCCGCTCATATCTGTCATGGTCACGAAAGATCAAGCTCCCAACGAACAAGCTCACTCTATCCGGCGGCCTTTTGTAGCCACCCGTGTACTCACTGTGCTCGATCAGGTTGCCAATCAAATTGTTACAGCTTCCACTCATGAGCGCACCATCGGTGAAGATCCCTCGGCGGCTGATAATAATAAAACGACCGCCGATACCCCGCTTTTCAAAGCGCTGGTGGTGGATGATAGCAGCACGGTCAGAAAGCAGGTTGAACTGGAATTAAAATTGCTCGGTATCTGGACTGACGCCGCTGAGTCTGGCGAAGATGCATTTGAGCTGTTGGCTCAGAAAGACTATGACATCATTTTTCTGGATGTAGTGTTGCCTGGGGTTGACGGCTACCAGATCTGCAAGACGATTAAGAGAAATAAAGCCAAGAAAAAAACACCGGTCATCATGCTAACCAGCAAATCATCACCTTTCGATCGCGTCAAAGGCGCGTTAGCCGGTTGCGACACTTATCTGACCAAACCCGCTAAGCAAAATTCTTTTCAGAAAGTCGTTAAGAAATATTTAAAATCTTCTTGAAATAGCCAACGTCCCCTTTCCGGAAAATGACCGGAAAGTTCTAAGTTAAATTGCTGATGCCATCACGTAGCTGATTAAATTTGATTTAAGGAGATTACTATGCCGGTACGAAAAGTCCTTGTTGTTGATGATTCTCCAACAGATTTGGCAAACATCAAAAGCATCCTCGGTGAGGCAGGTTGCGCTATCGTAACGGCCACTAATGGCAAGGAAGCGATTGAGAAAGCCAAAGCGGAAAAACCGGATCTGATTTTCATGGACATTATCATGCCCGATATGGATGGGTACGCTGCTTGCCGTTCTCTCGGCAGTGAGGCGGAAACCAAGAGCATTCCGGTAATTTTTGTGACCAGCAAAAGCCAGAAAGCCGACCGCCTGTGGGCGCAAATGCAAGGTGGCAAGGGATTTATCACCAAACCTTATGCGGCAGACGCTATCACTGATCAGTTGAAAGCATTCCTATAAGCCGTTCCGATCCGCTGGGAACCTCAATGAATAACGACACGGTTGGCCGGACCCCCCGGCGCTGGCTGGAACCTAGCACGGCGCTCAATCGCTTCAAACCACCTCCCGGTATCGCAGGCGGTCTTGTCGCGACCGAAAACCGGCGCGCGCGATATGGCTTTCGGATCGGCGGCATCGGCTTGCTGATTGATCAGAACACCACCAGCGAGGTACTGGAGCGATGGGTCGTTTATCCACTGCCCAATGTGCCTCCCTGGTTTCCGGGGCTCATCAATCTGCGCGGCAATCTGGCGCCAGTATTCGACATGAAACAGTTTCTGCAACTGGAAGAAGGCTCCCGGGAGAAGCGCTGGCTGCTGGTTCTGGATCAGGATGAGGGCGCGGTGGGCCTCTTTATTGACGGCCTGCCCCGGCCTGCGATCACCCGTCAGACCCTCTCCCGGCTGCCACCGCTCGCTGCAGCGTTACGGCCTCATATTGCTGGAGGCTATGTACAGGATGAGCACGTCTGGCTGGAGTTCGACCATCGGAGCTTCTTCCGGACCCTGGGTGGACAAGTCGCCGAAATGCCCTGATCCCAACCATGCCACTCTCTACCCGGTGCGATTTCGTGACAATGAAACTTTGTCGTTGGCGATTGCTGGAATATCTTATGAAGAACCGATCATATTCTAAAACCCGATTACACCCTCCAGAAAACTCGCATTATCAGCAAACATCAAGCTGTCTACTCAACGCGATATTTCTGGCCGGCTGGCTGGCCGCATGCGCATCAGATGCTTTAGCCCAAGACTTCGGTGTGAGTAATACGACCGTTCGAATCGGCGGTGTGATGGCGCTGGAAGGCCCACTGAGCGGCCTGGGCCAGAATATGAAGATAGGCATCGATGCAGCCATCAAAGGCACGGCAATTCAGGGACGCACGATTGAGTTCGCCGTACTCAACGATTCCTATAACCCACCAGATACGATCGAAGCCACGCATAAATTACTTGGTGAAGGCGTGTTTGCGATGGTGGGAAACGTAGGTACGCCGACAGCACAGGTTGCCTTACCCATCTTAGCCGAACAAAAAATCCCGGCGGTGGGCTTTTTCTCGGGTGCTAACCTGCTGCGGCCCGGGGTTGGCGCCGTTATCAACTTCCGTCCTAGCTACTCCCAGGAAATCGCTGCTGTCATCGAAGCCGCTTTGCGGGCGGGAGTCAAGTCCAATCAGATCTGCGCATTCGTACAGAACGACAGTTATGGCATGGCCGGCGTAACCGGCATCATCATGGCGCTTGGCAGCCAACCGGGGGCTGCTGAAATCATCGCCAAGCTGGAGCAAATCCGCGCCACCGCCGATGAAAGCCCAGAACGGAATAATGTCGGCCCAGTTGGTGTGTACCCACGTAACACTGTACTCGTGCGCGATGGCTACAAGTCTCTAAAACAATGGGAGAAAACGACCGGTGAGCGCTGCCGTTTGGTTGTCACTGTCGGAACTTACGAACCCATCGCTCAATTTATGGCCTACGCCCGGAAACTCAAGCGAGAACCTTGGATTATCAGCGCCGTCTCTCTCACCGGCGCTGAAAGCTTGCAGGAGCAATTTCGTAGATATGATATTCGCGAAGACATCATCATGACCCAGGTTGTGCCTGCCTTGGATTCATCACTACCAATAGTCGAAAGCGCCCGCAAGGCATTGGGTAGCCGGTTAGGCTATATCCCGCTGGAAGGCTATATCGTCGGAAAAATGTTTCTGGCCATCCTCGACAAGGCTGGAAATACCCCCACTCGCGAACGTTTCATCGAGGCGGCGCGCGGCCGGAAGTTTGACCTGGGCGGCCTAATGCTCGATTTCACCAATGATAATCAAGGCTCCGATTTTGTATTGCTGACCTTGTTACAGGGTGATGACTTCAAGGTGATCGAACCAAACTACGTTGAAAAACTGTTCACCCAATAATCCCGAGGAGATAACCGCGCATGCGCTTACAAAATAACTTCGCCGCCGGTGCTGGCGCTGTGGCAGGCTGGCAACGACTAAAGAGGGGAATCACTCTGGGATTACTACTGGGCCTGGGTATGGCCGCGCCCTGGAGCTGGGCCGAGGACCCCGGCATTACCAGCAATACCATCCGCATCGGCGCTACCTTTCCCCTAGAGGGAGATTTCAAAGTCTACGGTCAAGCGATGAAACGCGGGATGGATGCAGCGCTAGCCGAGCAAACGGTGCATAAACGCCGTA
This sequence comes from Proteobacteria bacterium UBA2383, assembly GCA_002343485.1. Lineage (GTDB taxonomy): Bacteria > Pseudomonadota > Gammaproteobacteria > Competibacterales > Competibacteraceae > UBA2383. The sequence continues at coordinate 37,963 of DDST01000182.1, forward strand.
TCGAGTTCATCGCAATCAACGATTTTTACAACCCCATCGAAGCGGTCAAGGCGGCCAACCAATTGATTGAGAAAGGCATATTTGCAATGGTCAACAGCTTTGGCTCGCCGACCACCAAGGCTGTGCTGCCATTGCTCGCCGAGAAAAAAGTACCTGCATTTGGCTTTTATACCGGTGCAGCCTTTACCGGGCCAGGTGATGTGTTGAATTTCCGCGCTAGCTACGCCAAAGAGGTAGAAAGCGTAGTGGATGCGGCACTGGCAGCGGGCGTTAAACCGGCCGAGGTCTGTGCCTACGCCCAGAACGATGCCTATGGGATGGCTGGCATCCAAGGATTCCGCGCAGCCTTGGCAAAGCAAGCGGGCACCGAACAGATAGTTGCCAAAGTAGATCAGATTCTGAACATGCAGGGAGATAACCCGGAAAGAAACAATATCGGGCCGGTCGGCGTTTACCCGCGCGATACCGTAAACGCACGGCCTGGCTATCTCTCGTTGAAAAAATGGGAAGCCGATACCGGCAACCGCTGCCGGCTAGTCGCTACCACTGCAGTTTACGACCCGGCCGCTACATTCATGGGATATGTGCGCTCTAAGGGTGAAAACTGGGTTCTCAGCACGCCATCTCCAGCGGCAGGCGATCGGCTGGCAGCTCTTCTCAGGGATTACAAAATCCAGAATAAGGTAATCGCTACCCAGATCGTACCACCGCCTGATTCCTCGCTGCCCGTCGTCGCGGAAGCGCGTAAGGCTTTGGGCGGCAACCTGGATTACGTGTCATTGGAAAGCTATATCGTCGGCAAGCTATTCCTGGCGATCCTACAGGCGATCGATGGGCCACTGACTCGGGAAAACTTTCTCAAGGCTGCACGCCGCCAACCCTACGACATCGGTGGCATCCGGGTAGATTTCACCAACGATAATCAAGGTTCCGACTTCGTCCTGTTGACCTTGTTGCAAGGCGACACTTTCACGGTGATCGAACCGAGCGCTGTTGGAAAACTGTTTACCCAATAATCCCGAGGAGATGACCGCGCATGCGCATACAGAATGACTTCACCGCCGACGCTGGCAGGGTGGCAACCCAGCGACGGTTGAAGAATGGAATCGCCCTGGGGTTACTACTGGGCCTGTGCATGGCCGCACCTTGGAGTTGGGCTGAGGATCCTGGCATTACCAGCAACACCATCCGCATTGGCGCCAATCTGCCCCTGGAAGGAGATAGTAAATTTAACGGCTTGGCGCTGAAGCAGGGAATCGAAGCAGCGTTATCCGGCCGGCCGGTACAAGGACGCCGTGTCGAGTTCGCCGCCATCAATGATTTTTACGAACCAATCAAATCGCTTGAAGCCATCAAGCAATTAATTGAAAAAGGAATTTTCTTAGTACTGGGCAGTTACGGCACCCCAACCGTCAAAGCAATATTGCCGTTACTGGCCGAGAATAAAATCCCAGTGGTCGGTCCTTACACGGGAGCAGCTTTCACTGGACCGGGCGATGTGTTGAATTTCCGCGCCAGCTATGCCCGCGAAGTAGAGAGCGTGGTCGACGCCGCGCTGGCGATGGGGGTAAAACCAATTGAAGTGTGTGGATACGCACAGAATGATGCGTATGGGATGAGTGGAATCAAGGGAATGCGTGCGGCCTTAGTTAAGCAACCTGGCACGGATTCCATCGTCGCCAAATTGGATCAAATTTTGGGCGCATCAGGAGATAATCCAGAACGGAACAATATTGGGCCGGTTGGCGTTTACCCCCGCGGCACCGTAAGCGCGCGGCCTGGCTACATCTCATTGAAAAAGTGGGAAACCGACACCGGCAGCCACTGCCGGTTAGTAGTGAGCGTAGCGGTTTACGACCCAGCGGCCGCGTTCATGGCCTATGCGCGCTATAAAGGCGAGCCTTGGGTTTTCAGCACAACCTCCAATGCGGCGGGCGGCAAAATGAAGGATCTGCTCGAAGGGCAAGGAATCACGGATAGGATCATTGCCACGCAAATCGTACCGCCGCTGGATTCGACGCTGCCGGTGGTCACGGAAGCACGGAAAGCTCTGGGGAAAAACCTGGATTATTTATCGTTGGAAGGCTATATCGTGGGTAAATTATTTTTGACGGTTGCGCTGGCAATCGATGGCCCGTTAACCCGCGAAAATTTCTTAAAAGCCGCACGCCGCCAGCCTTACGATATCGGGGGCATTAAGGTGGACTTCACAACCAGCAATCAAGGCTCCAATTTTGTGTTGCTGACGCATTTGAAAGCAGGCGATTTCACGCCTGCCAAGTCGAGCGATCTGGAGTCGTTGTTTAAGCGGTAAATTTTACCCGCAAAATGCAAACGAAATTTTCAATTCATTGGGCTTGCTAACTTATTCGAGGCAAAACAATCATGGGCGGCCAAAAAATCAATGCTCGCTTGACCTTCACGATTATCGTGCAGCTTGTCATCCTTGTAGGGATCGGGCTAACGGCTTACTTTGGCATGAACCGCATCGGTAACACCTTGGTCGAGGTTAATCAGTCCGTAGACACGCAAGCCGATCTAGGCCGGTTAAGCGAAATCCTTCGTACTGACCTGCTGTCGGTAGTTAACAGTGTGGCCCGTGGCACCAGTAACTGGGAGCAAGGAAACGCTGCTTTACCAGTAGCAAAAGCAAGGTTTGAGGAGAGCTGGGAAGAACTTCTCAGTACCTTGAGCACAAGCGAGCGAGAACGCTTACAAAATGCCTATAAATCCAGTTTAGCCAACATCAACGAGACCTTTGCCGAACTGGAAGGATTGTTCGCTGGTCGAGATCGTGCCCAATTGAATTTATTTGTTAACAACGATCTTGAGGCGCTGGTCAATCCCTTCTTCAAAACCTTACTGACGAACACGACTGAAATTGAGGATCTTTCGGAGCAGAACCTGAAAACAGCGCAGAGTACCAGTAACACTTTCACGGTACTGATTGTAGTGATCGGATTAATCGGGATCGCGGCCTCTTTCGGCCTGGGCAGCACTACTTACCGTGCCATCACCAACCCTTTAAACCAGATGATGAAAACCGTACAGCAGGTGGGCCAAGGGAACTACACCGCCCGCACCGGCCTAACCGGCGCCGATGAACTGTCAGAATTGGGTCAAGCTTTCGACCAAGTGCTGAATGAGCGAGTCAACGCGCTGGTAGAAGCAGAGCATGAGAACGAGCAGCTTAACGACTCAATCATCAGCCTGCTGCAAGCGGTATCCCAGCTCAGCCAAAGAGACCTGACCATCAAAGTACCCGTCACCGAGGATGTGACCGGACCGGTAGCGGACGCCTTGAACCTGCTCACCAATGAAACCGCCACAGTATTGCAGGGCGTGACGCGCATCTCCGAACAAGTAGCAACGGCATCTGACAAGGTAAAGGCCCAATCTGATGCGGTGATCGCCGTAGCTGAAAACGAGCGCCAAGCCGTGGAACAAACCACTGCTGACTTGACCGCTGCATCTGAAACCATGAAGCAGATCGCCCAACTCGCTCAGGAGTGCAACGCCGCAGCCGAAACCACCATCAAGACGACGCAAGCGGCGCTACAGACCGTGACCAACACGGTCAGCGGCATTAACAACACCCGCGATACCATCCGCGAAACGGAAAAGCGTATCAAACGGCTGGGCGAACGTTCCCAAGAGATCAGCGGCGTGGTGAACCTGATCAACACCATCGCTGAGCGTACCCACATTCTGGCGCTGAATGCCAGCATGCACGCGGCATCAGCCGGCGAGGCAGGCCGTGGTTTCGCAGTTGTGGCTGACGAAGTACAGCGGTTAGCGGAAAATGCCCGTGAGGCAACTTCGCAAATCGCGACTCTGGTCAGCAATATCCAGATTGAGACAGCAGATACCGTGAACGCGATGAACGCCGCTATTAGCCAAGTCGTCGACGGCAGCCGGCTAGCGGAACAAGCTGGCGAACAAATGCAACGCACCCAAGAAACTACCGCCGAGCTGGTGGTTACCGTGCGGCAGATCGCCTCCCGCTCGCAAGACCAGGCGCGGGTCAGCAGCGAACTGGTAAACCGTGCTGAGCAGATTCAAGCTAGCACCCAAGAAACCAGCCGGCAATTGCTGGAGCAAACGGTGCAGACCACGAATCTGGTCGAGTACGCCAGAAATCTGTTGAATTCCGTGCGTCTATTCCGGCTGCCGACCTGACGGCGAGTCTGTGCCCGCTGCCAAATTAACCATGGCTCGGGTTGCTCTTGCTTGCTAGAGGGGTTTAACACTGATGCTGGTATCGGAAGAAAGTGTTGCGGTATTGGAAGCCGAGGTTGCTGAAGCACTCGGTATTCTTGAGGAATTACCCGCAGAGAACGATAAGGCCGATCAGGAAAAGATCGGTTTGGTGATCCGCCGTTATGTCGCGCAAGTAGAGCGCATCAGTTCAGCGGCTGGTGAAGCCGGTTTCCTCGGCTTGCAGGATACCTGCCTGCTGTTTCAGGAGAATCTGGCGGATCTAGAGACCCGTGGCCAAGGACTCAGCGATGCCGAACGGGAACGGTTGGAGGAATGGCCGGTACTGGTTATCGGTTATCTGATGTCTCCAAACGACCCGCAGGCTAGCGATGCCTTGCTCGATCACCTGCAAAGTGCGGTTTGGAACACACCACTGTCGGTGGCGGAAGCCCATGTGCTGCGCGATCTGCTTGCTCCAGCAGAACAGGGGCAAGAGGCGTCAGGTGAAGCATTTGAAGCCCTAGCACCAGAAGAAGTCCCCGCTGCTTTACCGGCAGAAATGGAAGCGGAGCCTATTGAGGTAGAAATAGGCGCTCACTCTCCTTCCTCAACGCCCTCTCATGAAGGTGAGAACAAATCAATCACCGGCGATGCATTGGCTTCCTCCCTTCAGGCGGAAGAAACCGCACCGGACACCTTCGCTGACATTGTTGAGGAAGAAGCGGCGCCAAGTGCGCGCTCTGAAGCTATCAAGGAAGAACCCGCAACACCACCGCCGCAAACAGCTATTGAGGTCGTACTGGACATTCCTGCTGAAACTGTTGGGGAAATAGCACCTGCTGCGATCATAGAGCCCGTGGAAGAAACACCCTTAGCGCCTCCTCTGGAATCACTTGAGGCCGCAATCGAATCTGTTGAAAGCGAACTGGGGCTTTCAGCCACCACCGCCCGCAGCGAACAGCCAATGACGGCCAGAGAAGAAACTGACTCCATAGCGCAAGAAGAGCAAGAAGAGCAAGAAGA
>DDST01000182.1:43251-54285 GCA_002343485.1 Proteobacteria bacterium UBA2383
AGAAGAGCAAGAAGAGCAAGAAGAACTTAATAATGCAATAGCATCCGTCAGGGCAGACACTGCTCAGCAAGAATTACTGGAAATTCTCTGCGCGGAAATTACCCAGATCATTGAGGTCACTCATGAAACCTTAGCAGTGGCCTCGGCTGCTGATAGCACATTTGAAACTCGCAGTGAGGCCTTATCCAGCTATGCCGAATACTTGGAGCGGCTGGGAGAGGCTTCGGCTTCCATCAACCTAACAGGCTTACAGCAAGCCTGTGCCTGTGTGCATACCAATCTGCTCGAACTGGCTATTCAGGACGGCCCATTGCGCTCAGAGCAGCGAGACGCTGTGGAAACTTGGCCTGCTTTGGCGCTTGGCTATCTGCAAGCACTGGGGGACCGTTCAAGATGCGAGGCGCTTACACGGCACTTGCAAGATACCTGCTGGCCACAACCACTGACGGTCGCCGATGCAACTTTACTAACCGATCTATTGCTTGCACCAAAACTGGTCACTGAGGAAGCCGAAGTAGAAGCCCGGCCGCAACAGGCGCAGCCCAACGACGTATCCCTGGAATTGCCGGCAGATGTCAATCAGGATCTGCTGGACGGCTTGCTGCAGGAGTTACCTCACCAAGCGGCTGATTTTTCTGCAGCCATCCAGCGCTTGGCTGCCGGCGATGGCCAACTGGCCGATGTGGAAGTAGCACGACGTATCGCTCATACCTTGAAGGGCGCCGGTAACACCGTTGGAGTGAGCGGTATCGCCACCTTAACCCACCACATGGAAGATATCCTGCAAGCGCTTTCCAAACAGGGGGTTCTCCCCAACCGGCCCTTGGCCGACACGTTGCTCAACGCCGCCGACTGCTTGGAAACCATGAGCGAGGCGCTGCTGGGCATGAGTGCACCGCCACAGCAAGCGCTAGCCGTGCTACAGGCCATTCTCGATTGGGCGAACCGTATTGATCGGGCCGGGGTACCAACTAGCGATGAAATCCCCTCCCCGGCGGCGGCCCAACAGGCACCTGCTTCTGTCACACCCGTACCGGAGGCCACACCCGCGCCATCCCCTGTTTCTTCGGTCCCTGAAGCAATCTTGCGGGTTTCCGCCCACCTAGTGAATAACCTGCTGCGTCTAGTAGGCGAGAGCATCATCTTGACGGGCCAAGTCCAGGAGAGAATTCGCAAAACCATTACCCAAACCCGTGCGGTAGCAGCGCAGAACCGATTACTTCAAAACTTGACTGCTGAACTGGAGCAACTCGCCGATATCCGCAGCGTATCATCGCCGCTGTCCAAATCAATCCAGCGCGGCGATTTCGACCCTCTGGAACTGGAACAGTACAACGAATTCAACACAGTCACCCACCGCCTGGTTGAAGCTGCTGCTGACGCCCGCGAGATGAACCGCACCGTCGAAGATAACTTGATGCTTCTAGACGCGCTGCTCATCGATCAGGCCCGCTTACACAGGGACAGCCAGGAAGCGGTGTTGCGCACCCGCATGGTACCGATTCAAACCATAGTTCCTCGCCTGCAACGCGCCGTGCGCCAAACCTGCCGGCTGGTGGATAAGGAGGCGGAATTGGTAGTGCGCGGTGCCGATACCCCCATGGACAGCAACGTGCTCAACGACATGGTTGATCCGTTGATGCACATCCTGCGCAACTCAGTGGATCACGGTATCGAATCACCGGATCAACGCCAACATCTAGGTAAGCCCCAAAACGGGCGGATCGAACTGCGTTTCATGCGCGAGGGTGACACCATCGTCATCCACTGCCAGGACGACGGTGCTGGCCTGGATCTGGCCGCAATCCGCCAGACAGCCGAAGAGCGTGGTTTGATAACATCTGACAAACCGCTGGAACCGGATGAGTTGGCCAGGCTGATCCTGCTACCAGGGTTTTCCACACGCAGTGCGGCCACTCAGACATCGGGACGTGGCATCGGCATGGACATGGTCTACACCCGGCTGCTGGAGATGAAAGGCTCACTGCGCCTGCAAACCGAAGCTGGCAAGGGTTGCCTAATAGAGCTGCGACTACCCGTTACGCTGATTTCCACTCATGCATTACTGCTGCGTATGCGAGATCAAATTTATGCTCTCTCCGATCGCGGCATCGAGCAGATTCTATACTCTGGAGCAGGCCAAATCCAAACGCTGGGCAACACAACCACCTACCGGTTAGGCAACGACATTCACGAACTCACTTCGTTGGAGACCTTGCTCAACCTTCGGCAAGACCCGCGTCACCACAACCGCAGCGCTCCACCGGTGCTGCTGGTGCGGGAAGAAGCCGGCAATCTTCGCGCTGTACTGGTGCAAGAAGTGCTTGATAGTCGCGATCTGGTCGTCAAAAACATGGGTCAGTACATTCCACAGCTACCCGGCATTATAGGTGCCACGATCCTTGGTGACGGCAGCGTAGCTCCGGTACTGGATCTACCTGAGCTGCTGCGCGCTCGAACTGCCGGCCAACGCTGGCCAACAATGGTTCATCATCCGGAGGAATCTGCCAGTATCGCCACACCCCACCGTCAAGTCGTTCTAGCGGTGGATGATTCACTGAGTGCCCGCCGCTCGCTGGCACAGTTTGTGCGAGATGCCGGCTTTGAAGTACGCACCGCACGGGATGGCCTGGAAGCCATTGAAATTATTAATAACAAATGTCCGGACCTGGTACTCGCCGATTTGGAGATGCCGCGCATGAATGGCCTGGAGCTAACCGCGCATCTGCGGGCCAACCAAGCGACACACACCCTGCCGGTGATCATGATTACCTCACGCTCCACTGCCAAGCACCGGCATGAGGCTGAGATGGTTGGTGTTGACACTTATCTGACGAAGCCATTCATGGAGGATGAACTGCTCGAACAGATCCACAGGTTGCTGCACGCATGAACCAACCTGCTCCAATAACCTTGGCTGAATTGCGGGAAATCCAGCTTTTTGCTGGGCTGACCTTGGATGGATACCGATGGCTACTGCCACAAGCGGAAATTTATTCCTTAGAATCACTTCTGGACATCGATCAGGAGGTGCGGACACCGCATGGTATCGGCGCTGTCGGATTCCGCGGCGAATGGTGGCCAGTGTATTGCCTGTCCGGCAAGATGCAGGTGCTACGCCACATACCCGACAGCCGGCGGACCTGCGTGTTACTGGACAATCATGCTGATCGCTTGGGTCTGATTTGCGATCAAGTTGAAACGATTGCAGCAGATCAACGCCTGTTGGAGCTGCCAGCCTGCATGAAATTACCGGGTTCCCCCCTTCAGGCGCTGGCGTTGCTTAACGACAGGTTGGGTTGCGTAACCACCACTGAGCATCTGGCGGCATTGCTGGCCGTATACGCGGAGAACTCCCATGGCTGTTGAAAGCTCGTGGGAAAGTAACGCCTGGGTACTAGCACTGGGCGATCAGCTATACGCCGCTGTGGGTGAACGCGAGCTGATCCATCTCATCGAGAAACCCATACTGCTGGAAGTACCATTGAGTCCATACTACTGCCAGCAAGTGGTCCTCTGGAACGACCGTCTGCTACCAGCGATGGATTTATCTGCCTGGCTTCAAGGGCAGCGGGAGAACGCCAGCGATTGGAAACTGGCTGCCGTCGTGGCGTATCAACCAGCGCCGGGCATCATGCCGAACTACGGTGTCCTATTGCTAGCAGGTATTCCAGAACGCCTGCGAGTCGCTGATACCCAGGCGTGCTACCTGCCCACGCACCCAGATGGATGGCGTGAATTGGCGCTATCCTGTTTCCGCCGGGGCGAGGACGCTATCCCTATCCTTGACATACCGCATATTTTCACCGGCGGTTTATTGACCAGTTAATATTCTGGTCAATGATTCTTTCCTAACTATTTATTTCAACCACCGAGTTCAGCGATAATATTCTGCAAAATTTCCTCTCCTTGTTCAGATAGGTTAAGGAACTCGAACCCTGCAATATATAGTTCAGAATCTTCATCCTGACCGCTCCAGACTGCTCTCGCCTGAAACTCGCAACTCTCATGCCGGCCGCTTTCTAGAGAGATATCCATTCGCAATAACATCATCTCTCCAGCACAAAGAAGGTCACTGCCCAATAACCTCAGCCCTCCCATGCTGATATCAACAACATGGCCAAGAAAGCGCCCCTCATGTTGTTCATAAACATATAAGTAAAAATTCGTACTGTAACGCTCATACTGACGCCGGTTTTCCTCGCTCCAGTCATCCTCTATAGCCCAGTTTTGTTCTGTTTCGTTTTCTTCCGCCACTGATCAGCCCTCTCAACAAGTTATGAATCCCGGCATAGAGCATGATGCTGCCAATAAATGATCAATTCTCTACACCATCATAAATATATACCAATTTTTAATAGGTATTAGTCTGGAGAGAGACTAACCGGTTCCAACACCTTTCCCAACCGTAATGCCAATTCGTACAGCGCCTTGCGCTTCAACCCCGTCGCCTTGACTGCAACCGCAACTGCCCGGCCCAACGGTAATGCCTCCATCAATGCGGTCAGCAGCCGCCGAGTCTCCGGCGTATCCACTTCATCCGCTACAACCGGCGCGCCCTGAACCAGCACCACGAACTCACCACGACGACGGTTGGGATCAGCGTCCAGCCAGACCAAGAGTTCACTCAGGGCCGCACCCTGTATTTCCTCAAAGCGTTTGGTCAACTCCCGGGCGATGACCGCTGACCGGGCACCCCCAAACACCGCCACCAGATCGGCCAGCATGTCAGTGATCCGATGACTGGCCTCCAGAAAGACCAGGGTCCGTCCCTCGCCGGCCAGGATTTGCAGACGTTCGCGGCGGGCAGTAGATTTAGCGGGGAGAAAGCCTTCGAAGATGAAACGATCCGTTGGCAGGCCAGCCACCGACAGGGCTGCCAAAATACTGCTGGGACCCGGTACCGGAATCACGTTTAACCCCTGCCAGCGCAACTCGCGCACCAGCGGAAAACCCGGATCGCTGATCAGTGGCGTGCCAGCATCCGACACCAGCGCCAATGACTGGCCCTGCCGCAACCGTCTAACGATCTGTTCAAGACGAGCATATTCATTGTGTTCATGCAGGGAAAATAGCGGCGTATCAATACCGAAATGAGCCAGTAACTGGCTGGTGTAACGGGTATCTTCGGCAGCGATGCCATCCACCTCGCGCAGTACGCGCAGGGCGCGGGCGCTGATATCTTCCAGGTTGCCGATGGGCGTCGCTACGACATACAGCGCGCCGGATTTGATAGTGGAGGTACGCTGCATGCGTCCAGCGGGCTGATCAATCACCACGGATCACTCACTCTCAGCCGCTGACCTGGCCGTCAGCGCTGTCAAATAATCCGCAGCCCAACGATAAACATTGTGTTCTTCTACCTGCCGGCGCATCCGGCTCATGCGCTCCCGCCGCTCGTTCGCCGGCATGTCCAACGCCTGGTGAATTGCCGCAGCAAACTGTTCGGTATCGTAGGGGTTGATGATCAACGCATCGATCAGCTCACGGGCTGCACCCGTGAACTCCGAGAGAATCAATACCCCATCGAGGTCCGAGCGGGCTGCGACAAACTCTTTAGCGACCAGATTCATCCCGTCATGGAGTGAGCTGACAATTCCAATATCAGCCATGCGCATAAAGGCATAGACCGTCGCCGGATCATGCTGGCCGACTAGAAAGCGGACCGGTTTCCACGCAGCAGTCTGAAAACGCCAGTTAATGGTATCAGCCAGGGCTTCAAGTTCGTTGAGATGATCCCGGTAGTGGCGGATATGCATGCGGCTAGGCACACCCAGTTGCACTAGGGTGAACCGGCCCCGGTATTGCGGGTAGCTTTCTAAAAACCGGGCGACAGCGTTAAATCGTTCTGGCAGACCCTTGACATAGTCGATCCGGTCAATACCCACCGCTACCTGCAGGTTTTCCAATGAGTACCGATCCCGGAGTTCGGCGATGTGCCGGTCGAGTACCACATCATGCGGTGCTCGATGCTTATTTCGATCAGCCACACCGATGGGAAATGGCCGCACTCGCGAAATGTGATCCCGCCACTCGATGGAAAAGTGCTCCCAGTCCAACCGGGCATCGATCAACCGGTCCACGGTTTCGATAAAATCGTTGCAGTACTGCTGTAAATGAAAGCCGATCAGGTCGGCGCCCAGCATGCCATTCAACAGCGCGTTCCGCCAAGGGCAGATGCGAAACGCCTCGGGAGCTGGCCAGGGAATGTACCAGAACAGACCCACTACCAAATCTGGACGGACCTCCTTGATGAGGCGTGGAACCAATGCCAACTGGTAGTCTTGAACCAGGACCACAGCCGGATCGGAACCGGCTTCCTGCAGAACCGCTTCGGCAAAGCGGCGGTTGATGCGAACATAGTACTCCCAGTTTCGCATGCGGAACACCGGCCGCTGATGAACCCGATGACAGAGCGGCCACAATCCTTCGTTGGCGAAACCATGATAATAGCCATGCTCCTCTTCGCGGCTCAACCAGACCCGGCGCAAGGTGTAACTGGGATCATCGGGCGGGACCATGAGCCGGCCTTTGGCGTCAGCGCTCTCCCGGTCGGCATTGCCAGCGCCATGCGCGATCCAGATACCGTTGCTAGCCCGCATGATGGGGTCAAGAGCGGCGACCAACCCGCCAGGCGGGGTCACCAATCGTGGTTGACCGCCCTGAAGTTCGTGCAAGTAAGGCTCGCGATGACTCACTAGCAACAGATGACTGCCATGCAGGCATTCGGTCAAATGAGCGCGCCAGCGATTGTGGGTCCAAACCGGACCAGCAGGCGATGTTTGCCGGGCCTGCTTCTGGCTGGCTGCCTGCTTGGCTAACAGTGTAGCCGCCAACCGGTCGCTTTCGGTAGCCAGACGCGCAACCGGTGGATCGACCGGCAGCGGCTCATCAACGTCACCTGTCCGCAATTGCCGCACCCATTCCGCCATCCGATTCAAGGGACGGTCGTACAGCAGCCAGGCGCCAACGACAACCACCGTCAACAGCAACAAAAGGAGGATGCCGCTCCAGACAGCGAACTCTATGCGCCTATTCTTGGCACGCGCCATCACCTCCGTCAGATCATGCACCACCGCTAATATGCCTTCCGTTTGGCCATCCGCAGCACGAATCACGGAGGTCACGATGTGGATCTGAGCAACGGGTGTCTTCAGGGTCTTAATAAGATCCTTGGGTTCCTTGATGGCCTGGGCAACGGTTTGCTTTAGCTCGCTGGAGAATTCGACAAGATCATGACTTTCAGCGATCAGCCGGCCGTCCGGGCGGTAGACCGCCAAGCCGATGAGCGGCGGGTAGCCTTCCAGCGTCGAGCCTAGCGCCACTGCCGCTTCCTTATCCGGCAATTTTAGAATTGCCTGGATTGAATAAGCCATCTGATGCGCGAGGATATAGGCGCGCCGATCCATTTCGTCCAGGTCGGTGGTACGCTCCCGCTCAACTTGGAACCAGGCCAAGGCACCGATCAGCAGGCCCACCAATCCAGTAACTAGCAGACCCATACGCAGAGCGTTGGGTAGACGTGGCGGGTTTTTCGTGGACATGGCTGGTTATTCCTGGAAAAGCCGTTCGCCGGATTAAGCCAGCAACTGGTTCAAAATATTCTGGTAAATCAGGCTCAGAGTTTCCAGGTCAGCAATGGCAACCCGTTCGTTTACTTGGTGAATGGTAGCGTTGAGCGGCCCTAATTCAATCACCTGGGCACCCGCCGGAGCAATGAACCGGCCATCGGACGTACCGCCGCTGGTAGATAATTGCGTTTCCAGCCCGGTTTCGATACGGATGGCCGCTATCGCCGCCGCCGACAGCTCGGCGGGGGGGGTAAAAAATGGCATTCCCGGCAAGCTCCAGTCTAGTTCATATTGGAATACTTGACCGGTTTTCACTTCCTCATTCAGCAAGCCGGTCTCGATAATCAAGCGGGTGCGTTCCTGAAGATGCTCCACCGTCACCGCAGGCGAGAAGCGGAAATTGAAGCGCATGTCCAAATCACCAGGAATGACATTCACCGCTCCGGTGCCAGCGTGGATATTGGAAATCTGGAATGAGGTAGGTGGAAAGCATTCGTGGCCCTGGTCCCAGATTTCATCGGCCAGCACCGTCAGAATCGTCCCGATCGCATGAATAGGGTTTTGCGCCAGGTGCGGATAGGCGACATGACCTTGCGTTCCCCGCAGTAGGAGGCGACCGTTCAGTGAACCACGCCGGCCATTTTTGATCGTATCGCCGAGCTGATGGGCGCTAGATGGCTCGCCGACCAGACACCAGCGGATTTTTTCGCCACGCGCTGCCAACTGCTCCACCACTTTGACCGTGCCCTCGGTTGCCGGGCCTTCCTCATCGCTGGTGATCAGGAAGCCCAGTGAGCCGCGGGGCCGAGGGTGGTTGCTCAGGAAACGCTCACAAGCAGTGACCATTGCCGCCAGACTACCCTTCATATCCGCCGCACCACGCCCATAGAGGAAACCGTCGCGGATTTCTGGTGCAAATGGCGGGGATTGCCACTGATCGAGCGGGCCAGGCGGCACGACGTCCGTGTGACCGGCAAAGACAAACAGGGGTTCCTGATTGCCAAGACGCGCCCAGAAATTATCCACCGCGCCGAACCGCAACCGTTCTACCCGAAAGCCCAATGTTTGCAAACATGTGATGAGTGTTTCCTGGCAACCGGCATCATTAGGAGTGACCGAGGGCCGACGAATGAGGTCAAGAGCAAGAACGAGCGTGGAATTCATCAGCCAATCATGGAGTTCAGTGGTGGATACAAAAGACAGCAAGCCAATCACGGACCAGGAAACCAGGGATGCCGGGATTTGCCAGGCAGAATGCTGACAATTTTCCTACAATTCCCTCTGAGATGCACTTCTGAATGCTCTATCCAGCATCGAGAGAACCCTGTATGAAGAACCTGATTATCCTGTTGATTGCCGCCGGCATCTTAGTGGCAGTGATTCGCCTGTTCGTCAAGCGGGCTGGTGCTCAGCGCAGAGAGATGAAACCTTTGCTGGAAAAACAGCCTGTGTTGGACTCAACAATTGAATCATGTACCACCGAACTGAAGAAACCGCCAGCCATTGATGCAACGGTCGCGGTCGCTATTGCGGCTGCGGTTAGCGCTACTGCTCCCGGCGCGCGGATCACCCGAATCGAAGAAAAATTCTAAGTCATGGAGTCGTCATGATTTTTGCCCCTACTCTGAAGAATATTCACGTCACACTCACTACTTTCTGCGAGGGCCTGCAAAGCCTGTTCAATGGCACAATTCGCGTCAATGACTTACTGCCTGCTGTGCAAGCGGCCGTTGCGATGGGCGTCCGCCATATCGAGTTTGGCAGCCGCTATCAGGCATCTTATTCCTCGGCTGGCGAGGATCCATTCATCGGCATGGACCAAATGCGTAACGCCGTTGGCCCGGATATCGATTTGCAAATTCTGACCCATTCGATCTCTGGCCTTACCCTAACGCCACAACGGCTCGCAATGCTGGAACTGCAGGCCCAATTGATGAAAAAGCACGGCGTTACCATTGCCCGTAACGTCGATTTTATGAATGACATCGACAATTTAGTCAAGACCGGCAAACCCATTGCCGATGCAGGAATACATCATCAGGTCTGTGTAGCGATGATGGGAACGCCGTACCCCTCCAATGAGGCGCATACCCCGGAATTTTATGTAAAGTTAGTGAAGAAACTGCTGGAATCCGGCCTACACTTCGACTCAGTTTGCATGAATGATGCTACCGGGACAGCCGACCCCCACACCTGCTACGAAACAGCGAAAGGCTTGAAGAAAATCCTGCCACCCGAGATCCCTCTCTCTATGCACACCTGTGACACAGCCGCGCTAGCGGTCGCCTGCTACATGGCGGGCATTGCCGGTGGTGTAGATGGTATTGATTTGTCGGTGCGTCCCTTAGCGTCTAGCATCACACAACCCGATGTGCGTTCGATGACACAGGCGCTCAAAGGTACCGGCTATTCGCTGGATATTGACGCCAACAAGCTCGATCAAGTAGAACAGTGCCTGGCCGAAGGACTTCTTCAAGCTAACACCTTTAATCCAGCCGCCGTTGTGCCTGATACCCGCGTTGTGTGTTTTCCCATGCCTGGTAGCACCATTGTTTCTACCATCAAAAACATGACGAAGGCCGGTCTTCTGGATCGTTACAACGATATACTGGCTGAGTTCCCCGCTGTTGCACAAGCGGGCGGCGCCTGGACCAGTGTTGCCCCTGGCAGTCAACACTACTGGTCACAAGCATTGAGCAATGTATTGCACGGGCGTTGGGCACAAATCGACCCAGGCTATGGCCGCTCAATCCTGGGTTATTTTGGCCGCCCGCCGTATAAGCCCGACCCGGCTGTGGTTAAAAGCGCAGCCAAACAACTGCAACTGGAACCTTGCGCTGGCAATCCGCTGGAACATGCTTTGGATAGCATGGCTATAGCAGAAGAGGCGTTGCGCGAACGTGAGTTGCCGGTCACAGAGGAGAACGTGTTCCTGGTAGCCTCAGTCATCACACCCGCTGGCAGTATGGAGCGGAATGATGCTCTACGCTGGCTAACCGGGAAAACCGGAACACCATCATCCAATTGGGAAGAAAACCCGGATATTGAGGCCGCGCCAGTCCCAGTAGTAGCACCACTCGACCTGATCCTGGAACCGGAACCGGCTATGGTTGCTCCAGCGTTTACGACACCGATCACCACTCAATGCACGGTGGTTGAGGGCGACACGATTCGCATGTTTCGCATCACCATCGAACCGCCAGAATGATTTCCAAACCTGATCTTGATAAAACCAAATGCCGTATTATAGTTATCATAATATATAAGGTAATTCTTGCAAGGCAGCTCTTTTCCTATAATTTAGGAATTATGCTATTGAATTGTAATTAGTTGATTTCACCGGATCACATCTACGTAACATGTGATAAGATCTATCCATAAGTCAGCACATTAATTTTTAATTGTGTAATTCCTATGGGCACCTCAAAAAACCTCGCTTTTAAAAAATAGGCCCTTGCCGAAT
>DDST01000061.1 GCA_002343485.1 Proteobacteria bacterium UBA2383
TGTTCTGACAAAGTAGAATTAGTGACTGCCGATGATACGCGATGTTCGGCTTTTCAGGCGATCAGGCCGTCAGACTGGAGTCTGATGGCCGGGCAACCGGTTTACGAAGAGGTAGAAACTCGTTCCCACCGCTGAAACCGGTACGGCCATGCATGATCTACATCAGCCGAATGCGCTTCTTCCCAAGCCAGCCGCCAATCCCGTTGATCCCATTCCGGGAACCAGGTATCACCGGAAATCTCAGCCTCAATGACGGTCAGGTACAATCGCTCAGCCAGCGGCAGCGCCTGGGCATACAGCGATCCCCCGCCGATTACCATGATTTCAGGAACTGCACCGGCCAGTTCCAGCGCCTTGTCCAACGAATGCGCCACTACGCCACCCGGTGCATGGCAGGCAGAATCACGGCTGAGCACGATCATGCGCCGGCCTGGCAGAGGCCGGCCAATGGATTCCCAGGTTCGCCGGCCCATTAACAAGGGCTTTCCCATCGTCGTCTGCTTGAAAAAGCGCAAATCAGCGGGTAACCGCCAGGGTAGGCGGTTATTGCAGCCAATTACCCGGTTACGGGACAAGGCGGCGATAAGGACGAGTACTGGCGTCATGCAGGTACGCTGAAGGCCGGCGCCTCTGATTCGTCTAAACGGATCGCCGTCAGCCGGTTACCCCAGACACAACCACTGTCGAGGGCGTAAATTCCTGGCGCACGGTAGTAACCTAGCGAGGCCCAGTGACCGAAGACAATATTAAGACCGGCGCTGCGCCGGCCCGGCGTGGCAAACCAGGGCATCAGACTGTTGCCTGCGCTGCCCGGCGGTCCCTTCTCGGCAAAGGACAATACGCCGTCCGCCGTGCAAAAGCGTATTCGCGTGAGGGCGTTGACCATGAAGCGCAACCGGTCATAACCGGCGAGATCACTTTGCCAGCGGCGCGGTTCGCCGCCGAACATCCGCGCCATGAATTTTTCTGACTCTGGTCCGCGCAGAATAGCTTCCACTTCTGCTGCACAGCGTTGCGCCAACGCCAAATCCCATTGGGGCGGCAAGCCCGCGTGAACCAGGGTGAAGCCAAGTTCCGCGTCGTGATGCAGCAAAGGACGCTGGCGCAGCCAGTCCAGCAATTCATCCCGGTCGGGCGCTTCGAGAATCGTGTGGAAGGTATCCTTGCGCTTGGGTTTCACCGGGCCGGCGGCAACCGCCAGCAGGGTCAGGTCATGATTGCCCAACACCACCGTCACTTGCTTGCCCAGCTCGCGAATCAACCGCAATACTTCCACCGAGTGCGGTCCCCGGTTCACCAAATCGCCAACCAGCCACAGCCGGTCAGCGGCGGGATCAAACCGCAGCAGGTCCAGGAGGCGTTGCAGCGGCTCGTAGCAGCCCTGAATGTCGCCAATCGCGTAAACAGCCATGTGGTTACCTTTTCAGGGGAGGCAGCGCCAGAATGGCGTCCCGGTTGCTCCAGGAGGTCACCTTGTCAGCAGCCACTGTTCGTGGCAACCATTTACATTCGCTATGTTCAACAGGATTGAGAACGATGGGGCGGCGTTCTGGCAGGCAAACCTGGAATACATACTCAATATTCTCTTTTATACCAGGCGCATAGCGATGCCGCCAAGGTGGCAGGATTGGGAAACGGTTGGTGACGTTGCAGGCCATGATTTCCAGCCCTTCGCTCAAACCAGTCTCCTCACACAACTCCCGCCGTGCAGTATCCAGCGGATCAGTTTCATCCCAGCGCAGACTACCCGTTACCGATTGCCAGAAATCCGGTGGCTGGCAACGGCGCAAGATCAACACTTCGTCTGTTAGGGTGTACATCACCACCAGCACTGACTCCGGGCGTTTGTAATATGGTTTGTTTTTCAAGGGGTGCGGCGCAGGCGAATATTGAGATCACGCAACTGCGCTTCAGTAACCGGCGCGGGTGCTTGAGTCAGCAGGCAAGCGGCGCTTTGGGTCTTGGGGAAGGCCATGACATCACGGATGGAACTGGCTCCAGCCATCAGCATCGCCAGCCGATCGAGGCCAAAGGCAATACCGCCATGCGGTGGGCAACCGAATTTCAGCGCATCCAGCAGGAAACCGAATTTGGTGCGGGCTTCCTCGGCGCCGATACCGAGCAGTTCGAACACTTTACTTTGCATCTCCTGACGATGAATACGTACCGAGCCACCGCCGATTTCGCTGCCGTTCAACACCATGTCATAGGCTCGTGACAGACAGCGTCCCGGATTGGCTTGCATCTCGGCAGGGTCATCGGTGCGCGGCGCAGTGAAGGGATGATGTAAGGCATTCCAGCGCTGGTCGTGCTCATCCCACTCAAACATCGGGAAGTTCACCACCCATAGCGGTGCCCATTCGCCCTTGACCAAGCCTAGGTCGTGCCCGATTTTCAGGCGCAAGGCGCCCAGAGCATCGTTGACCACCTTGGTGGCATCCGCGCCGAAGAAGATCAGATCGCCATTCTCGGCGCCAGTACGGGTGAGAATCTTGGCCAAGGTCTCATCCGGTAGAAATTTGACGATGGGCGCTTGCAGACCTTCACGCCCGGCGGCGACATCATTAACCTTGATGTAGGCCAGTCCCTTGGCTCCATAGCGCCCGACAAATTCGGTGTAAAGATCAATCTCGCGGCGGGTAAGCTTGCTACCCTCCGGGACGCGCAATGCCGCGACCCGGCCCTTCGGGTCATTGGCGGGACCCGCGAAAACCTTGAACTCCACGCCGGCCATGAGATCGGACAGTTCGGTCAACTCCAGCGGGATACGCAAATCGGGCTTGTCCGAACCGTAACGCTGCATCGCTGTTTCGTAAGGCATCCGCGGGAAGGGGTTGGGTAAGTCGACGTCCATGACATCTTTGAACAACTGGCGGATCATCTCTTCCATCAACTCAGTGATCGCTGGCTCGTCCATGAATGAGGTTTCAATATCGAGCTGGGTAAACTCCGGTTGGCGGTCGGCGCGCAAATCCTCATCGCGGAAACAGCGCACCACCTGATAGTAGCGATCCATACCCGCCATCATCAGCAATTGCTTGAACAACTGCGGCGACTGCGGCAGCGCGAAAAAACTGCCGGGATGGGTGCGGCTGGGTACCAGATAATCGCGAGCGCCTTCCGGAGTGGCCTTGGTCAGCATCGGGGTTTCGATATCCATGAACCCCTGTTGATCCAGGAACCGGCGCAGGGCACTAATGACGCGAGTGCGCAACCGCAACCGGTCTTGCATCACCGGGCGGCGCAGATCAAGATAGCGGTAACGCAACCGCACCTCCTCGGAGGTGTCATCATCATCTAACTGGAACGGTAGCGGTTCGGACCGGTTAAGAATTTCCAGCTCGCGGGTTAGCACTTCCACTGCGCCAGTCGCCAGATTAGGATTTTCCGTGCCCTCAGGACGGCAGCGTACCCGTCCAGTCACACGCAACACATATTCATTGCGGACCCGCTCGGCGCTGGTGAAGGCATTCGGCGTGTCGGGGTCGATCACGACTTGCACCAGTCCGTCGCGGTCGCGCAGGTCGATGAAGATCACCCCGCCATGATCACGGCGGCGGTGCGCCCAACCGCAGAGAGTAACATCTTGGTCTAGCAAAGTTTCGGTGACTTGGCCGCAATAGTGGCTGCGCATGGCGTCTGGGTTCCGTTATGCAGGATAAGGCTGGAGAAACTGGAGCGTCGGCGAGCGGGATGGCCGACGAAAGCGGAAATAGTACAAATCCAGAACCCTAGCCGCAACCGCAGCAGAAAACAAACGGCGCTTTTCGCGCCGTGACTAAGGCTAAAAAGGGGGCTATCGCTGGCAAGCAGATTATTAACGCAGGGGAATGGGGTATTAGGTTGCTGCCGGTGCAGGACAAGCCCCGCAACCGCCCGCTCCATCGCAGGCAGCCGCCGATGTGCTTTCCTTGGGCGGCGCATCGTCCTTGGCGACATTTTTCTGGCTGCCTTTCTTGAAGTCAGTCTCATACCAGCCACTCCCTTTCAGGCGGAAGGCGGCTGCTGAAATCAGCTTTTTCAATTGCGGCTGACCACAGGCAGGACAATCGCTTAATTCGGGGTCACTCATCTTCTGCATCACTTCCATATCGTGGTTGCAGGACTGGCAACGATATTCGTAGATTGGCATGGCGCACCTCGCAAGCTGACAACGCGGTTAGGAATCTTAACGCTATGTTATGGAGATCACTTTGATGGATTTCAAGGTCTTCACCCAGAACCGAGCGGATTACCGCTACACTATGCACATGTTTCCCATGCTCCGTCTATTCTTATCCAGCACCCTGCTGATTCTGTGGCTAACTGGCTGTAATTCCGCTATTGACCGGCCCGTCGTGGTTGAGTTTTGGGCGATGGGTCAGGAAGGTGAACAAGTCAAGGCGTTATTGCCAGAGTTTGAACGCCGCTATCCGGGCATTCGTGTGCAGGTACAGCAAATCCCCTGGAGCGCGGCGCATGAAAAATTATTGACCGCCTACGCGGGTGACGCCATGCCGGACCTGTTCCAGCTCGGCAATACTTGGATTCCCGAATTTGTGGCTCTGCGCGCTATTGAGCCGCTCGATGAACGTTTGAAAACCTGGCCATCCGCTGCCATTAGCGACTACTTCACCGGTATTCTCGCCACCAACCAATTGGATCATCAAACCTGGGCCTTGCCCTGGTATGTCGACACCCGGCTGTTCTTCTATCGCACTGATTTGTTAGCTGCTGCCGGTTTTGCCGAGCCACCAGCGACGTGGGACGGCTGGTTGCAAATCATGTCCCGGATCAAGACCCTGGATGGCGCTCAGCGTTACGCCATTTTGCTGCCGGTCAATGAATGGCAGTTACCGGTCATTCTCGCCTTGCAACGTGGTGCGGCGTTGCTACGCGACCAGAATCAGTATGGTAATTTTCAGCATCCTCATTTCCGCGAAGCCTTTCTCTTTTATCTCAGCTTGTTTAAGGAGGGACTGGCGCCACCGGTGAGCAATAGCCAGATGATCAATCTTTATCAGGAGTTCGCTAATGGTACTTTCGCAGTTTATGTCAGCGGTCCCTGGAATATCGGCGAATTCGAGCGGCGGTTGCCAGCGGCAATGAAGGGAAAATGGATGACGGCGGCGTTGCCAGGGTGGGTCGTGCCATCTACCCGCTCTAGCCCTCCTTCGCAAGGGGGGAGGGATTCTGCGAATCCAGTTTCCCTATCTCTTGCGCGAGAGGATTGGGGGAAGGGGGATGAAGGTTTAGCTGCGGGTGTATCGTTGGCCGGTGGCGCCAGTTTAGCGCTCAGCCGGACCTCGCCACGCCAGGATGCAGCGTGGAAGCTGCTGGAGTATCTCGCGCAACCGGAACAGCAGGCGCAGTTTTATCGGCTGACCGGTGATCTGCCAGCCCGTCAAGCAGCTTGGAATGATCCGGTGCTGGCCAATCATCGTTACGCGGAGGCATTCCGCCAACAATTGCAGCATGTTCAGGCTACGCCACCGATCCCG
Organism: Proteobacteria bacterium UBA2383; assembly: GCA_002343485.1. GTDB lineage: Bacteria > Pseudomonadota > Gammaproteobacteria > Competibacterales > Competibacteraceae > UBA2383. The sequence continues at coordinate 5,481 of DDST01000061.1, forward strand.
GAATGGGAGCGCATCGCGAACCGTATCGCTTATTACACCGAACTGGCGGTTCGCCAGGAAATGCAGGCCGATGAGGCGCTGGTAGCGCTCGACCGGGATGTGGACCGGATTCTAGAGAAACGCCGGTGGTTGCTGGAGCAGGGTCTGACGCCATGACCTACCGCCTGCATTCGCTGACTCTAAGCGCTTGGGCTTTTCTCGTCCCGGCATTACTGCTGATGGCCGTATTTTTCTTTCTGCCGATCCTGGCGGCGTTCCTGTTGAGCTTTACTGACTTTGACATCTATGCGCTGGGCGATCTCAATCGCTTGCGTTTTGTCGGTTTCAGCAACTACCTGCAACTTCTGCAAAGTCCGCTGTTCTGGACGGCGCTCGGTAATACCTTTTATTTTGTGATCGTCGGCGGACCCTTGTCGGTGGCCATTTCACTGGGCGCGGCGCTGCTGGTGAATGCTCCGTTGACCCGCTTTCCCGGCTTCTTCCGCACCGCATTTTTTTTGCCGGTGGTCACCACGCTGGTGGCGGTAGCGGTCGTCTGGCGCTATCTCTACCATCCCCGCTATGGATTGCTGAACTATGGCCTCAGCCTGATCGGCGTCGCCCCCATTGACTGGTTAGGTGACCCGGACTGGGCGATGCCCGCCATTATTCTGATGGCGGTATGGAAGAACTTCGGTTTCAACATGATCATCTTCATTGCGGGTTTGCAGAATATCCCGATGCAACTCTACGAGGCGGCGCGCATTGATGGCGCGGGTGCTTGGCGGCAATTCCGTTACATTACCTTGCCGCTATTGGGGCCGACGTTCCTGTTTGTGGCGTTGATGACCATGATTGGTTATTTTCAAGTCTTCGCTGAACCCTATGTGATGACCCAGGGCGGACCGGCCAATCGCACGCTGAGCATTGTATTGCTGATGTACGAAGAAGGCTTTCGCTGGTGGAATATGGGCTATGCCTCGGCGGCGGCATTTATGTTGTTCGTGCTGATGTTGGCTGGAACGATGCTGCAATTGAAACTGCAGCGCAGGGAGCCATCATGAATCGGTTAATCCGTTGTCTTCTCCCTCTTTTAGGGTATGGATTGTTAGCGCTTGGTTTGTTACTCACGCTGACGCCGCTGCTGTGGATGCTCATGGCGTCGCTGATGCCGGCGGGCGAGGCTAGCAGCTATCCACCGCGCCTGTGGCCGGGCACGATCACGTTTGAGCATTATGCGGCGCTGTTCACCCGTCTCGATTTGGCCCGCTATCTGTTCAATAGCACCCTCCTGGCTGGCACGGTGACGGTCATTTCGCTGTTTATCAACTCAATGGCCGGCTATGCTTTCGCCAAATTCCATTTCCGGGGCCGCGACCGGCTGTTTCAGAGCTTGCTGGCAGCGCTGGTGATTCCCGCCCAAGTGGCGATGTTGCCGCTGTTTCTATTACTCAAGCAATTCGGGCTGATCAATACCTATTGGGGCGTGATTATCCCTGGCATGGCCAGCATCTTTGGTATTTTTCTGATTCGCCAGTACCTATTGGCAATTCCCGATAGCTTGTTGGATGCTGCGCGAATGGATGGCGCCAGTGAATTTCGCATTTATTGGTCGCTGGTGCTGCCGCTGTGCCGGCCGATTCTGGTCACGTTGGGGATTTTTACCTTCATGGGGACCTGGAATGACTTTATGTGGCCATTGATCGTCCTCACCGATAGCTCGCTGTACACGCTGCCGGTGGCACTGGCTAATCTGTTGGGCGAACATGTGCAGGATACTGAATTGATGATGGCCGGCTCGGTGTTGACCGTATTGCCTGTCATGTTGCTATTTGTGGTGCTACAACGGTACTACATTGCCGGGATCATGCTGGGGGGAATGAAGGGATAAGCGGGGAGGTGAAGGGATAAGGCGGTAGTGCCCCAAAAAAGAC
>DDST01000043.1 GCA_002343485.1 Proteobacteria bacterium UBA2383
CATCCAATTACCGACATGAGCGTTACTTTTTCAACCAGTCCCGTATGTTCAAGGATATGCTGAAGCAGCGAGAGTAGTATTAGATAAATCGCCGTATGGCAGCATGGTTCTATTCTCTGGCCAGCGAGATGGTTCATTTATCTTTAATATGCGAGCTATTGGAATTGAAAAAGAAAAAAATTTGAGCATTCTAAGAGCTGACAAGATTTTGTTAAATCTTTCGATTGAGCGATCACGTGGCTATAAGGATCGGGGTTTTAATGAAGATCAAATATACGATTTACTTAATCGTTATGCTGTTCATTACGTAGTTGCACAAACTGATTTTTGGACAGATATTCCTTCGATGGCTGCGTTACAAAATTTGCTTCATGATTCAATGCGTTTTGAAGTAGTGCAAGTTATTCCTGTAAAATCAAATTATAACACTGAGGATTATGAGATAGTTATATACCACAACCTTGGTAAAGTCGCAGCATCTCCAGAACCTTTGTCTTTACAAATGGTCGGAATTGGTCGTACATTCAGTAACTAATGAAAAACCTAACCACCATCCTCGAACAGGGCGAGGACCATGCTACTGAATTTAAAAGCGGTCGCTTTCACAATGAAAGTTTAGCCAAGGAAATAGTCGCGTTCTCCAATGGTCATGGCGGGAGTGTTTTCATTGGTATTGAAGACGATGGCGTTGTCAGTGGCGTCGATGACAAGGCTACGGAAGAACGGATCATCAATATTTGTCGGAATCTCGTTGAGCCTTCCGTGCTGCCGGAGATCATTTTCCATCGGCATGAAAGTGGTAAAAAAGTGCTTGAAATTTCCATACCCAAAGGCTTGTTCAAGCCCTATAAAATTAAAGGACAAAATCGATTTTATGTACGAGTCGGTACGGTCTCTATCGAACCCAGCCTACCAGAATTGATTCGTCTTTTACAATCAGGTGGACTTTACCATTTTGAAATCACTTCTTTGCCTGGCACGTCTCTTTCTGATCTTGATTTATTGCGCTTTCGTGAATACTGCCAGACATATCGAAAAGTAGAATTTGAAGAAGATGCTGCACGCCAGATTCTTCAAAATTGGCAATTGATGGATAGCCATGAGCAGATGACTGTAGCAGGTGCACTTTTCTTTGCCTCGAATGCTGAACGGTTACTTCCCCAATGTGGTGTTCAGTTATTCCGTTTCATTGGATTAGACAGCACTGGCGCGATTGTCGATCAGAAAGAACTTTCAGCGCCCATTCCTGAATCGATTAATGCCGCTATGAAATTTGTGCAATTTAATTCAGCGGTGCGCAGTATGTTTGTCGATGGCAACCCCCGCAGAATTGATCTGCCCGATTATGATTTTTTTGTGGTCCGTGAATTGATCACTAACGCCTTCTGTCATCGGGACTGGTCTATTTTCGGGCAAAAGATCCGGTTATCTCTGTTTGACGACCGGCTGGAGCTTTTCTCGCCTGGCGCACTACCTAACGCTTTGACCCTGGAAAATGCGCTGGCGGGCATTTCGTTTTATCGCAACCCGAATATTGCCCAGTTGTGTCGTGACTACGGACTGGTGGAAAAGGCCGGTCGCGGTTTGCAGAAAATCGTCGCTATTTGTAAACAACTGAGCCTGCCACAACCACAATTTCAATGTGGTAGCACTTTCATTAAAACGACGGTTTACAAAGCGAATAACCCTACTGCATGAAAACCTCCGTTCCCCTGTGCATCGACCTTGACGGCACCCTGCTCAATTCCGACCTGCTGCTGGAATCGGCTTTGGCCCAACTCAAGCAGGCGCCGCTGTCCGTTCTAAACTGGCCGCGCTGGTTAATACAGAACAAGGCGAACCTCAAGGCGCAAATCGCTGAGCGGGTGGAACTGGATATCGCCACCCTACCCTACAACACAAAATTATTGGCCTTTCTCCGGGTACAGAAGGCACAAGGACGGCGATTGGTACTGGTCACTGCCTCGCACCGGAAATTCGCCGAACCGATCGCTAAACATCTCGGCCTGTTCGATGAAGTGCTGGCCACTGGCAGCGGCCGCAATCTCGCTGGTATACACAAGGCTGAGGTGCTGATGGAACGGTACGGTGAACACGGTTTCGACTACGCGGGCAACGCCGCAGTGGACGTAGCCGTTTGGCGGCACGCACGCCGCGCTATCGTGGTCAATGCCGGTTCATCAGTGATCAAACAAGCCCGTGCCGTCTGTGAGATCGAACAGATCTTCAACTCAAATAAAAAACCATGGCAGCACTGGGTCAAAGCCTTGCGGCTGTATCAATGGCTCAAAAACGGGCTGGTTTTTGTGCCGCTGGGCGCCGGTCATGTCTGGGATCAGCCGGACAAGCTGTTATTGGCGCTGCTGGCCTTTCTCAGCTTCGGATTGTGCGCTTCGAGCGTCTACCTGCTTAACGACCTGCTGGATCTCAGCGCCGACCGTCGCCATCCACGCAAATGCCACCGTCCGTTCGCGGCCGGTAAGCTACCCATCGCCCAAGGTATCGCTGCAATTCCATTACTCTTGATCACAGCGTTCGGCTTGAGTCTGCTGATTAATCCGGGGTTCACTGCCACGCTGACCACTTACTATATCTTCACCCTCGCCTATTCGCTGCGGCTCAAGCAGGTACTGATGCTCGACGCCATCGTGTTGGCTGGGCTGTACACCTTGCGGATCATCGCCGGCGCAGTTGCGGTACACATCGTACCTTCATTCTGGCTGCTGGCATTTTCGATGTTCTTGTTCCTGAGCTTGGCATTGATCAAGCGCTATGCCGAACTTTTAACCTTACAGGAACGAGGCGAGCTAAGCGCCCGGGGTCGAGGCTATCATGTTGATGATCTGGGCGTCCTGCAAAGTCTGGGTGGAGCCGCCGGTTATCTAGCGGTGCTGGTGCTAGCGCTGTACATTAACAGTGAAACCAGCCGAATGCTTTATGGCCAGCCGATGGTGATCTGGCTGCTTTGTCCGCTGCTGTTGTACTGGATTAGCAGAGCCTGGCTGGTCACTCATCGCGGCGAAATGCACGACGACCCGATCCTCTTTGCTTTAACCGATTCTCACAGCCGCTATGTGCTGCTGGCCTGCACGCTGATTTTTCTGGGTGCGATGCCAAAATGAGCGCTGCTGCAACGAGTCGCGCACCCGGCAGTTGGGGCCACTATCCATCTTCCCATCCATACCAAATGGCCGCCTGCCGCAACCGGCAAGCACTGATCCTGCCAACGGACTCGCGATCCTGCCTGCCTTTTGGCAACGGCCGCAGCTACGGTGATGTTTGCCTAAACAATAATGGCACACTGCTATTGACACGAGGGTTGGACCGCTTCATCGCCTTTGATCCAGCTACGGGCATCCTGCAGGCGGAAGCCGGAGTATTGCTATCAGAGATTCTGACGCTGATCGTACCGCAGGGCTGGTTCTTGCCGGTGACCCCTGGCACCCAGTTCGTGACACTCGGCGGTGCAGTAGCGAATGATGTGCATGGCAAGAATCATCATATTGCCGGCAGCTTCGGCTGCCAGATCCGCGCGTTTGAACTGCTGCGTTCCGATAACAGCCGGCGACTCTGCACGCCAGAACAGAATACCGGCTGGTTCCGCGCCACCGTTGGCGGACTGGGGCTGACCGGCCTGATCACCTGGGTCGAAATCCAATTACAGCGCATCGCCAATCCCTGGATCATTGCCGAAAATCGCCGCTTCGCCAGCCTAGATGAATTTCTGACACTCGACGCCGGCTATGAGACCCGCTATCCCTATATCGTCTCCTGGATCGACTGCGCCGCCACCGGCAAAACCCTGGGCCGGGGCATCTACATGGCGGGAATGCACGCGCCGCCGGGTCTGCGGAAACCTCCACCGCCGGAACGCCGCGCCTTGACTGTACCGTTCACCCCGCCGGTGCCGCTCGTCAATCAACTGAGCGTGCCGTGGTTCAACCGGCTGTATTACCACCTGCCGCGCCCGGCGCGCGGGTTGACGCCCTATCAACCGTTCTTTTACCCATTGGACAATCTGTTAAACTGGAACCGGCTCTATGGGCGGCAGGGCTTTTTTCAATACCAGTGCGTTATCTCTCCTGCCGGAATCCGCGAGGCGCTACCTGAAATCCTGGCCCGTATCGCTGCCAGCGGTCAGGGTTCCATGTTGGCGGTATTGAAACGCTTTGGCACGAAAACTTCGGGCGGATTGCTCTCCTTCCCCCGGCCTGGTGTAACTCTGGCGCTGGATTTTCCCAACCGGGGACAGCCTACCCTCGATCTACTGGAACAGCTTGACGAGGTGACCCGGCAAGCGGGGGGCGCGGTCTATCCCGCCAAGGATGCCCGCATGAGCGGAGACAGTTTCCGCCAGTATTTCCCTCAATGGCAGGAATTCAGCCGCTATATCGATCCCGGTTTTTCCTCCAGTTTCTGGCGAAGGGTTATGGGTGATTGAATTCTTGAGGAGAACAACATGCGCAATATCCTGATCATCGGCGCGACTTCAGCGATTGCTGAAGCCACTGCCCGTCGTTTTGCCGCCAGCGGCGCACGTTTCTATCTGGCCGGGCGCAACGTGGAACGGTTGGCAGCTATCGCCCGTGATCTGGAAATTCGTTCGGGTCAGCCGGTCGTGCAGGAAAGCCTTGATCTTGACGAACTGGACACACATCCGGCCTTGCTGGAGCGAGCCAGTCAGACGCTGGGCGGTATCGACGTGGCGCTGATCGCCCACGGCACATTACCCGATCAACAGGCGTGCCAGCAGTCGGCCCCGTTAACGCTGGCAGCGATTCACACCAACGCGCTCAGTGTAATCAGCCTGGCAACACTGTTAGCTAATAGCTTTGAGACGCGCGGGCGCGGGACCCTGATTGCTATCAGTTCGGTTGCCGGCGACCGGGGCCGACAAAGCAATTATGTCTATGGCGCCGCCAAAGGCATGGTCAGCTTGTTCCTGCAAGGATTGCGCAACCGGCTTAGCCGCAAGGGCATCCAGGTGATTACCATCAAACCCGGCTTTGTCGATACCCCAATGACGGCTGCTTTCGAGAAAAAAGGGTTCCTGTGGGCGCAACCCGATCACATCGCTCAAGGCATCACCGCTGCCGTCGACCGTGGGCGCGATGAAGTTTACTTACCCTGGTTCTGGCGCTGGATTATGATGCTCATCGTCCATATCCCGGAAGGGATGTTTAAGCGGCTCAAATTATAGCCGCTCCATCGACCAGAGTCCCCTCTCCTGACTGCCCTACCGCTCTCCTGGTTACTGATTCTCGGTGCGTTAATTGCTTTTGCACCGATGTCGATTGACATGTACCTGCCTGGCTTACCGGCGATTGCTGCCGATTTTGGCGTTGAGACGTCAGCCGCACAGTTTACCTTATCCAGCTTTTTCATTGGCTTGGCACTCGGTCAGGCGATTCACGGGCCGCTGGCTGATCGCTACGGACGCAAGCCGCCGCTCTATGCGGGGCTGGCGCTTTACGTGATTACCTCAATTGGCTGTGCACTAGCGCCAGACATGACTACGCTGACCGTGTTGCGCTTCGTTCAGGCTGTGGGCGGTTGTGCCGGGATTGTCATCGCTCGCGCAGTGGTGCGTGACCGTTGCGACCCGCATACCGCAGCCCGCGTGTTTTCCCTGCTGATGCTCGTCATGGGGCTGGCGCCGATCCTTGCTCCGTTCATTGGCGGCTGGATTCTATGGTTCGCCGGCTGGCGAGCGATCTTTGCAGTACTGTCGATATTCGGGCTAGCCTGCCTGTTTGCAGTCTGGCGCTTTCTGCCGGAAACCCGCCCGGCAGACACCATCGCCAGTACTGGCATTGGCCCAGCACTACGTGTCTATAGCGAATTATTAGGTGACCGCCGCTTCATGGGCTATGTCCTCAGTGGCGGATTTGCCCATGCGGGAATGTTCGCCTACATCACCGGTTCACCGCATGTGTTTATCGAGGTCTATGGCGTGTCAGCGCAGAATTTCGGCTGGCTTTTCGGCCTCAACGCCTTGGGTTTGATCGCCAGTTCCCAAGTCAATCGCCGATTATTACGGCATCATTCCACGGACACCCTTCTGCGGCGCGCCAACCGCTCGACGGTGTTACTGGGGCTGGGGATGCTGATGATCGCGGCGAGTGGCTGGGGCGGCTTGCCGGTGCTGCTGATTCCGCTATTCGGCTACAGTATCAGCCTCGGGTTTACCGCACCGAACGCTATGGCCAATGCCTTGGCTCATCAGGGACAACGGGCGGGCAGCGCCTCGGCCTTGATCGGCGCATTGCAATTTGGTGTGGCGACCTTCGCCAGTATGCTAGTCGGATTGGCGGGCGGCGGTTCGGCGCTGCCGATGGCAGCGGTCATCGCCAGTTGCGGACTACTGGCCTACATGACCCATCGCATGCTGGTTGGTAAAGGCATGGTGTGAGGATTCCGGCTACCCTTCCCGCTTGATTCGATACAGCTCCCGCGTCTTGAGTGCCCGGCCCTGAAGCTGCTCGGCCAACGCGGCGCGGGTCAGGCGTTTGACCTCCTTGAGCACCGCCGGGTCGTTCAACATCCCATCGCGCAGGGCCAGCAAGCTGCGACCGGAAATAGGCACGCCGGTTTGCGTTTGATCGACCATCAACGGTCCCTGGTCCAGCACGTAACGGTAATGCGCTTCGGCGGCAATTGGCATACCGCTCGCCACCTCGCGATCCAGACTCAACCCGTAGCCTAACTCTTCCAGCAACCGCTTCTCAAAGCGCCTTAATGGCGGCTCCTCATCTGCCACTATTGCCAGATCCGCTAAAAGAACCTCGTAGGCAGTAAACAAACCCGGCTGTGCATCACGGCGTGGCAATAACCGCACTAGCAGCTCATTAATATAGAGTCCAGCTAGCGCCCGGTTGTGCAACAGGGGAACGGGTAATCCAGCTTCTTCACCGCCGCTCAGCGTCGCCAAATCACCATCGCCCGTCCAGGAAAGCAACAAAGGCGTGAATGATTGCAAAAGACCCTTCAACCGTGACCGAGGTGAAACTGCGCCACGCGCCACCAAACCTAGCCTCCCATGTTCGCGGGTAAATACCTCTAGCAGCAGGCTGCTATCGCGGTACGGGCGGCGATGCAGAATAAAGGCTGGTTGCAGCAAGATGCGCATAAGGCAAGGAAATCTAGATTTTCTTGGACGAAAGACCCGGAAGGTTAGAAAGGGACGTGTTCAGGATATACCCGGATCTCCGTAGCCCAGACTACGCAAGGCGCGCTCGTCATCGGACCAGCCTTCGCGGACTTTGACCCAGGTTTCCAAAAATACTTTACGGCCAAATAACCGCTCCAGATCCTCGCGGGCCTGGCGGCCCACTTCCCGTAAGACAGCACCCTTCTCGCCAATAACAATACCCTTCTGACTGGCGCGTTCGACCCAGATCACCGCATGAATACGGACTAACCGGCCTTCTTCGACAAACTGTTCAATCTCCACGGTCAGCGCATAGGGCAATTCCTCGCGCAGCAACCGGGTCAGCTTTTCGCGAATCAGTTCGGCAGCGAAGAAGCGTTCGCTAACCGTGGTGATCTGATCTTCTGGAAACAGGAAATCTTGCACCGGCAATAAGCCGGCTATCACTTGTTCTAGCGCATCTACATTGTCGCCATTGATCGCTGCCAATGGCACCACTTCGACAAACGCCCGCTTCTCAGCTATCTCTTGCAGGAATGGCAACAACCGCCGCTTGTCAGTGATCCAGTCTATTTTGTTGACTGCTAGGACCACCGGCCCTGTGAACTCGACCAACCGCTGCAGCACATCCTCGTCCTCTTCAGTCCAGCGCAGGGCTTCGATCAAGAACACCACCACATCCACATAGCCCAGTACGCTGGCTGCTGCCCGGTTCAGGTAACGGTTCATCGCCCGCCGGCCCTGGCGATGCAAGCCTGGAGTGTCTACGTAAATGATCTGTGCTTCCGGCAGGGTCTGGATACCCAGGATGACATGCCGGGTCGTTTGCGGCTTAGGAGCAGTAATGCTGATTTTCTGCCCAATCAACTGGTTCAGCAATGTGGATTTGCCGACATTGGGCCGGCCCAGCAGCGCAACGTAGCCCGCATGGGACTCATTCTCCGCATCGGTTGCGGGGGATAAGAGTAGTGAGCGTGTTGTCATACCAGCTGCTCCAACATCAGGCGGGCCGATTCCTGTTCAGCTTTGCGGCGGCTACTGCCCACGGCAATTGTCCGCAACTCAGCAACCACGCATTCCACGGTAAAGCTCTGCGCGTGCGGTTCACCGCGAATTTCCAGCATGTTATAGATCGGCAGGGGGCGCTGGCCGGCTTGCAGATATTCCTGCAAACGGGTTTTCGGATCTTTCAAATCGCTGGCATCCGACAACCCTGTCAGCCAGTTGCGATAAAGATACAGAACCCAATCACGGCAGGCGCTAAAACCACTGTCCAGATAAACTGCACCGATCACTGCCTCCAGCGCATCCGATAGAATAGATTCACGCCGGTAGCCACCACTCTTGAGTTCCCCCTGTCCCAACCGCAACCAATCACCCAGCTTCAACTCGCGTGCTAGATTTGCCAAGGTTTCTCCTTTGACCAGGCTGGCCCGTAAGCGGCTTAATTCACCTTCGCTGGCTTTCGGGTAATGCTGGAACAAGTACTCAGCGATGATCAGATTTAACAAGGCATCACCTAGAAACTCCAATCGCTCGTTGTTGCGGGCTGAGGCACTGCGATGGGTCAGCGCCTCTTCCAGCCATCCCGGTGTTTGGAAGCGGTAACCCAGGGCAGTACACAATCGGGCAAGAGGTAAGTTCACGGATTCACATTCAATTCGGCGTCAGTGGAACTGTTTCATTTACTTTCAGCAATATGTATAAGCCGTAGAATAGCTCCCGCTCATCATCATAAACCAACTCCAGCATCCGGCCGTTGGGAGCATTCTTGATCTTGAGATCGCTGGCATTCACCTTTTCGACATAACCGACATCAAAGCGCCTTTGAATAGCTTTATGGATATCCTGTACACTCATCTGCGCCAATTGCGGTTCTTTGCGGATACTCTCGATAGTCGATTTAATCGTGTAGTATTCGATATATATAGGTATGACCTTCATCGCGATGAGCACGGCAAAGGCGATGAGAATTAATACCAGCAGCATACCGATAACGGTCATGCCGCGTTGCTGGTCCTTTGGCTCCTTGCGTGGTGTAGCCTGTATCATGATTATTCCCCCTTTTGTTTTCAACTAATTAATATTATTACCAATTCTTCTGCATTGGCCGTTGAAAGTAATACAATCCAGGTTCATCCAGATGAAAAAAGCCCGACCGATCAGGTTTTCCTCAGGCATGGGTCCCCAGACTCGACTGTCGCTACTGTTGTCGCGGTTGTCACCCATGACAAAGTAGTGTCTTTCTGGTACCTGATACGCCCAAGCGACGGTTCCATCTGAGTCCCGGTGTGGCTGTAGACCGGGCCATAACCCAATCAAACTCCAGCGGCTGTCAGCTAATACCTGGATGCGATGGTTGGCGGTACCCAACTGTTCATCAAACTGTTGATAGCCAGGTTCAGCGGGATTGTCAGGCAGTGAAGTCAGCGGCGCCGGCTGGCCGTTGATGAATAACCGTTTACCCCGGTACTCTAACCGGTCGCCGGGCAGACCGACCACCCGCTTGATATAGGCGACAGCAGGTTCACGCGGGTAGCGAAACACCACCACATCACCTCGTGTTGGCTGGCCGTTTCCAAGCAGCTTGGTGTTGAACACCGGCAACCGCAAACCATAGGCAAATTTATTGACTAGGATGAAATCACCCTTAAGCAGAGTCGGCAGCATGGATTCCGAGGGAATGCGGAACGGCTCGACGATAAATGAGCGCAGCACCAGCACCGCTAGAATTACCGGGAAAAATGATTTTGACAGATCGACATACCACGGTAGTTTGGCAGCAACTCTCGAAGCTTCGCCCCCACCCCCCAATGCGGCAGCACCACGGACGCGGCGCGGCGCTAACATCAGAATATCCAGCAACCAGACAACACCAGTGACTATGGTTAATACCACCAGAACAGCGGCAAAATCGATATTCATGCGTATGATGATCCAATCAATTAAGTGATGAGTGATAACCAGTTGGGATTAGGAATTATTCTTGTCCACCTGCAACACTGCTAGAAAAGCATCTTGCGGAATCTCCACCTTACCCACCTGCTTCATGCGTTTTTTACCTGCCTTCTGTTTTTCGAGCAACTTACGCTTGCGAGTCACGTCGCCACCATAGCATTTGGCAAGGACGTTTTTACGCAATGCCTTAACTGTCGTACGCGCGATAATTTGATTCCCGATAGCAGCCTGAATCGCTACTTCAAACATTTGCTGAGGGATGAGTTTCTTAAGCCTGATGGCCAAACCATGGCCTTGGCGCTGGGCCTGATCACGGTGCACTATCGCCGACAGTGCATCGACCTTCTCCCCGTTGATCAGCACATCCAGCTTAACCAGTGGCGCGGCCTGGAAGCGTTCGAAACTGTATTCAAATGAGGCAAAACCTCGGCTGACCGACTTTAGCCGGTCGAAGAAATCCATCACCACTTCGCTCATTGGCAATTCGAAGCTCAATTGCACTTGGCCACCGGCATAGTGTAAACCGCGTTGAGCACCGCGTTTCTCGATGCACAGCGTGATGATCGCACCCAGATAGTCTTGCGGCGTCAGAATATGGGCCACAATAATCGGTTCACGAACTTCAGCGATTTCATTCGCTGGGGGCAGCTTGGCAGGATTGTCAATCTTCAGGATTTCATTTTTAGTAGTCAGCACTTCATAAATCACGGTTGGCGCAGTCGTGACTAGATTAAGATTGTACTCACGCTCCAGCCGCTCTTGGACAATTTCCATATGCAACAGGCCGAGAAAACCGCAGCGAAACCCGAAGCCCATAGCCTGCGAAGTTTCCGGCTCGAAAAACAGCGAGGCATCATTCAGCCGCAGTTTCTGCAATGCCTCGCGCAAGTTACCAAAATCGTCCGAATCAACGGGAAACAGTCCAGCAAACACCCGGGGCTGCACTTTCTGAAACCCCGGCAGCGATTCACTCGCTGGCCGGTCGGCGCTGGTAAGCGTATCGCCCACTGGCGCGCCATCGATATCCTTGATGCCAGCGATCACATAACCGACTTCGCCCGCATTCAATGCGAGCTGATCGCTGCGTTTAGGGGTAAAGATACCCACTGCCTCCACCTGAAAGACCCGTCCTGTAGACAGGACTTGGATCTTCTGTTTGGAAGCAATCTGCCCGTCTACCACTCGCACCAATGAGATCACACCGACAAAGTTATCGAACCAGGAGTCGATGATCAGCGCCTTGAGCGATCCATCAGGTTGACCTTTGGGTGCTGGAATATGGGCGACAATCGCCTCCAGCAGATCCTCAACGCCCAATCCTGACTTGGCGCTAACCCGCAGAGCCTGGCTGGCATCCAGACCAATGATATCGCCGATCTCATGCGCTACCCGCTCCGCATCCGCAGAGGGTAGATCAATCTTGTTGAGTACGGGCAACACTTCCAGGCCCTGTTCAATGGCGGTATAGCAGTTAGCAACACTTTGCGCTTCGACACCCTGGGCAGCATCTACCACCAGCAATGCACCTTCACAAGCTGCTAGCGAACGGGAGACTTCGTAGGAGAAATCAACATGTCCTGGTGTATCAATAATATTGAGCTGGTAGGTGCGGCCATCGCGAGCCGGATAGCGTAATGAGACACTCTGCGCCTTGATCGTGATGCCGCGCTCGCGCTCCAGATCCATGGAATCGAGCACCTGAGCGGCCATTTCCCGCTGGCTCAAGCCACCGCAAATCTGAATAAACCGGTCAGCGAGCGTGGATTTGCCATGGTCGATATGGGCGATGATCGAGAAGTTGCGAATGTGATCCATGAATTCCATCAGTTTATGGCAATCAACGGCAACCTCAGCCACTGGGTGCCTGTGTTAAATACAAAGAAGCTCTCGTCACCGCAGGGGGCGAGAGCTTTCGCTGGTCATTATCGAGTCAGTGCGAGGATTATAGCAATGGCTACTTTTTATCTATAGTAAATACCAACATCTTTGATATGAGATCAACTGGTTAATCCTTCTACCGACTCCAATGCTATCACTCGGCGCAGCACGACTGGCTGAAACCGGACATCGTCTTGCCAGGAACGGGATGCAACACGCACCGCCAGAAAACCCAGCCCAAGGCCTAGCGCACCTAATAGAATCACTGGTTCCTCGCCAGCACTAGCAAATGCTGCGTCTCCCAGCAGCGCCCCAGCCAACATGAGCACCAGCGGCAAAAGGTAAGCCAACAGCGCCCCGCGCAATAAGACACCATCCGCCAGCCCGACAATCACCTCGTCGCCCGATCGTAATGGCAGATTCGAAATCGCCCGTGTTCGCATCTGGCGGCCACTCCATACTGTTGCCAAGGCCGCCGTACCACACCCATCGTTGGCATGGCAATTTCCGCAGGCCGACCGGCGCTCAATTTCCACCCAAGCGTAACCATCGCCGGCCTCTGCCACTCTAGCTCGTTCCTCAATCATGGTTTATCACCTTTAGAAACTTGCTGAATCGACGCAGCAATGCGTTGCACAGTCGCGGCTGGAACTTCACCGACCACCAGCACTTGGTGCCCCGCTACCACTGTGCCAAAAGCATTCATCGAGCCGAACCGTGATTCGCCTTGTAAAAGCGGCGGATCATCCTCCAGCTTCTCCAGAAACACCGAGATTGTTGCCAAACTGTCGGAAAACACGAGGTGTTCGGTCGGATGCTGACCTGACGCTTCGGTAAAGCGATTGTGCAACACCTTGACAAACCCTTCAGGCAGCGACCCGGCCTGCCAAGTAGATTCCTTAATCGGCTCACCGGCAGGAGGCGACGCATTAGGGTTGATTGGATTCGCTGATGCCGGTGCAGTGTTCAGCGCCAAAGCTGAAGATTGGAAGGCAGATTCATCAATGTGCGGCTTGACCTGTAAATCGGTGAACATCAACTGTTCCACCGGCTGACCCTGTTCATTCAACAGCGCCGAACGTAATACCATACCGTTCTGCTCATCCAGCCATAATCGATAACCGAATCGCCAGGCATCCCGCGGTTTAATAGCAATCACCCGCGTTTCTAATCCAGCGATACGATCCTGACCAAGAATCTCGAATATATAGTAGTTTTCCAGCCGCCCAAGCTCACGAGGAATCGATACAGGAAATGGAGAATTTTGATAGTCACCACCTGGAAAAGTCGCCTGCTGCTGCGGTAATAAGCAGACGATGCTGTTGTTCACCATGACCACTTCCCGAGGCGGACCATTCAGGGAAAACAGCCGCTGCCGTTCACCACTAGCAGTGCTGCTGTGAATAATTCGCATGGATTCCACATGAGGACCCTGAATGTAGACAAAAGTACCTTCATAATTCAGTGTTTGGGTCGCCTGAATCATGCGTTCCAGCCAATGCCGGGCTTCTTCAGCGGCCGATGGAGGGGATTGAGCCCAGCCGATAGGAGACAACGAATTGGCAGCGAGCGCTAACGTGGCACAGAGTAACAATTTTTGCTTCATTCGGCAGGCGCGTCAGCGGTTGACTTGATAACCGACCATGCGCACATAGGGCAGCATGCCATTCACACTGTTCCTGGAGGCATAGCCGTTATGATTCACCAGATAGCTGTTCAATCGCGCTTCAACCGGTTCACTGGCGTTGGCAGCCGGTTGGGTCAACGCTACCGCCTCAACCGGGAGAGAAGCTGCAGCAGGAGCAGGAATATTGGCAGCCAATGAGGCCGTGGGCGGGAAGGTGGCGTTGCTTTGGTTGAGTTTTAGCCCAAACAGGGCAACCAGAACCACCGAAGCTGCTAAGGCAAAACCAGTGACCGGTTTATACCAGGACGGCAGTGGCCGGGCAATGGAAAGCGGTGGTGGCTCATTCGCTACCGCTTGATGGATGCGGGTCGTAAAGCGGGTATCCAGCGCTGCAGGGACATGGCCCTGCATAGCGTCGCTGATCAAATGATAGCGCTCCCAGCGCCCCTGCCAATCACTATCTCGACTTAACCGTCGCAACGCCAGAGCGATCTCTTCATCAGCCAGTTCTCCATCAACCATTGCCGAAAGCTGACTGGCGATGATATCAATTGGGCTGGTGGTGCCGCTTACAGTTGGCGCTAAGGTTTGTTCAGCCGTTTTATCAGCCATGACTCTATCCCGAAACTAGCTTAGTAGTGGATGCAGTTTGGCGTCAATCGATTCCCGGGCCCGGAAAATCCGGGAACGCACTGTACCGATTGGACACCCCATGGTTTGGGCGATTTCCTCATAACTCATACCCTCAAGTTCGCGGAGAGTGATCGCGGTGCGCAAATCTTCCGGCAACTCTTCGATCGCTCTGAACACCGTCGCCTCGATTTCATCCTTGAGTAGAAGTCTTTCAGGCGTCTCATACTCTTTAAGTAGAGATTGGCCTTCGTATTGTTCGGCCTCTTGGGCGTCGATATCGGAACCCGGCGGACGCCGGCCTTGCGCGACCAAATAATTTTTGGCCGTGTTGATAGCAATTCGATAGAGCCAGGTATAGAACGCACTGTCTCCACGAAACCCAGGCAAGGCCCGATACGCCTTGAGGAAGGCTTCCTGGGATACATCCAAAGCTTCGCTCGGATCATGCACATAGCGAGAGATTAGTTTGATAATCTTATACTGGTACTTGCGTACCAGCAGATCGAACGCGCCTTTGTCGCCTTTCTGTACCCTTTGGACCAGCTCACGATCCAGATGCCCTTCGCCCATCCGGGCAGACCCCTTTCGACTCAATGGCAATCTCCATGCGACCGTCACGGTAGACCGATGGCCATTACGTAAGTTCGCAGACCCGCCGGGATATGGTTATAGTTGCGGCGTAATGAATAAAATATGACACTGCCCCAGTGTCCAATGTAATACCCCAGCGCGTTAGAACAATACCTTATTCATGGAGCAGCTCACAAGTCATGGCCTTGCCTCCCTCACCTGATGTCCTCATTATCGGTAGCGGTGCTGCCGGTCTCAGTTTAGCCCTCCGACTGGCTGATGCCACCCGTATAGCGGTACTCGCCAAGGGAGCACTACACGAGGGCAGCACCTATTATGCCCAAGGCGGCGTCTCAGCAGTGTTAGATGCCAGTGACTCCATTGAATCGCATGTACAGGATACTTTGATCGCCGGAGCCGGTCTGTGTCATGCTGATACTGTCCATTTCACGGTAGAACACGGTCGTGAAGTCATCGAATGGCTGAGCCAACAGGGGGTGCCCTTTACTCGTGAACCCAATACCGAAGGCATCGTTGACTATCATTTGCATCGCGAGGGCGGCCACAGTCACCGGCGGATCGTCCATGCTGCTGATGCAACCGGGCGGGCAATTCAGACAACTCTGGAGGAACGCGCCCACGAACATCCAAACATCACCCTGCTGGATCAGCATATCGCCGTCGATTTGATTACCAGCCGCAAGCTGGGCCTCGCCGGAAACCGCTGTTTAGGGGCTTATGTGCTGGATCAACGTAGTGGACAAGTCGAGGCATTAGCGGCGCGGTCCGTGGTATTGACTACAGGCGGCGCCAGCCGGGTCTATCTCTATTCCAGTAACCCAGATGGCTCTACCGGTGATGGCATCGCCATGGCTTGGCGGGCCGGCTGCCGAGTCGCCAATATGGAATTCATGCAATTCCATCCAACTTGTCTCTATCACCCGCAAGCCAAAAATTTCTTGATTTCCGAGGCGGTGCGCGGCGAAGGCGGTTATCTGCTGCTGCCCGATGGAACCCGATTCATGCGCAATTTCGATGTGCGGATGGAACTGGCACCTCGTGACATTGTGGCCCGGGCCATCGACCATGAGATGAAGCGCCTGGGCACCGAGTGCGTGTATCTAGACATCAGCCATAAGCCTGCTGAATTTATCCGTTCGCATTTTCCCAACATTTACGCGAAATGTCTGGAATACGGCTTCGATATGATCCACCAGCCAATTCCAGTGGTGCCAGCAGCGCACTACACCTGTGGAGGGGTAGTGACCGATTTGCAGGCGCGAACGGATGTAGAAGGACTGTATGCTATAGGGGAGGTCGCCTTCACCGGGCTGCACGGCGCTAACCGCATGGCCAGTAATTCGCTCCTGGAATGCCTGGTATTTGCCGCTGCCGGTGCCGCAGACATCCATTTACAACTGGATCGCGCACCGGCCTCGCCTCTACTCCCCGCCTGGGACGAAAGCCGGGTCACAGATTCCGATGAAGAAGTTGTTGTCAGCCATAACTGGGCGGAATTGCGGCAGTTCATGTGGGACTATGTCGGTATTGTGCGCACTGATAAGCGCCTGCAACGCGCCCGGCGCCGGGTTGAATTATTACTGGGAGAAATTGACGAGTACTACGGTAATTTCCGCATCAGCGGGAATTTAATCGAATTACGCAATCTGGCGCAGGTCGCAGAATTAATCATTCGCAGCGCCCTGGCGCGTAAGGAAAGCCGAGGATTGCATTACACTCTGGATTACCCGCAAGCTAACGAATCTGAGCCAGTTCAAGATACGGTTTTAGTGCCCGTCAACTTTGCTGGAGCAGATGCGCCGCCATATTGGACTCATCGATAGAGGTTACTATTGGGTGCCGAATGGACACCGTGCGTCTCAGTCTCATAGCCGGGTAATGGCTAGATACACTGCGTTCGCGCGCAAAACGAATCAAGATATATGGATCATGCTGCATTCCGGCAGCCATGATAGTGGCAACCTCACCGGTCCAATCGTGCTTGGAAATGCCAGAAAGATGCGAGAACCCAGATTAGCGAGAATTTTATTTCTAACAATATCGGTTACTTCAAAAACCCTTAGCACCAGACGTGTAATCGCCGCCGCACGGTATCAGGCGGCAATAGCGCCAGAATCCGCGCCAGCTCCGGGCCATGCGTTTCACCGGTCAGGGCTGCCCGCAGCGGCATGAAGAGATTCTTGCCTTTCGCGCCAGTATGCTGCTTTAGCTCATCAACCAGCAACTGATAGGCAGTCCCATACTTGGCATACGCTGCCAATGCGTGATTAAAAAACGCTGGTCCTGCCGTGGCGATCACTATTTGGCTGACCTCGCTCAGGGTCAATTCCTCACCAAACAACCGTTCTGCCCAAAACATGGCGTCGGCGGGAAACCGGACATTCGGGCGAATGGCCGCGACAAAGTCCTCCTGGTGGATAGCCGGCACCTGCTGATGAACCGCCATGCCCATCCACTCCCACAGCCGTTCCGGCGCTGCGTACCGCACCGCCTCTGCCTGCCAATGCAGCAATTGCGTCTCGTCGTAACGGGCTGGCGCACGGCCCAGATGCTCCACGACGAAGCCGGTGGCCAGTTCCGCTGGCTCCATCCACACATCCTGTGCATAGCGATGGCCAAGCCGGGACAGATAATTCAATAATGCTTCCGGCAAATAACCCATTGCCCGCAATTCACGAATACTGAGATCACCTTCACGCTTGGACAACGGGCCGCCATCCGATCCAACGATCAACGACATGTGACCGTACTTTGGCGCTGGCAATCCCAACGCGTCCAGCAATAACAACTGGCGCGGGGTATTGGTCAGATGATCCTCGCCGCGCAGCACATGCGTGATCCCCATCAGCGCATCATCGACGGCATTGACAAAGAAAAACTGGGGACCGCCATCCGCCCGGCGGATGACAAAGTCACCGATATCGTCGCTGGCGAAACGTTGAGGACCACGAACCAAATCAATGAATTCGACCATCCGTCCGGCTGGCACCCGGAAACGCAAGGTGGGTTGCAAACCTCTCTCCCGCCGCGCTTGGCGCTCGGCTTCGCTCAGCCGGGCACAGGCCCCGGCATAACGCGGCGGACGGCTCGCCGCTTGCTGCGCCTTACGGCTCATCGCCAACTCGGTTGGCGTGCAAAAACAAGGATAAACATGACCCGCAACATCCAGCCGTTGATAGTATTCGGCATATAGCGATGTCCTCTCCGATTGAACGTAGGGGATATGAGGACCGCCCACTTCTGGGCCTTCCTGCCAATCCAAGCCTAGCCAGCGTAGATCATCTTGTAATTCCTTAACATATTCATAACGGCTGCGTTCACGGTCGGTATCCTCAATACGCAATACGAACTGTCCGCCCCCGTGCCGGGCTAGCAGGGCATTAAACAGAGCAGTGCGAATATTACCCAAGTGCAGATGGCCGGTCGGGCTGGGGGCAAAGCGTGTTTTGATAGTCTTAGTCATTGCGAAATCATACTGGACAGTGATACGGCACAAAATCGCTCAAACAAAAGGGCGGAGCTACCGCTCCGCCCGGTTGGATGTGCCTCACCACGACGCCATTACAACGCGCTGGGTCCGATTTCACCGGTACGAATCCGGATTGCGCGCTCCAGGTCATAGATAAAGATCTTGCCGTCGCCGATTTTACCCGTATTAGCCGTAGAGCAAATCGCCTCGACGACCTTGTCCACCAGATTATCATCAACCGCAATTTCCAATTTAACCTTTGGCAAGAAATCCACCACGTATTCAGCACCCCGGTACAATTCAGTGTGCCCTTTCTGACGGCCGAACCCCTTGACCTCGGTCACGGTGATACCCTGCACACCGATTCCTGATAGTGCTTCCCGCACATCGTCTAACTTGAATGGTTTAATAACCGCAGTGACTAGCTTCATCAGATACCCTCTGGCGTTTCGCCTAGCTTGAATTAAGTTCTGAACGGGAATATAACCGAAATCCATGCCCATGCGTGATGTAGGGCGAATATCCGGACGTTAGAGTACCCGATATCCACCCTCGTCATCACAAGTTGTAGCCCCGTTCGTCGTGCAGTGCGAGATCCAGACCTTCGGTTTCTTGCTCGTCCGTGACACGCAACCCCATCACTACGTCGATAACTTTTAGAATCACGAAACTTAAAATGCCCGTATAAGCCAAGGTGAACATGACCCCCTTGGCCTGAATCCACAACTGAGAACCAATCGTCATGCCTTCGGCCAAACCAGCGCCACCCAGGCTGACGTCGGCACACAGGCCGGTCAGGATTGCCCCGATGATACCTCCGATCGCATGGACCCCAAACACATCGAGCGAGTCATCATAACCGAGCGCACGCTTCATCTTGGTAGCAGCCAGGAAGCAGATCACCCCTGAAGCGGCACCGATCAGCAACGCCCCCATCGGTCCAGCCGTTCCCGATGCTGGAGTGATCGCCACCAATCCGGCCACCGCGCCAGAGGCAATGCCCAACACACTGGGTTTACCGTGCGTCATCCATTCCGCAAACATCCAGGCCAGCGCCGCCGCCGCCGTCGCAATTTGAGTGACCAGCATCGCCATGCCAGCGCTGGCGTTCGACGCCAATGCACTGCCGGCATTAAAGCCGAACCAACCCACCCACAACATCGAAGCGCCTATAATCGTAAAGTTGAGATTATGCGGTGGCATAGCCGTCGTTGGATAGCCTCGGCGCTTGCCAATCATCAAACAGGCGATGAACCCCGCGAGACCTGCGTTGATATGCACCACGGTGCCACCGGCGAAATCCAAAACACCCCAATCCCACATCAGTGCGCCATCGCCACTCCAAACCATGTGACAAATTGGGGCATACACGATGGTGAACCAAATCGCCATGAAAACCAGCATGGCGGAAAATTTCATCCGCTCGGCGAAAGCACCGACAATGAGCGCCGGGGTGATGATGGCAAACGTCATCTGAAAGGTCACGAACACTGTTTCTGGAATAGTTCCAGTCAACCCCTCACGGGCCACTCCACTTAAAAAGACTTTATCTAAACCCCCGACAAAAGTCGCCAAATTGATGGCCTCCTTGGTCATACCTGCGGTATCGAAGGCCAGGCTATAGCCATAGAGCACCCATAACACCGTTATCAGCCCGGTAATGGCGAAACATTGCATCATCACCGACAGCACATTCTTGGCGCGCACCATGCCTGCATAGAACAGCGACAATCCAGGAATTGTCATGAATAGCACCAGGGCCGTCGACGTCAACATCCAGGCGGTATCACCGGAACTCAGTGCCGGGGCCACCTCCTGGGCCAGCGCCAGGCTAGGCGCGAATATCGCCAGCAGCGCCAGCCAGCCACCATTTTTTACCACTTGTATCGCTCTCGTCATCAGTGGAATTCTCCTAGGGTTGAAATACATTTATTAATAAATATAGTCGCTTATAGCGCTTCTGGCCCTGATTCACCGGTCCGGATACGGATCGCATTTTCCAAGTCGCAGATAAAAATCTTGCCATCACCCACCTTGCCGGTATTGGCAGCCCGGGAAATCACCTCGACGACCCGGTCGGCTAGATCGTCAGTGACCCCAACCTCAACTTTGATTTTGGGCAGAAAATCCACCACGTATTCTGCACCTCGATAGAGCTCAGTATGCCCTTTCTGCCGGCCAAACCCCTTCACCTCGGTGACCGTCACTCCCTGCGCGCCCACTTCCGAAAGTGCTTCCCGAACATCATCTAGTTTGAACGGCTTGATAACCGCCGTGATCAGCTTCATGGCTCAACTCCTGATGGCTTCCAACACCCCTGTGGGGCAACGTGTTGTTGCAGTGTTTTGACGCACGTTATCCATCAACACTGATAATGCGTTTTTTGAAAAGAGCACATTGTATGCCATTCAAAATAAGTAATTATAAAACAAATAGTTATAAACAAATTTAGTTAAAATACGTCATTTATACGGTCGCTCGCTGCACATAATCTTTTAGTTATTGCACCAACATAGTGCAATTAAGTAAAGACATACAAAATGGAAATTCCCGTTAAACTTGAAAGGTGACAACCTGTCTCTGGAGAAAGAGTGATGATCGATCCTAAGGCTATCGACGACTTGGCTAAGCGTTTTGTGGAAGCGTTGCCCCCTGGTTTCCGGCAATTCCAGGCAGACATGGAAAAAAACGTCCATGCAGCCTTGCAAACGACGTTTGCTAAGCTGGAACTGGTAACTCGCGAGGAATTCGAGGTGCAACAAAGCGTGCTGGCGCGCACCCGCGCTAAACTGGAAGAATTGGAGAAGCAGTTGACTGATCTGGAAACCAAAGTTACCGGCGGCGGCAAACGGCGCAAGGCGGCGGAAAAACCGGCTGAACCAGAAGATAATGCATAGCACCTGCCGCACGCACTCCGTTCGTGCACAGTTCCTCACCCGCTAGGGGTGAGGGGCGGCAACTATGCCCCATTAATAGGATTCGCATGTCGCTTGCCATTGTTTATACCCGCGCACAAGCCGGCATCGACGCACCGTTAGTCAGTGTGGAAGTCCACTTGTCCGGTGGTTTGCCAGGGCTGTTCATCGTAGGCTTACCGGAAGCAGCGGTGAAGGAAAGCAAGGACCGGGTGCGTGGCGCTATTCAGAACAGTGGCTTCGAGTTTCCAGCTCGCCGCATCACGATCAATCTAGCGCCTGCTGATTTACCCAAGGAGGGTGGACGATTTGACCTGCCCATTGCACTCGGTCTCCTGGCGGCCTCGGGACAAATTCCACGCGAACGGCTGGATCAGTACGAATTCCTTGGTGAACTAGCGCTTGGCGGTGAATTACGGCGAATTCGCGGGGTGCTGCCAGCAACGCTGGCCTGCCGTGATGCCGGGCGTACGCTGCTGACTCCGGGCGAAAATGCCGGGGAAGCCATGCTCGCGGGTGGCGCGAAGGTGTTGGGCGCAGCGCATTTGCTGGAGGTTTGCCAGCAAATGGTCACCGGAAATGCCTTGCAACCGCCAGTCATGCAACCACGAGCGCCATCCGGTTTAGCGCTCTTGGACCGGGACTTAAGTGATGTGCGCGGCCAGCACCATGCCAAACGGGCATTGGAAATCGCCGCTGCCGGTGGTCACAACCTGTTACTGATCGGCCCGCCCGGCACCGGTAAGACCATGCTGGCCAGTCGACTGCCGGGCATCATGCCGCCGTTGAACGAAGCAGAAGCGCTGGAAACTGCTGCAATTGCTTCTGTCAGCGCCCAGGGACTGGACTTGCAACAATGGGGTGTGCGCCCGTTCCGTGCTCCGCACCACACGGCTTCTGGTGTGGCGCTGGTCGGCGGCGGGGGACAACCACGGCCGGGTGAGATTTCGCTGGCGCATCACGGGGTGCTGTTTCTGGATGAATTGCCTGAATACGACCGGCGCGTGCTAGAGGTGCTCCGGGAACCGTTAGAGTCCGGACGGATTACTATATCGCGCGCCGCCCGCCAAGCTGATTTCCCCGCGAGATTTCAACTGGTAGCAGCGATGAATCCTTGCCCCTGCGGCTACCTGGGCGATGCCGAACGGCATTGCGCCTGTGGTCAGGAACAGGTGCGCCGTTACCGGGCAAGAATATCAGGACCGCTGATTGACCGGATTGACCTGCACATTGAAGTTCCCCGGCTGGCTCATCGCATTTTACGTGGCGGCAGTCCGGAAGAAAGCAGCGCCACGGTACGCGCCCGGGTCTGCGCCGCCCGTGAACGGCAGTTGCAACGCGCCGGCAAACCCAACAGCGCGCTTGGCACTCGGGAAATTGAGCACTACTGCGCCCTCAGTGATGCCGATCATAAGCTGCTGGAACACGCTCTGGAACGGCTCGGTCTGTCGCCGCGCGCCTACCACCGAATCCTCAAGGTGGCCCGCACTATCGCTGATTTAGCCGGTAGCGGCACCATCAAAACACCGCATCTCACCGAAGCGATCAGCTACCGGGCGCTCGATCGAACCATGGGGGGTGTCCGCTATAGTTAGCGTCATTGGTTTTATCTCAATCACCACCGTTCTTCGTAAGGTTGCTGCCCATGTGCCTCGCCATTCCTGCGCAAGTCATCGAAATGAAGGATAACGAACACGCCGTCGTCGACATGGGCGGTGTACGTAAGCAAATTTCCACCGCACTGCTGGATGAAATTGCAGTGGGCGACTATGTCATCGTCCATGTTGGCTACGCGCTCAATCGCCTGGACCCAGACGAAGCCGAGGAAACCTTGCGGTTGTTCGCTGAGCTGGCCGCGACAACCGAGGCACTGTGAGCAGCCGCCATGAAATACCTCGATGAATTTCGCGATGGCCAACTGGCACGAGGTCTCGCCGCCCGTATTTGCCAGGAAACCGATTCAACCCGTCATTATGCGCTGATGGAATTCTGCGGCGGTCATACCCACGCGATCTGCCGCTATGGTATTGAAGATTTGTTACCGGGCAATGTACGGCTGATTCACGGCCCTGGTTGCCCGGTTTGTGTATTACCGAGCGGGCGGCTCCAAGCGGCGATTGATTTGGCAGAACAGGAGCGGGTCATTCTGTGCGGCTACGGCGACCTGCTGCGGGTGCCTGGCGCTCGGGGTGACACCTTGTTAAAAGCCAAGGCGCGTGGCGCTGATGTACGCATGGTGTATTCGGTGGACGATGCGCTGGATGCCGCCTGCACCCATCCTAACCAGCAAGTCGTATTCTTTGCTATTGGCTTCGAGACCACCACGCCACCGACGGCCGTTGCCATCCAGCAAGCTCGACGTGAGAGATTGGGTAACTTCAGCGTGTACTGCAATCATGTCCTGACACCGCCCGCGCTCCGGGCGCTGCTGGCAGCGCCCCTCCCTTCACCTCCTCGCCGGCAAGGCGTTGCGCAAATCAAGGGGCAAATTGACGGCTTCATCGGCCCGGCCCATGTCAGCACGATTATCGGCAGCCAGCCTTATGAGTTCGTTGCCACTGACTATCAACGCCCGCTGGTCATCGCTGGCTTTGAACCGCTGGATGTGCTGCAAGCCATTCTGATGCTGATCCGCCAGATCAACGCCAACGAAGCGCACGTCGACAATGAATATACCCGTGCAGTCAGTCCGGAAGGCAACCGGAAAGCGCAACGTTTAATGGATGAAGTTTTTACGATCCGGTCAAGCTTTGAATGGCGCGGTCTGGGCGAGTTGCCGGGCAGTGCCTTGGCCATTCGTCCGGCGTTTGCTGACTGGGATGCTGAACGCCGCTTCACCATTCCCGAAATTCCAGCCATCGATCACAAAGCGTGCGTTTGCGCCGAGGTGTTGCGCGGCATCACGCGCCCAGAGGAATGCAAGGTATTCGCGACAGCCTGCACCCCGGATCATCCACTTGGCGCCTGCATGGTGTCTGCCGAGGGGGCTTGCGCGGCGCATTATCACTATGGCCGGTTCCGGCAGGCAGCAGCGTCATGAGTCCACGGCGCGATGTTTTCCCCCACCGGCTCGACCTGCAACACGGCTGCGTCGAGCTCAGTCACGGTGGCGGCGGCCGGGCGATGGCGCAATTGATTGAAGAACTATTCCTGGCGGCTTTCGACAATGCATGGTTGCGCGCTCAGGACGATGGCGCGCGCTTGATGGTCCCGCCAGGCCGATTGACGATGGCGACCGACAGCCATGTGGTTTCACCGCTGTTCTTCCCTGGCGGCGACATTGGTTGTCTATCGGTTCACGGCACGATTAACGATGTCGCGATGGCTGGAGCGCGGCCGCTGTATCTGGCCGCGACGTTCATTCTGGAGGAAGGCTTCCCATTAGCGGATCTTAAGCGGATCGTTGACTCGATGGCGCACGCAGCGCGCCACGCCGGCGTACCCATCGTCACCGGTGATACCAAGGTCGTTGAGCGGGGCAAAGGCGACGGCGTGTTCATTACTACGACCGGGGTCGGACTCATTCCGGAAGGCGTGGAGATTGCTGCCCGCCAGGCGCAACCGGGCGACGCCATCCTGCTCAGTGGCTCGCTGGGCGATCATGGCATGGCGGTCATGGCCCAGCGGGAGAATCTGCGTTTCGATGCCTCGATTGAATCCGATACAGCAGCCTTGCATGAACTAGTGGCGGCGATGGTAGCTGCGGTTCCTGGTATTCATTGCCTGCGTGATCCAACCCGGGGCGGATTGGGCTGTGCACTGAATGAGATCGCTCAACAGGCAGGCGTCGGGATGCAGTTGCGCGAGGCGGCGATTCCGGTGCATGAACCGGTGCGGGCGCTGTGTGAGTTTCTCGGTCTGGACCCGCTCTATGTTGCCAACGAAGGAAAGCTACTGGCGATTTGCCCAGCAGAATTTGCAGATACGTTGCTAGCCGTGATGCACGGGCATTCACTGGGCCGGGAAGCAGCGATTATCGGCGAGGTAGTCGCCGATCCGCACTGCTTTGTGGAGATGGCGACGGTATTCGGAGGACGCCGGCTGGTGGATTGGTTGAGCGGGGAGCAGTTGCCGAGGATTTGTTGATCTCGACATCATCCAAAAAACCGCAAGGTATGACTGTTTGAATGTCATTACTCCCTGCAACAGCTTAAAAAACCTCAATCCCCCCGCTCTACCTTGACCACCTTGATCATATTGGCGCCCCCCGACACGCCAACCGGTACTGCAGCAGTGAACACCACGATCTCGCCTTCTTGCACCATACCTTTATTAAGCAAGAACTCACTCGCAGAACTGAGCAGATCATCCACCGAGTTCACCATCCCCAGCTGTAACGGTTCCACGCCCCACACCAGCGCTAACCGGCGCAGGGTAACGGGCTTGGGACTAAACGCAATCAGCGGCATCGAGGGCCGGAACTTGGCCAAACCCAGCACACTGGACCCGCTATTCGTAAAACCGACCAGATAGCGGGCGCACACCTTATCCGCCAAATCCATCGTGGCGAAATGCACGGCATCTTCAATCCGCAAACAAGCGTGGGCCAGTAATTCCTCCTGGGTCAGCACATTTCTCAGCATGAGGGTTTTGAAGATCTCGCTGGCTTCGATGCTCAGGGCAATATTCTTCATCATCCGCACCGCTTCGACTGGATACTGGCCAGCAGCCGTTTCCGCCGACAGCATCACCGCATCCGTCCCATCCAGGATAGCGTTGGCGACATCGTTCGCTTCTGCCCGGGTTGGCCGGGGATTGTTGATCATCGACTCCAGCATCTGCGTCGCTGTGATGACGGGCTTACCTGCGATATTGCATTGGCGGATTAAGCTCTTCTGCATCAACGGCACATCCTGTGGCGAGATCTCCACCCCCAAATCGCCGCGCGCCACCATGATCGCATCGGCAACCGCAATGATTCCCTCAATATGTTGCAACGCCTCCGGTTTCTCAATCTTCGCGATAACCGGAATCTTGCGGCCATAGGTGGTCAGCATGACATCGATCAATTCCTTGATATCGTGGGCATCTCGAACAAATGATAGGGCCACGTAATCCAAGCTTTGATCGTAGGCAAACTGCAAATCACCGCGGTCCTTGTCGGTCATTGCTGAAATATTCAGTTTAATATTTGGCAGATTGACACCTTTGCGTGATTTCAGCCGGCCCCCATTGATCACCCGGCTAAAAATCTCATGCCCCTCAATCCGCTCAACCGTGACTTCAAACAGACCGTCATCGATTAGCACCCGGTCGCCTGGCTGGATCTCCTCGTGCAGGCTGCGGTGATCAATGGCGATTTTTTTCAGCCCCTCGTGAACGCCACCGATCAGCTCATCTGTCGTCAGCACCAGCGTCTCGCCCGCCGCCACTTCTAGAAAATCGCCTTCTAACTGGCCGAGCCGGATCTTCGGACCCTGCAAATCCTGGAGAATAGCCACATGCCGGTTTAATTTTCGCGCAGCTTCCCGCACCAATTGAACAGACAACGCATGGTCCTCATGGCCGCCATGCGAGAAGTTCAGCCGGATAACATCCACACCCTCTCGTAGCAGACGCTCAATCGTGTCCGCGTTGCGGGAACTTGGCCCCAACGTCGCCACAATTTTAGTGAATTTCATAACCTTCGACATGTTCGCTATAACCCCGCGGCATGGAAAAAGCCCGTCCGCGCTTCAGTGTCCTCTTGCGCAAACGGGCTTGTAAAAGCCGATATCCGGTTAATCCGGCGTGCGGCAAAACTCGATCAATCCCACGGTCGACGCATCATGCCCGGCAACCGGCCGCTCGCCCTTCAATTCTGGCAGAATAGCGTTTGCCAACTGTTTGCCTAGCTCCACACCCCACTGATCAAAGGAATTGATATTCCAGATCACGCCTTGGGTGAAAACCTTATGTTCGTACAGCGCCAGGAGAGAACCCAGAACTTTTGGCGTCAAACGCCGATAAAACAGGCTGGTGCTGGGCCGGTTGCCAGGGAAGACTTTATTCGGCAGCAATTTCTCCAACGCCTCGCCGCTCAATCCTTGTTTTTCCAGCTCAGCGCGAGCCTGTGCCTCCGTCTTACCCACCATCAATGCTTCGGCTTGGGCCAAGCAGTTGGCCAGCAAAATCGAATGATGGTCGCCAATCGGGCTTGGGCTGTGCGCCGGGGCCAGGAAATCCGCTGGTACCAAATGCGTGCCTTGATGCAGCAATTGGTAAAAAGCGTGCTGGCCGTTATTCCCTAGACCGCCCCACAAAATCGGCCCAGTCTTGACCTGGACCGCCTGACTGTCCCGGTCGATCGACTTACCGTTGCTCTCCATATCCAACTGTTGCAGGTAATCCGGTAAGGAACGCAGGTAATCATCGTAAACCAGCGTGACCTGACTGCTGGCACCGAAGAAGTCGATATACCAGACACCGAGCATTGCCAAGATGACCGGCAGGTTTTCTTCCAGCGGCGTGGTACGGAAATGCTCGTCCATGTCATGCGCGCCTTCCTGCAATTCCAGGAAATTCTCCATGCCCAGATAAACGATGATCGGTAGCCCGATGGCCGACCACAGCGAATAGCGCCCACCGACCCAATCCCAGAACTCGAACATGTTGGCGGTATCAATGCCAAAGGCGCTGACGCCCTTGGCGTTGGTGGAAACCGCCACGAAATGCTTGGCCACCGCCGACTCATCGCCCAATTCCCGAACCAGCCAGGCGCGGGCGGTGTGGGCATTGGTCATGGTCTCCTGGGTGGTGAAGGTCTTGGAAGCGACAATGAACAACGTGCTTTCCGGATCACAATCCGCCAATACGTGGCTGATATGAGCGCCGTCCACATTGGAAACGAAGTGCATCCGGAGCGTCGGATCGCCATAGGGCTCTAGTGCCTGGCAAACCATTTTCGGTCCCAGATCGGAGCCGCCAATGCCAACATTGACCACGTCGCGAATACGCTTGCCGGTGTGACCGCGCCACTTGCCTCGACGAATCTGCTCGGAGAACTTGCGCATGTGTTCCAGTACTTCATTGACGCCCGGCATGACGTCCTGGCCCTTGACCAGGATCGGCCGGTTGCTGCGATTGCGCAGCGCAACATGCAGCACCGATCGCTGCTCGGTGTGATTGATCATCTCACCGTTGAACATGCGCTCGATCCAGGCCGGCAATTGCGCCTGGCGGGCCAGTTCGGTCAGCAAACCGAGCGTTTCTCCAGTGATGCGGTGCTTGGAAAAATCGACCAGCAGGTCGCCGAAACGCCGGGAGAACGTATTGAAACGCCCCGGATCGGCAGCGAACAATTCGCGCAGATGCAGGTTGGCGATGACGTCATGATGGGCTTGCAGTTCTTGCCAAACCGGCAGGTTGCTGGGAACAGACATGGACAGCTTCCTTATTCAATGTGTTGAAATGCTGGCGAAACCGGATGGAGCAAACCGCCTCACTGAAAGCCGGTTCGCGGAAGGGCGTTGCCAATACTCCAGTGCAGGGGTCTTAGCTACTATAGTTTCTACTGAAATCACTGTCGAATGCTGCCTGATCTTTGCTCGTCAATGCGCATAAGCAGGATTTAGCCTGACACTTATGCGACGCCTGCTATTTCATCCCCGTAAAGAGCAAAAATCGTTCATACTCATTACTTATATGTCTTGAATCCAACCCAAATGATGTGACGCCATGAACGACGCAACCGAACTTGACCCCTCCCTCGCCGGTGCGATCGACTTTTTCCAGAATCTGCACCGCAAAATGGGTGCTCTGGAAACGGATACCCACGCCCGGCATGACCAGTTGCACTCACTGTCCACCACGCTCATCTCTCTTGAGCAGGACCGGCAGTCCGACCGGCAAACCCTGATCACCCTGGCTAGCGACCTGAGTACGCAAGATACACGCCTAGCCAAGCTACAAATCGACAGTCAGGCTCTGGACAAGCAATTGACCACGGTTGAGACTCTGGTTGCCCGCTTCCAGGAAGAACAGCAAGAGGTACGGCAAACCCTGGCGGCACTGGCAAACGACTTGCGGACCCAGAGCGCCGATTTGCATCAGCAACTGGAATCGGCGCTGACTCAGCGGATGGCGCCGGTCGAACGCGTATCCGCCCTGGAAGCACGGCTGGCCAGTCAGACGCGGGAGCAACTCGGTTTACTCGGCTCATTTCAGTCACTTGAAAAAGGCGCGGCCACCCTCCAAACGGGCATAACGGCTCTGGAGTCACACATTGAGCACCATCAGGAACGGTTCGAGCATCTGGAAAAAACCAGCCGTGGCCATCAACAACAGTTGGGAGAGTTCGCTTCTATCGTCGAGGCACAACATAAACGCCTGCTCCAACTGGAAATCGCCCTGGAAAATCTCGACCAGAGCACGCAATCGACCACACAACTGCTCACCCTACTGAAAAACGATCTTAAGCAACACGATCAAGCGCTGGCGAACCTCGACCGTGCTGCCGAAGCCAGTGAGACGGCCCGGCAACAATTGCAGGAACAACAGACCCGGTTGAACGAACTCACCGAGTCTTCAACCGCTACCCGGCAAGATATCGCGTCTCTTCAAGCCAGCTTCGAAAATCAGCGCCGAGGATTGGTGGATGCCACACAAGCCCGGCACGACTTGCAGAAACAGCAAGACAAAGTGAAACATTTGGAGACACTGGTCAGCAAGGTATCCGCAGACACCAACTCCACTCGCCAGATATTGAATGTCTTGCAAACCGATCTGACGACGCAGAGCGATACGCTGCGTGAACTGGATCAAAGTTGGCGGGATAGTCTAGGACTGTATCACGATCGGCTAAGCCAGTTGGAAATGGCTGTCTCTGGTTCTGCATTGCAGCCCGCTGCTTCTTTGGCCGAAGGATCTACTGCACCCGAACTCACCGGGCAACTACAAACCCTTCAGCAGCAAATGGGCCAGTTCGAATCCATCCTC
The DNA here is from genome assembly GCA_002343485.1 of Proteobacteria bacterium UBA2383. Lineage (GTDB taxonomy): Bacteria > Pseudomonadota > Gammaproteobacteria > Competibacterales > Competibacteraceae > UBA2383. The sequence goes on from DDST01000043.1 coordinate 30,138, forward strand.
AACCACCTGCGCCAAACACCTGAACCGGCTGCCCGCGCGGATACCGAAGCCGCACTCAA
>DDST01000103.1 GCA_002343485.1 Proteobacteria bacterium UBA2383
TACCAATGCACCGTCCCCCACGGCAGCAAATCATGCGGTAACAGCCGCCACGCACAACCACCGCGGCTGAGGTAGTTAATGCCGTTGACGATCTCGCGTAAGTTCACCGTCCGTGGCCGCCCACCGAATTTGGCCGCCGGTAGCAATGGCTCAATCAAGCTCCATTGCGCATCAGTCAGGTCACTAGGGTAAACTGGACGATTCATCCGCTAAACACTCCATCGTTATACCTACCCTCAGCATAGCTGGTGACTATACCTTTTCACACACCCTCTCAAAGGTTGGAGCCTCCGGGAAATCCGGGGCGGTTCATCTTTCTGCGATATGTCCCGTTAGAACTCGATACCGATATTTCGGAACCCAAACAATATGATACTGGCTGTGCCAGATCGTGTGTGATAACTTCCTAATCGACTCATGGAATGTGCCCCTATCGATCTGTTGTGGGGACAACAAACCGTAGTGGTACCCCATGAGTCGATCAACTGGCAAAGCCGTTGATCTCTGACCACGCGCTAAGGGCGTGGTTTTCTACATTGTTAATCAATAATATGATTCTCTGCGTAAGGAGAATTCACCAATCGTTGCTATAGCCCGTGATAGGGCATTGATGGCCCTTGAGAACCACAGGTGGTCATGCCTTTTGACGGTATCCTTACGCGAATAGCGCCGATGTTGCAATCTCATCAGGAAATTCTCATGTCCTGGGATAACCACATTTTGTTATTCATGGCGGCGCATCGGTCAGAGGGACTGGATGATGGTTTTCGCGCCGTGACCTGGCTGGGATCATTGTACGTGCTGGCGCCGCTCGCGGCCTTGCTCGTCGCCGGCCTGCTGTATTTTCAGAAGCGATGGGAAGCCCTGGTGCTGGTCATCGGTTTCGGCGGCGCAGTGCTGTGGGTTCATCTCGCCAAGGCGCTGTTGGCCCGTCCCAGGCCGACTCTGGTGGAGCCCGTGATCGCGCTGCCTACCGATGGATCGTTTCCGAGCGCCCACACCACGCAGATCGTCGCCTTCACCCTGTCTGGGGTTCTCATCGTCCGCCGGCTCTGGCCGGAATGGCAGTTCGCTGCTCTGGCGGTCGGAGCGTTGCTCATCGTTATCGTGGCGGCCTCCCGCGTCTATTTGCAGGTTCATTATCCATCGGACGTGCTGGGCGGATTCTTGCTGGGCCTTGGGTGGATCGCCCTGGCGCGAAAAATTCTGTAACGTGGCTCTACTTGGGAGACGCGATGAGAAACAAATTTCTCGGCACGGGCGAAACCGGCTATCACCCGTGGCGCAAGATCAGGATCGTCCTGTCGGGACTGCGGTTTGCAGTCCTCCACGACTTCAGCGTGACCTACAAGATGGTGCTATCCGCGATCATCCTCGCACTGGCGCTGATCTTCCAGCAGTGGGTGGATTTCCAACTGATCCTGCTGGCCACCGGACTGGTCCTGATGGCGGAATTGTTCAACAGCGCCATTGAAGCCGTCTGTGATTTCCTGGAAACCCGCGAAAACGAGAAGATTCGTGCCATCAAGGATATCGCTGCGGCCGCCGTCGGCATCAGTATCGTGGTCTGGCTGACCGTGGTGATATCCGACGTGGTCCGTCTCGTGGCGTTGCTGCTGGAGAAATCACCTGGATGAGTCAACCCGGTTCGCCCGCCGTGGCCGCCGCACCGTCCGGGCAGGCGCCGTTCCATCCCTGACGACAAAACGTACGAGCATCTGTGTCGCTTGTGTTACATTAATTTTCGAAAATCCTACCTGTAGTGGCTACCACTCGAAGAATAACCGCTATGGGGGTGTAAGCCCAAACCCCAGAAAATTCTGTGAGGCGTTCTTTTGCCGATTTCTCGCTAAAACTTTCCCGATAATGATTATAAACCGGAAAGTCGAAATTCTGCCATGAGCGATTCTGCGCCTTCAGGGCAATCGCGCTATGTGGTAGCCGGACTGGGCTGGCCGAGGAGCAGGCGCAACCGGTAATCATCGTTGAGAGCGGCGCGGAGTTTGCGACGGCGGATGCTGTCGCGCGGCGGGCCGTTGTGGCGCAGCATGTTCAAGGCCACCCGGCGGATCAAAGCCAGGTTTTCCGCCGAGTGATCGTTGCGCGTCCGACAAGCATCTTCGCCAAATTGCACGTCCAAGACCCAATGCTGTTGATTTTCGATGCCCCAGTGCATGCGCACGGTGGCTGCAAACCGATCTCGATCCGAGAAAGAGCACAAGAAGTAGCGACATGCCGTGCTGGTTTGATCACCGATGATCCGGATGGATTCCACCCGGCCGACGGCTTGGAGGCCCGCCCAGTCCGGTTTCGCCTCCAGCCAATCAATTTGGCTGCTGAGCGCATAACGACGGATCTCAATCCGGCCGTGGTCTTTCTCGATGGTTTCCTGGATCGGCAGGCGCCCGCAGGTGACTTCGGTATCGAGCCACCGTTGCACGTCCTCGCACAGGGTCGGATGGTTATCCTTGAGCGCCAACACATAGTCAGCCCCACCCGCGACAATCGCTTGCGCAATGGCTTTTTGGCAGCCCATCGCATCGATGGACACCACCGCGCCGTGGAGGTCGAGCAGGGTCAGCAGGTCGGGAATTGCCGTGATCTCGTTGGATTTCTCGGCCACGGCCTGCTGCGCTAACACCCAACGCGCCTGTCCGGCAAACGCACTGACCAAATGCACCGCCGGGTTTTTGCCGTCGCGGCTCCCGCGCACGGTCTTGCCATCCACACAGACGTGTTCGCCGGCCAAGCCAGGCAAGGCCGCCGTGGCCCAGGCGGTGAAGGCGGCCCGGAACGCCACCGGATCGATCCGCCCCAGCACGTCACTCAAAGTGTCGTGCGAGGGAATGCCGTTCGGCAGGTACAGAAAACCCCGCAACCACGCTTCCTTTTCTTCCGCAAACGCCTCCATACCCACCCAATCCTCCACACCGCTGAGCACGGCACACAAGACAATCATCAGAATATCCTGCAGTGGGTGGAGCTTGTTCCGGGTCTCGCGGCGCGGATCGGGCAGGCCGGCAAAATACGGGCGGGGGTCGAGCAGTTTGGGCAACATCGGTTCTCTCCACCAAAGTAACCCCGCCTCGTTACCTTGGCGATCAGCTTCCTGTCAACCTCCCATATAGCGCGATTGCCCTGTCTGCGCCTTCCAGGGGTTCTAAACCCAAACCCTCGAAAATTTTAAAGGAGTTTCAAATCTATAGTGTTACATTTCATGTTGGTTACCCAACATGGTCCTTACGCTGAGCATAACCCATTGATTTTTTAGAATGGAAAAATCAGGCGGTTTTGGGCTTAGAATCCCGATTACGAGTTTGATCAGCGCATCGCGTGGTAAAAGCAGCTTGACGAGGATCCGCAGCTCGAGGCGGAAATGCTGCGGCTGATCCGCGCAGGCATGACCAGCGACGCGCCCCTGCCCGAGATACTGCCGCCGGTGTTGCAGCCAGCTGTATAACAACAGCTCGCGCGGCGCATCAATTCACCAGCACATAGGCCTTGCGGACGCTGGCCGGATTGCCGATCTGCTTCACGCAAAAATCGGCGACGTCGGCGCGCGCAATGATGCCGTTGCGCCACTGTGACGGCTGATCAAGCGCCTGGTAGCGCTCCGTGCGCGCGCCGCCGGTCAACACGCCGGGGCGCACGATTGTCCAGTCCAGCGTAGTTTCCTTGATCAATTGCTCCTGGATACTCTTGTCCGCGTAAGCGCGGCCAAACACCACGTGAAACGGCAGCCGCTGCAGCACGCTGATGCTGTCCCGGCTGTCGCCGGCGCCGAATCCCGTCAAACAAATCAGGCGCTTGACGCATTGCGCCGCCATCGCGGCCACCAACACCCGGGTCGCATCGGAGAACAGATGCACGGGCCCGAACAATTCCGCGAAACTTACGCCCAGCGTCTGGATCACGACGTCCACGCCTTGCAGCGCCGCCTCGACATCCTCGCGGACGAGCGCGTTGCCACACACTTTCTCGAGCTGCGGATGCGTGAGGCTGATGCTGGTGGCCGATCGCGCGAACGCGCGCACCTGATGGCCGGCCTCGAGTGCGCTGCGGACGGTCTCCAGCCCGATGCCCTTACTGGCCCCGATGATTAATACACGCGCCATGATCAACCTCCTCGTCAGTCGTAAGTTGTTTCCCCCAAGCCTTTTGAGGATGCGGCTCGAAAGCAGCATGAATTCCCCTGAGCGACCCGTGCCCAAACGACCCGGTCGCCCGAGGAGAATCCATGCTGGCCTTTGTATACCATGCTTTAGTCTGTTTTCGCAGCGCCTTTACCCGGCGGCGCAGCGGGCTGCTGTTCTGCGCGGTGGTGGTGCGTTTTCTGGCCGCGCCGGAGCTGATCGGGGTTACTTCGATGTGCCGGTTTCAGTAGGAATACCACGTTAGACCCTCAAGCGAGGTTTACTTTCCTAGTTTTTTTAGCCGGCACTGGGCTCAAACCACTGTAAACTGCCTCTCCGGATAAGGCGGGAAGGGAAGAGAGGGACTGAGCTACTGTTGCTTGAGCATCATGCAGCCTTTGGCATCATCAGGATCTCCTCAAGGCGCAAAGGGGCTGCCATGATCCCCAATCGCACGGCCGGTACCTCGCCGGTGGTCCAGTGTCGACGGACGAAGTTGTGTTGCAATAGATGGACATCCAGAGTGCGTTGCAACGCGTTGGCGTTCTTGGCATCGGTGTTGGTTCTGCGCCGAAAGGCACTGTTGCGCCGCCGTAAGGCCGGATTGTAGCCTTCCAAATGATGGGCGTGGAGCCGCCTGGGGAACGTCGCGCGGGGTGTCGGGATGCTCGGGTTGGGGTGCTTGCTATTTCGGGCGCTTGGAACCGCGCCGATGCCGTTGACCGCCTTTGTTTTTGAGGCGTACCCGGCAGCCTTTTGGCAACGTCTTGCAGGGACGGCCCTGTTTCCCGGTCCGCACCGCCTGGGCACAGCGTTCAAACAAGGTGTTCCCATAACGGCGCTCCCCATCGGAGAGAAAGGTCGTGTCCTGGGTCGGCTTGACGTAGGCGGCCACCGATCGCATGACTTTTTAAACAAGGTGGCGTCTTTACCGCCGCCCTGCTGATCCACCCGAAACCGGCTGGCCCGTTCCAGGATGATGGCTGTCCAGCCGGTCGAGTCCGCCGGGGGAACCCGCTGGCCGACCACCGTGTAAAGCTCATCCCCTTCAAACGTCAATGGGATGAAGGTATGACACAACCCGTAGAGCATCAACGTGGGCTTCATCCCCGCAAAACGGCCTTCCCATTCGGCGATGGTATTCTTGTGGGTACCCCGAATCCGGGCCGTCGCTCGCAGCCCCATCACCATCCAAGCCAAGGTGAGCAGGTGGCGTCGGTCCCGCCAAGGCGCGTGTTGCAACAGGTTCAACAACGTTTCGTACAGGAGGGAAGAGGGAGGCATGGCGAAAGCGTCCTTTGAATTCATGGGCTCGGACGCCTACTTGCCCTGCCTTCTGCCTCCTTGGCTAGTTTTGTCAGTCAATCAGTGGCAACACCAAGGCCCTGGCCATGATCAAGAAGATTTCGCCAACGGCGTGGCGTCACGTCCATCTGAACGGGCACTACACCTTCCGCGGGACCGGGTCACTCATCGACCTGGATGCGATCGTGGCCGGGCTGGATCTGGGCTGACGGAATTTTCGGCGGTTTGGGCCTACACCCCCGTGGAGGCTTCGCGTCCCGTTGTGAACGGTCTCGTAGCGACCGTGGCCGGTGGGTGTCAGGGCAACCACAGGCTGGACAAATCAGCGTCGTTGGCATTTTCATTGTTCCAGTAAAACGCGCCCAACCATCAGGATGCAAGGGTAAATCTAATTGTTTAAGCCCAGTGCCACCATCGTCAAGCAGGAAAAACTTGAAGATCGAGTATCATTATTTTCTTTTATGCTTTGAACTTGGAGGTTGGTCATGAAGTATATTGTCGCATTCGATCTGACAGATCCTGCTGTAAAGGAAGCCGCACAGACCCTCAGCCAAATGTACCCGGAGGCGATCATTGTCGATGCCAATCAGGCGGAGGACTGGCCGACCGCATCGCCTGACAGCACGCTCTATCTGATCGATCATGGGAGTGGCCAAACCTTTGGGGGCTACAACGACCCTGCCCAATTGGTTCGCGAAAACGGCAGACTTCAGCAACCCTTCCAGAATGCGGCATCGGTCGTTCTCGTATCCTGTTCGACTGCACAGGAAGCTGGACTAATTCTGCAAGACGGCTTCCAGGCGTCGACTTTCGCCCGCAACCTGTCAGGTGCATTTCCGCAAAAGGAAGTTCAGGCGGCGGTTGGACCGGTCTATGCCGACGGGATGGGCAATTTGCGCGTGGAGACCCCGGGCGGCATCGAGGGTGTCACGAGCGATGACGAATGGGTGGCCTTCGAGGGTGGAAACCAGAAGGATCTCGCAGCTTCGCCTTTTGAGAGGTAACCCGATTAACCTGACGTAATCTTCAGTTGCGGAAACCACCTTGAGGAATATTGCAATGAAAAAGCAAGACATCATCCCATCGTCAAAGAGCCTAAAGCTCGATGATTCATTTAAGGAATTTAATGGCGCTGAGCAAACGACCATTATTCAAGTTAACGGCCATTATGCGATTTGCGAGAAACTGGTCGAATACGGTGACAATAATGGTATTCTGATACGCCTTTGCCCCTCTATTCAAGGAAGCCAGGGAAGCACGATCCTCGGCAGTTCGACGGGCGAGATGATCGGCGACACCAAATGGAGCAAGTACTGGTTTATCGCTTCGGCGAGGGTCGAGATCCTCCCCGACCCTGATTCGGTGACCGGGGGAATCTATCTGGCATCGGATGGCCCGCAGACAACCGAAAACGGCCACCAGATTAATTCCAGCCTCAGCGTGAATGCTGGTTTCTTCGGCGGTACGCCGACTGGCGGAGTAGCCGCCAGTTCATCCTTCGCCACGACGATTGGTGATTTCAGCGTCGCCAACAGTTCAGCCTTTCAGAAAGGGCATCTGATCCACTCCTATAACTTAGCCGCCACCAGCGCCGGCGCGTTCGACCCAAAAGGAGGGGGTGTTAACTGGTGGACAATCATCAATGCATGGGACCTCATTTTTCACGGCGATTCCAAAGGGAACCTGTTCAGTGGGATTTTCGGCGAGCCGGCCAGCCCACCGCAAGCTTCCTATTCGAACTTGCCGATCGCGAGCCAGGGATTCTGGGTCGTTCCGACGTCTTGGAAAGGTAAGACGACCTTCACGATAAGGATTTCTGTACTCTACCTTGCCACTCATACGAACTTTGCCGGACCGCATGTGAACCACGCTTCATTCAGCCATACGATACCCTTCCAAATCGATTGGAGCGGTTTAGGGGCTTAACCCAAGGGTGTTATGTTGCGTTTGGGTCTGTTCAAAAATAAGTAGAACAACTTATGGTAATTGACGATGATGTCGCTATGGACAATAAAGAGATCATCGAAACGCTTCGTAAGAAGTTTGCGCGTGTTTCTGCGGTGCTCGACGAGCGCGGACGTCGAGTGTGGGCGGCAGCTGAGGCTGAGGCGCGCTGACAGTGGGTCACTAGAGCATATTTTTACACGAATCTAGTCGATACCCTCAACAGGATCATGGCAAGTTGTTGTTGCAGTTCAGAGAGGGTGTTAACCGTTTGGGTTACCGTCCTTTGCAGGGGATTAGCCGTGTCATGCTGCGCAGTCATCGCTACTCGACCAGGAAGGACTGGCGGAACACTACCCAGGAAAAAGCTCAAGAATTCGTGGGATTAAACATATTAAAAACAATATGACAATGAGAAAGGTGGCCTCCAAGACTTGCATTAGTGACCTCGCAAGTGGGCTGAATCAAGCATAGGAAATGATGCCTGATTCATGTGAACTTTTGTACAGTCTGTCGAAAAAAGTGTCGAATGGTCTCTCATCGGCGAGAGACATCTCGATCAACAACGATACCCGTTGGGGGATGCGCCACCTACCGACGGAAAATATTGCAAAGTATTTGGAATTAGGAAGCCTCGCTGCAACCTCCTCCGCTAACGGATCAAATGGCGGGGATGCTCCCGCAACCCCGATGAACGCCGATTGCTGCACGACGGTGGGCAAGCCCTTATGGCGAAAATCGCCGGCACCATTGCTGCGCATGGACACTGGAACCCGTTTATGTCGGACGCTTTGAAAGGAGTACTTCTTGCCCTGGCTGGGATTGTCATTCTGAGTCCGGATACCCTCCTGGTGCGCCTGCTTGACCTGCCGCAATGGACGCTGCAGTTCTATCGCGGGTTCGGGACACTGGTGGGCTTGTCCGTGGGTATGGCGGTCCTTTACCGAAGGGAGGTAGCGCCATTGTTTCGCGCGGTGGGCTGGAGGGGGGTGGTCGCCGGCCTCTGCTACACTATGGCTTCGCTCCTTTTTGTGTCCGCACTTTATCACACTACCGTGGCGAATACGCTGGCCATCATCTCCATTGCCCCCATTTTCGGGGCGCTCATGACGCGCTTTCTGCTCAAGGATCAGCTGCCGTTGCGCACTTGGGTGGCGGCGGCGTTTAGTCTGGGGGCGATCGGGATCATTCTGGGGGGTGATCTGTCCGCCGGTGCAGAATATTGGTTCGGCGATTTGCTGGCGTTGCTGCAAGCGCTGTTTATGGCCGCGAGTTTCATATTGGTGCGCAGCCGCAGTGAGGTGAACATGGTGCCTTGCATGGCCATCGGCGGGTTCTTCATGTGCCTGGTCGCGTTGCCACTGGCGCCCACTTTAACCGTGGAAGCGGCCAAGTGGCCACTCCTGGGCATGCTGATCCTGGGCGTTATTCCGGCATCATTCACGCTGCTGGTGACAGCGTCGCGCTACATCTCGGCGCCTGAAGTGAACATGATCATGCTGTTGGAGATGATCTTCGGCCCCTTCCTGGTTTGGGCCATCGTGGATGAGGGGGTAGCGCCCACAACCCTATTAGGCGGTGGTCTGCTTCTGGCAGTTTTACTGGGGCATTCGCTCTTGTCTGTCAGGCGCTTGTAGGGATCTGACCATCATCCTGATCAGACCCCAAGTCGGTCGCTGCAACCGCCGATACGTGGCTCGCACGCCTTTCTCTGGAATGTATTGCCGGCCTGCCCACTGCGCATTGCGCTGCAGGGCGGTCTCCAGACGCAGCGCAAAATAATAGCCCGCGACCCGAAACCCCGCCGCTTTCGCCGCCGCGATGTAGCGCGCCCGATCCTCGACGGTCGGATTAGTATTGTCCACCACCAATGGCTGTTTCACGCACAAACTGTGCCTTCAGCAGGATCGCTTCCCGGTGTCGGGTGCGTAACATATCCAGATTGATCCGCAGATGCGTATCCCGGAACCGCTGGTGATAGAACGTGGATTTGCCAGACGCCTGCCCACCGATGAAAAGAAGGAGTTCCATGATGATCACCGGGTAAAAGCGCATTACGAGTGATGATGACAACTATACTTTACTGGAAGCCACCGACCCGCGTCTCCCGTGCCGACCGCCTCCTGCCTGATCACGGACTGCATCTGCTGCGCAAGGGTCTTCGCCCAGAAACTCGGCGGATGTTCTTTGAATTGCCGATAGCGCCCGCAACAGGCGGCATAGTGAGCCCTTGCGCCGCACGGGCAACGTGGAAGCCCGAATCCGTGTGGGGGGGCGACACCCGAGGGCCTCCCCTTCACAATCGGGCGCGGTCCTGTCGTGTCCGAGTGAAAAACCCGGATCAGGCTCATGAAATGGAACATGGTTGCCCTTTATGCGTTGTCGTCGACGCGGCTTTCGTTGCCGCGGCCCGCTGAAGAAAATGGTCACTGATCGAAGTGATAAAAAATGACCGGTATCGCAAACCCTTTTTGGTGGTGACTTGAATGATGGTTGAGGTTTCTCCCCCGGTTTCCCGCCGGCCCGAAGGGAAGGCATTCAATCCGGCGCAATTCCTGCGCGTTCGTTGGTCCATTTACGCCATTCTGGCAGCGGCCTACATTCTGGTGTTCTTCCAGCGGATTGCTCCGGCGGTCGTCTCTGCCGATCTGATGCGGGCTTTCGGAGCCACAGGGGCGGCGTTGGGATCGCTGGCGGCCACGTATTACTACATTTACACCGCTATGCAAATTCCAGCAGGCGTGTTGGCTGATACCCTGGGCGCGCGCATTTCGGTCACACTGGGTAACCTCGTATCCGGCATGGGTTCCATCCTGTTTGGTATGGCGGGAACCTTCTGGGAGGCATCCATCGGGCGCGCCTTGGTCGGGTTGGGGGTGTCCGTGGTGTTTGTGGGACTGATGAAAAGTAACACGCTCTGGTTTCGCGACCGGGATTATGGATTCATCGGGGGACTGACCATTCTCCTCGGTAATGTGGGCGCTATCCTGGCGGCGGGCCCCCTGGCGAGTATGCTGACGCTTTGGTCATGGCGCACAGTGTTTATCGCCTTGGGCGTAATGGCCCTAGCGCTGGCGGCGCTATCGTGGCTTGGCGTCCGTAATACGCCGGAGGATGCAGGTTTTCCTTCGATTCGCGAAATGGAGGGTCAAACCCGGCATGCAGCGCGGCAACAACACTGGTGGCATGATCTGCTGGGAGTACTGGTTACCCGACGGGTTTGGCCGGGGTTCTGGATCAACATGGGCATGACGGGCAGTCTGTTGGCATGGTTAGGTCTATGGGCGATCCCGTTTTTACGCGACCTACATGGTCTGGAACGCTCAGCAGCCTCCATATACACTAGCATCGGGCTGGCCAGTTTTGCTCTCGGCGCTTTATGTTGTGGTTGGCTGTCCGATCAGGCAGGGCGGCGCAAGCCGTTCCTGATCGCGGGTACGCTGCTCTACGGACTGGCATGGTTGGGCATCGTTTATCTATGGACGCCGGGCGTTTTAGGGATGGCCTGGTTTACGTTGATGGGTTTCAGTTGTGGATCGTTTATCCTGACCTTTGCCGGGGCAAAGGAGGTGGTGGTTCCGGCGTTGTCCGGTATGGCGATTGCCTTGGTGAATACCGGCCTCTTTCTGGGAGCGGCGATTCTCCAGCCGTTATTTGGCTGGGTGATGGACTTGCGCTGGGCGGGCGCAATGACCAACGGGGTGCGGGTGTATAGCGCCGCCGATTATCACACCGGTTTTTTGCTGATGCTAGGCTGCGTGACGCTGGCGATTGTCGCTTCGACCTTTTTTCACGAAACGCGCTGTCGGAATATCGCGCAAGGGGATTGAGACCGGGTCGTGACCGGGTGGATGCGCGTCGCGAAATCCCCCCGGCACGCCGACCTGTCGCCGCTCAATGGCACAGGGATCGAAGCCTTCGAGTGGTCAAGGGTTCCCGGTATGCCGTATGACCGGATCAGCCACGCAACCGTTCGCGAGCGCCTGGGCCGGCGGTATTCCGCCCGACTCCTTCCTGACCGCGATTTTTTCACCTCCAGCGTGGTCTGGTTTAAGGAACGAATGGAAGCGGTGTGCCCCGCTGCGTCTCGCGCCTCACCGGATGTCAAAAGGCCGATGGCGCCGCACTCATCACCCCCTTCGGAGGCTGTCACCATGTGGACTACACGAAACGTCTTGACCGATCTCTTAAGTCTGATGCTCCTCCTCTTGTTCATGGCGGGGCTGGCCCGCGCCCACCATGGCTGGAGTTGGACCGAGGACGAAAACACGACCCTGACTGGGGTGATCACGGACGCGCGCCTGGGGAACCCGCATGGTCGGCTGACCGTCGACGTGGCGGGCCAGGTGTGGCGCGTGGAGGTCGGCCAGCCCTGGCGAAATACCCAGGCCGGCCTCACCGAGGCCCTGCTCGCGCCCGGGCGAACGATCACCGTGATCGGCCAACGATCCGCCGACCCCGAGGAGCGACGACTCAAAGCGGAACGGTTGCGCATTGACGGTCAGGACTATGTGCTCTATCCCGAACGGGATTGAGCGATGACCCGCATGAGATCGGCCGATGGCGGACCTGCTGCTGACCCTGCAAGACACGCCGGTTACCGACGTCTTGCGCCAATGGCGCTGGGCGTACCCGCTGGTCAACGCGGCCCATCTCGTCGGTATCGCGCTGCTGTTTGGGGCGATCGCGCCCCTGGATCTGCGCCTGCTGGGCCTGTGGCCAACGCTTCCTCTCGCGCCGCTGGCCCGGGTGTTGGTCCCGGTTGCCGGGAGCGGCTTGGCGCTGGCGTTGCTCACCGGCCCGGTGTTGTTCCTCGCCGATCCTCGGCGCTATGGCCCTCTAGGGTTATTCCAATTCAAGCTGGCCTTGATCAGCCTGGCGGTTTTTCATGTGTTCTGGGTTCACCAAAGCCGCGCTTGGACCACGGGCCTGACCGGCCAAACCGCGCTGGCGGTGCGTTTGCGGTGGGCTGGGTTGATCTCGCTGACTCTGTGGTTCAGCGTTCTGCTCTGTGGGCGACTGATCGCCTATGTCTAAGAGGCTGTTTGGAAGGTTCTGTTGCGTTAGCTGAGAGAGTCCGCTTTCGGTAAGCTACAAGGCCCCTGTTCTTACTTGAGAACCCGCATGATCGACTTTAGAGGCCACCGCTTTGAACGAGACATCATCCTGACGAGTGTTTGTTGGTACCTGGCGTACCCATTGAGCTACAGGAACTTGGAAGAAATGCTGGCGGAGCGGGGGGTTGAAGTCGATCATTCCAGTGTTTATCGCTGGGTTCAGAAGTTTACGCCGCAGTTGGAAGCGACTTTCCGCAAAGGACAAAAGCGCCCGGTGGGCACGCGTTGGCGGATGGACGAGACGTACATCAAGGTCAAGGGCCAATGGAAATACCTCTACCGTGCGGTTGATCGGGACGGCCAGACCATCGATTTCTTGCTCACGGCGCATCGTGATAAGAAAGCCGCGCGCCGTTTTTTCAAGAAAGCCATTCGACAGCATGGCCTGCCGGACACGGTCACGATTGACAAGAGCGGGGCTAATACGGCGGCGCTTGAAGCCCTGAAGGAGGAAACCGGTCATGCCATTGAAATGCGCCAAAACAAGTACTTAAACAATTTAGTGGAACAGGATCATCGCGCGGTTAAACGCATCGTCCGGCCGATGCTGGGATTTCAATCCTTCCATTCCGCCCGCGTGACCCTGCAAGGCATCGAACTCATGCACATGATCAAGAAGGGGCAGATGATCACCGTCGACGGGCGGGATTTCTCCGCCGCCGAACAGTTCTATTCCCTGGCTGCCTAATTCAATCCAGAGAGGGTTAAAGCTCGTCTGTCAGAAATTAACGCAACACAACCCACGAACGTTGGTTTAGGGCCTCCTTGAGCGCATCAAGGGCCGCCGGGTGGGCTCCACTGTTGTCGATGGTGTCCTTCGCCGGGAGCCCGGCGGTCGAATCGCTTTCTTGAAGCAGCGCCGGGCGGCCTTCAGGTCACGGTGAGCCATCAGCAAGACATTGAGGATCTGGACCTCTCGATCGACAGCGCGGTCAAGGGATTTCCACGGGCCTTGGCTTTTGATGGACGTTTCATCCAGCCGCCCACGCGTGCTGACCGGGCGTTTCTTCCCGTTCCGGAAAGTCGCTTCCCGTTGCGGGGTCAACTTCTGAACCCCGCGGTACACACGGGAATAATCGACCTCGACGCCCGGTTCCGTCCGCCTTGCTTCCAGGTTCCGATCACTCAACGGGTACGCCAGGGACCCACGGACACCGGTCAAGATCATGTCTTGCGCGAAACGATGACCTTTGAAGTCAAGCCATACGGGTTCTCAAATAGAGGACGGGGTGGGTGCATAGCTGACCGGCAAGCTCTCAGCTAATGCAACAGAACCGTTGCTCCAGCCGCCAGAGTCCGTAGCCGAGCAGCAGCAGCAATGGAACCAAGTTGGCGATGCCGAAGTACAGCGCCAGTTGCCGCCAGGCCTCGGCGCGCAGCGTCTCGGGTGCGGCGACAGCCTGGAATACCAAGGGCCGGCAACCGCGCTCGGTGTCGTTTGGTCCACCGATGGCGCGGCGGTAGCGGTCTTCGTCATCCCGTTCAGCGGCATCCTTCCAAATCACCTCACGCAACCAACGCGGCTCGGTCGCGCTCAAGCGTTGCGCCCGGTCGCGGCGCACGCTTTCGATCAGACCTCGCGCCGCGCGGTCAGGTCGGGCCGAGTAGTCGTCATGCCGAACCCCGAGCCAGACGCAGGCGTTGTCCAGCGTGACGGTATGTGCACCCAACGCCGCGCGGCGACGATCGGTCAGAGGCGTCACGTAAACGCGATAATGATGGGTCCGAGTCGTACGATCGGCGCCCCGAACCCGTTCGCTCCAGCCGTAAGACCGAACCCTCGGGGGATGCCTGGGAACCACGCCCTCGACGCCGAGCAGCACATTACGCCCGCCATAGGCCGGTAGATCGGCCAGGCGCACCGCATCGACCACCTCGACGCGCTGCAAAAACCCGGCCTTGACCGCCTGCAGGGAACCCACGACGCCCAGCCACAGGGCGGTGAATCCTAACAGAAAATAGTAACCGGACCCCGGACCCCAATCTTTTGCGTTGCGCGAGGCCGTCGGGCGCAGCCGCGCGTAGAGACCCTGGAGGAGAAAGGGGAGCACGAGAAACAGGGGCGCGCTGAGGAAGAAACCGGTCAGCTCACCGGCAAACGCGCCGAACCCAGCGCTGACCCCGACCGCCAGCCCGAGGATCGCGAGCATGACCAGATTGAACGCCCCATGCGCGCATCCGACGATCGGCAACCAGGCGCGGACGGTGGCGCCGATGGCCAGCGCCTCCGGGCGCTCCGCCAGCAAGACCCGGCGCTGGTTCCACGCCGGCCGGATGCGCCACGCTGACCAGAGACACCCGCCCGCCAGCAGGAGCGCGAAGACGGCGGTATCCGCTTGGAACTTGCCGACCAGTAAATTCCATCCCAAGATCATCAGCAGGCTTAAACCGCCGAGTCCCACCAGCACGGGAGTCAGCAAGGAAGCCAGCGGTTCTGGCGACGGGTCGAGGGTCGGCATGGGACGCGCGCGCGCCTTAGCGGGGCGGGTGTTTTCCCAAGTCTCCTTGGTCAGCGTTAACCGCTGGCATCGCTGGCGTCGCCGCTGACCCCAACGACCGCCGAGCACCGCCAACACCGCTAGCACCGCCAGGTTGCCGATTACTTCGACCAGCAGCGCGGCATCGACTCGCGCCTGATTGACGCCCAGCCAAAGCGCTATGGTTAGCAACGTCGGCGCGGCCAGCAGTAGCCCCCAGAGCGCGCCATGTCGAGGCCAGCGGGAGGCGAAACCGAACGCCAGCGCGCCCAGTGCGCCCGCGGCGGTCAGCGCCCCGAGCCAAGGCGAGAAAACGTCCGCTCCCATGCGCTCGAATAGATTCGCCAGGGTTCCAAATAGCCAGACGCTGGGCAGCGCCAGCGCTAGCGCCAGGACGTAGACCCACCCGGCGGGTCGCCCGGCTTGAGGTGGTTCAGACGCCATCTTGTCGTACTCGCAATGTCGTGGTCAGTACCAGCAACAATAGGATTGCCTTGGCGCTCGGGTTATGGCGGCCGTCAGTCGGTTGCGGACTCCACCGAAGGGGCGGTTTCCTGCCGCGGTGGGTCGGCTTTCTCCGTGATCGCCTCCAGACGTTGTCGGGCTTCCTCTCGCGAAGCGGCCAGGTTTTCCTGCATGCTCGCGCGCGCCTCGTTCATGCGCGCGGCAGACTCCTCCCGCAGTCGAGCCGACTGCGTTTGGCGTTCCGCCCGCAGCGCATCGAGTTCCTTCTGCAGGGTGGTCCGAGTTTCTTCCATCCCGCGAGTGATGCCCTCGGTGGAAGGCAATTCGATGTCCAGTTTGGGAACGTCAATCTTATAGAAGCGGGCCAGGCGCGGTTGTTCCCCCTCCAGCCCGTTGACGATATCCAGCGCGCGCTGGACGTCCAGCCGCATGGCGCTGTTGAACAGGCCGGGGTGAAATTCCGCGCTGATGGATTGGTTTATGGCTTGGGCCAGCGACCCCGTTTCCAAGCCGGAGGTAAAGAAGGCATACAGGCCAGCCAGCCCCATCCGGTAGCCGTCCATCGCCGCCAGGCGCGCCACAAGCGGGGCGGTGAAGGGTGGACGGGGCGGGGCGCTGTCCCCCATCCAGGTCGGCCACCCGGGCGCCGTCTCGAACACGATCAGGATTCCGAAATGGCGCACCGCTATGTTCAGGTTGGGCTGGCCGGGACGGTAGAGGGCCATCTCACGCACCGTGTATTCGAAGAGCCAGAGTCGGGCGCCGTCCTCGTCGCGGGTGAGGATCGGCCCCAGCTCGCCGATAGAGCCGGTCAGGGGTTCAAACGCGGTCAGCGCGTCCCGCAACGCGGATTTCGAAGCGTCGTCATTGCGTTGCGCCAGTCCCAGCTCCCCTTCGAGAGTGGAGAGCTGCTCTTGAGTGGAGGGTTCGTCCTTCCGCACCACAAACTGGTCGATAGCCAGAATCACGCCGCCCATCATCAGAATGACTGCGCACCCCTGCAATATCCGTTTTTGCAACGTGCTGAATACCGTGCTTGGTTTTTTCAACATACTGGACAGGGTTCCTTATTTCTTCTGAGTGGTTTTTCGCTATCAGGCAATGGTTGCCCAAGGGGTCTGAGTAGCAAACGATACTGCTGGCGAATTCGATGGGGGGGATCCTAAGCCGCTCCTGCCAGGGGTGCCAAGGAAGCGAAGGCGGATCGCCGGGTTTTGGCCCAGGGACGTTCGGTCAGCCAGGCGTCCACTCGTGCGACATTCACAGCGATGACCGTAAACACATATTGAAGTTGGGTCTTGGCTAACCCGATAGAGCGACATCGGCGCAGGCCAAAGGCGCGGGCGGCCTGGGACAAGGTGCCCTCGACTCCCGCCCGTGGGCCGTACCGGGCGCGCCAAGCTTCGGTTTCTTGTTGACGGCGAGCATTCTGCAACGCTTCATGCAATGGGCGCGGACGCAACGTGATTTCGCGGGGGTCGGTCTTGGCGCGGGTGCAGAGGGGATGGCGGCTACAAACGGCACAGGTGGGGCGATGGAACCCGACATGGATCGTGTTGTTACCCCAAGGATCGCGGACCGGCGTCCCGTCGACGCTCGTCTGGCCGGTCGGGCAGATGACCTGTTGGGACTCCCCGTCGATAACGAAGGCGGCAAGATCGAATCCCTGCCCTGCCTTGGCCTGCCAACTAACATCTGAGCGCACCGGGCCGAGTCACTCGATGCCTTGTTGGGTCTGGCGGGTGACCAGGAGGTCGGCATCGACATAACCCGCATCGGCAAGGTGGATGGCAGGCGCCAAGCCTTTGTCCACCAGTGCTTGCTGGATCGAGGCGGTCAGGTCACTGTCGGTGACCGGCGCGGGGGTGGTTTCGACATGAACGATCCGATGGGGAGTGTCGGCATCGCAGGTTTCGGTGACGTGGACTTTGTAGCCGGTCCAGGTGGTGCTGCGCTTGCTGCTGTCATGAGCATCCGTGTCGTAGGGGGAGTCGAAACGGGTGCTGACGGGGGGTAGGTCAGCGGCTTTGCGCCAGCGAACGACGTCATCCTCGACCAAGAATTGATGCACCCAGGCCTGCCGCAAGGTTTGGACCGCCGGCAACTCGCGTAACCAGGCGGGCGCTGCCAGCGCGTAAATCGCCGCCAGCAGCGTATGGCCATCGGTTCCGATTGGTTCGCCGAGCGCGGTGTGCGCCGTTTCGCCCTTGGGAATGCGGTATTCTTCGACCCGGATCGCGTAGCGCTCGAACCATGCCGGCGCGGTGACACCGGCCAGCCAGTCCGGCGCCACGGTGGCGACGCTGTTCAGGGCCGCGCGCAAGGTTTCACCCACGCTCTCGAGCCGGTTGAGGGTACGGATCGCGGCCAGAACAGGAGTGGAATCGGTGCGCTGCTGTCCGCGAGCCTTCAATAGACCGAGATCCTTGAGCCGTGACAGCATCGCTTCCAACAGGACCGGCCCGGCCGCGCCGTCAACGAGGCGGGCGCGGAACTCGCACAACACCGACGCATCACCGCCCGGATCCGTGAGTTCCAGGCTCAGGGCGTATTTCCAATCGATCCGCGCGCGAACCGCCTCAGCCGCCTGGCGGTCGGAGAGTCCTTCGACAAATTGCATCACCGTGATCAAGGCCAGACGCCATGGGCTTTCCGCCGGTTGGCCGCGCGTGGGAAACCCGGGTGCAAACAGAGGGTCGTCGAAGAGCGTACCGATTTCATCACGCAGGCGAACGTACACGTTCCCTTTGGGAAAGGCCGCGCGCGCGACCCGTTGGGTGTCTTCGGGAACCGGGGGAATCTCTCGGGGCTGGAGCGACATGGCGATCCTCCGCAGGTCAAGGATGGGGATGACTCCAAGTCTATCAACGACACCCTCGTCAGACTCGCCCTCGATCACCACTTCAGATGAGATTCGATCCAGAATCGAATTCGCCAGCAGTATCCATTGATCCCCAGACCCCTATTTCGTAGATCGCCGACGCCGATGGTAGTTTCCAGAGCAGTTCACCGCCGTGTAACCCGCCGGCCTGGTGCCGGGGCAACAACAGGCTCTGTTGCATTAATTCCATTGAGTACAATCCATAGTG
>DDST01000117.1 GCA_002343485.1 Proteobacteria bacterium UBA2383
TATCTTTAGGTGAATACTCTCAAATTTTTTACTATAGAAAGCTTGAGGCTGGTGTTTTTGCATCCCCGATGGTTACGCATATTGTGACACTCAGAGGGGATTTGGGTTTGGTTATGAGTCACCCTATAACCTCGCTTTTTTCAATATTATCAACAAAGACCACTTGTCTTGTGACAGCGGATTTCACTATATTGACGCGATGAATGCCAGGCTGGGTGACCATCAAATCCGTGGCTGGCGCGGCTGGCACCATCACATGACGCTGGTGATGATGGCGATGCTCTTCCTCCTGGAAGCGCGTCAACTTCGCCAGCAGATTTACCTGTTGTTGCGTGGCTTTGATATGTGCTTCTTACAAAGAATAAATAAATAATAATGGGAGCAGTATGATTATGTTTTTTATTAAAAAGCTACCATTTTTATTCAAGGTTGTTAGCTTGAATATAGTGAGCTTAATACTGCTCGCAGGGTCAGTGAGTCTTGTTGTTTATTTGTTATTGTACCGACACATTGAAAGCCAAGCGATTGCTAGACAAGATATTAATATGCGGGTCGCTTGGTCAGTCATCAAACAGAAAGGGACCGATTTTCGAATTACCGACGGGAAATTATTTTTTGGAGATCACGCCGTCAACGACAATTTTGATGTCGTTGATGAAATCAATAACTTATTGGGCATTACCGCAACGATCTTCATGGGTGATACCCGTGTCTCGACCAATGTCCTGAAAGCAGACGGTTCACGCGCTGTTGGAACGAAACTGGATCCCGGTCCAGTCATGGATACCGTGCTGGGTAAGGGGCAACCCTATCGAGGGGTAGCGGATATCCTTGGTGAGACCTATTTAACGGCCTATGACCCGATTAAAAATGCCGCTGGGGAGGTGATCGGTATCGCCTATACAGGTATTAAAAAAAGTGATTTTTTCTCAATTATTGACCAGTTACTTCTCGATATTTCAGGAGTTGTGTTGGGTATTGTTGTACTCCTGAGCGGCATTACTTACCTGATCATCAGAAGTCTCATGCGCCCCATCGGCGGCGAGCCAGCGGAGATAGCGGCGCTTACTGGCCAGATTGCCGCAGGTGACTTGACGGTGCATTTTACCAATACCGGTAAGGAGACGGGGATTTATGCCACCATGCGCGACATGGCGACGCAGCTGAGAAAAATGGTGACCCAAGTCACCGAATCCACCTTGCAGGTGAGTTCCACTGCTACCCAAATCGCTCAAAGCAACGCCGACCTGGCACAGCGCACCGAGGAGCAAGCCGCCGCGCTGGAAGAAACCGCCACCTCGATGGAAGAGCTGACCAGCACGGTCAAGCAAAGTGCCGACAACGCAGGGCAAGCCGATCAACTGGCCAGCGCCGCCCGGTCGCAGGCCGAACAAGGCGGCCAGGTGGTCGACCAGGCGGTCGCCGCCATGAGCGCCATTCATCAGAGCAGCCGCAAGATTGGCGACATCATCGGCGTGATCGACGAAATCGCCTTCCAGACCAACCTGCTGGCTTTGAATGCGGCGGTGGAAGCAGCACGGGCCGGCGAACAAGGGCGCGGCTTCGCCGTGGTCGCCGGCGAGGTACGCAAGCTGGCCCAGCGCAGCGCCGATGCCGCCAAGGAGATCAAGGCGCTGATCACCGACAGCGTCAGCAAGGTCAAGGACGGCAGCCAGTTGGTTGAGCAATCCGGCCAGACCCTGAAAGCGATCGTCACCGCCATCAAGAAAGTCAGCGACATCGTCGCCGAGATGGCAGCCGCTACCCGCGAGCAGGCCAGCGGCATCGAACAGATCAACCAAGCCATTCTGCAAATGGACCAGGCCACGCAGCAGAACGCGGCACTGGTCGAACAGACCACCACTACCAGCCAGTCCATGGGTGACCAATCCCGTAAACTGCAGGAGATGATGACGCGCTTCTTCAAGCTGGAACAGAGTACGTCAACCACCATCGATTTTACCTCGGCGGCGAATAAACACCTGGCCTGGAAGACACGGCTGCGGCGCTTTCTGAATGGCAAGGAGACATTGACCGAAGCGCAACTGACTTCGCATCGGGAATGCGATCTGGGGAAATGGATTTATTCGGGTGGTATGGAAAAATATGGACACCTCAATGAAATGCAGGCGATGGAAAAAGAACATGCCCAATTCCACACTCGGATCAAGACGCTGGTTTCTTTGAAAAAAGAAGGGAAGACCAATCAGGCTGAGGCGGAGCTGGCCCAGGTTGATCGGATGTCCGAGCACATCGTGGCACTCCTGAAAAAAGTGGCCTCTAAAGTGAGTGTTGCAGGGTAGTGTCTTAGGCTAATTGGATAAATTGTAGAACCGAAGGCGGGTTAGGCGTTAGCCATAACCCGCCTTCGAGCTACCTCGGTTCAGTTCCGGCGGGTTATGTCACGCTGCCCAACAATGCGCCAGGATGTTGGGCTTCACGGTGTTCAGCCCAACCTACTAAAAGCTCAATTCTATTCAGAAACGGTATAAGCTCAGGTGAAGCCGTCGTCACATGAACTCAGCCGGTTGTTCCTGAAAGTACTCATCGAATTTTTGCCGGGCTTGATCGCCGAACAGGATTTCGCACGCTTCCATCAAACCTTCGGCGTTGCGGATATCCTCGCGGCGCATTACCAAGGCAATCTTGGAGCGCCGGCGCAGGAAATCTTCCAGCTTGACGATCATTTCCCGATGCTTGGCCAGTTGGATTTCGCAACGAAGATAACCGGTCCCCTTGATTAACACTTCCGCCTGATGCGGGTCCTCGCGAATTTCGGTCAGCAGTTCAAATGCCTGTTGATCGTAGCGCCGCCACAACCGGCTGCTGAGGCGCTCAATAGATTCTGGCACGGTGTAACTATCGAGATTCATCAATCGGGCTTGGTGCAGATATTCCTTACGCACTGAGAGATGCGGTTCGCCATACCATGGACAATCCCGATGCGGCAAGGCGACGCCAAGCTGAGCAACAATGTCCGAAATTTCATCGCCGACACTGATGCAGTTTGTCAGCTTACCGCCGAAGATGCTGAGATGCGCCTTGGCTCGATCAACGTCGATTTCATGTTTACGCGACAATCGGAACCAATCCTCAATGTTACCGTGACTCCAGGTTTTCACGACCAGTGGCCGCACCCCGCAACGCTCAGCAATGATATCGGCGCGAGTCAGTGGCCGATCACGATTCAGGTGCTTGTTGATGGTGTCGAGCATAAACTGGCGATCTTCATCGGTGACTCCGGTGAAAGGCGATTCCACCTGGATATCAGTGGTGCCGATGCAGCTGCGCATGCCCATCGGTATAACGAAGAACAGCCGTCCATCGTCAGCGAAGAAAGCCAGAATTCGTTGATGGCGGGTGATCCGGGGAACAATCAGATGGATGCCTTTGGAAAACACATGGTGATATTTGGTCCGTTCGCCGGTCAGCGTGTTGTGATAGTCCACGAACGGACCGGCCGCGTTGATCAATACCTTAGAACGGATTTCTATCTTCCGGCTCTCGATGACATCCCGCGCCTGGGTGATCCAGAAATCACCTTCACGGCGTGCGCCAAGTGATTCCACATAGTTAGCGGCGATGCAGCCGCGATCCATCGACAAGCGCACGAACTGAAATACGAAACGAGCGTCACTATCGGGCAAGTAAGCATCGGAATACTCAAAACCACCAGCAGCATTCCGGGTGTTAACTACCGATTCCTCGCGTTGAATAGTGCGTTTAGACAGCAGGCGCGGGGCTTGGGTAAAGCCATTCCCGAGCAGCCAATACATCCAGGTTCCTACCCACAGAAACAGTGGATGAAAGCGGAACCCGTGGTCAATGGTGGTGAAAAAACGGATTTCTCTGACGCGCGACGGGTAATTGCGCATGAGGTGATTGCGGCTCAGACACAGCTTGCGAACCAACGCATAATCCTGATTTTCTAGATACTTGATACCGCCCCAAACTAGATTCGATGATTGCTGGCTGGTGAAACCCGCGAAATCACGCTGATCAATCAATGCCACCTGCGCACCCTTACCAGACAGGGCAGCGGCGGAAACTGCGCCGTTGATGCCGCCACCGACGATCAAGACATCGTAAACACCCTGCTTCAACTTTTGAATGTTGCTCTCGCGGAGTTGCATGGCGGCTCCTTCAGCAAAAGGACCAAAATGCTCCAACTCATCCTGACAGCTCACCCTATCCTGTTTGATCCCAGTAGACCGGTTGATTGGTTGACTGGGTAAAAGACTCAATCATGACAGGCCCGGTTTAAACCTCCTATAATTCTAATAATCCTGCTTTCGAACTTGAAGACGACACTGCCTATGAATCAACCCTCTTCATCCGCCGTTTTGCTGATCGGCCACGGCACCCGGCTTGCTGCCGGTGTTGCCGAATTTCACAATCTGGCTAATCAATTGCAGCAGGCTCTGCCTGACCGTGTTTGCCTAGCAGGATTTTTAGAGCTGGTTGAACCCAGTGTGCCAGAGGCGCTGGAAACACTGCGGCAGCAAGGTTTCCAGCGTATCATCGCCTTGCCAGCATTCTTGATGGCGGCTGGCCATATCAAGAACGACATCCCGGCGATGCTCAATGCTTTTCAAGCGGATCATCCAGAGATGACCATCACCTTCGGCGCAGATTTGGGTGTTCATCCGAACCTGTTGCAAGTCGCCCGTGAACGGATCGAGAGCATCGAGGCCGATTTTGGGCCGGATCATGACCGGCGGGAGACGTTGCTGATGGTCATTGGGCGCGGCAGTTCCGATCCCGACGCCAATTCCAACATCAGCAAGATCACCCGAATACTGTGGGAAGGGATGGGTTTTGGCTGGGCGGAAACCGCCTATACCGCCGTTGCTGCACCGTTGATGGCCGACGCGCTGGAGCGAACGTACCGGCTTGGCTTCAAGCGGGTCATTGTCTTTCCATACTTACTATTCACTGGTCGATTGGTCGAACAAGTGCAGGCCACGGTCGCTGCTTATCAGGAGCACCATCCCGATGTGCAAGCATTCGTCGCACCCTATCTCAATGCCCATCCACGGGTGGTTGCAACCTTCTTGGAGCGGCTGAAAGAAGCCGAACAGGGCGCGGCGCACATGAACTGCCAGTTTTGCCCTTATCGTGGTCCCATCATTGGCCGTGAAGACTGGCAGGGTGCGCCGCAGACCGGGCATCATCATGACCATCACGATCACGGCCATCACCATCACCATCACGATCACTAGATTCGCCCTCACCTCCCGGCCTCTCTTCTGCTTGCGGGAGAGAAGCGAAATATTTCCTCACCCTAACCTCTTTCCCATTGGACGAGATTAGAAATCTGGAGCCACCATGCCCCGCTTTGATTATCTTCGCGATCCCGACGAAATCGAACGCCAATCATTCGTGCAGATTCGCCAGCTCACCGATTTGTCCCGCTTCGACCCTGACCAGCAACAAGTTGCCATGCGTCTGGTTCATACCTCGGGCGATCCAGGCATCGTCCACGATCTCCACTTCAGCCCCGGCGCAGTTGCAGCTGGGCTGGCAGCCTTGCAACAAAGCGCTAATGTCCTGTGCGATATCGAGATGGTCAGCCAAGGTATCAGCAAGCGCTATTTGCAAGGCCCTGTGCATTGTTTTCTGAATTCGCCCACAGTGGCCGAGCGTGCCCGCCAAACCGGTGAAACCCGCACCATGGTGGCGATGACCGAATGGCCGTTGTACTTGGCTGGCTCCATCGCCGTCATCGGTAACGCCCCGACTGCTTTGTTCCGCCTGCTCGACCTGCTAGATGAAGGGGGACCCCGTCCAGCGCTGATCATTGGGATGCCTGTAGGTTTCATCAACGCCGCTGAATCCAAGCAAGCACTGTGGGATGTTGCCCCGGGCGAGTATCAGACACCCTGCATCACCCTGCTGGGCCGGCGTGGCGGTAGCAGCCTCGCCGCTGCGACGCTGAACGCTTTGGCGCGTATGGCCCGCGAGATTCGCTTTTGATGACCACTCTATCCGGCTGGACCGGCCCGCCGGTGCAGGTGATTGGCATGGGGATGGACGCTGGGATGCTAAGCCGGGCGGCGCGGGCGGCGCTGGAACAGGCGGAGCTGATCATCGGCGCGGCGGCGCACTTAGCCGCCTTCCCGGAATTGGCTGCCGAGAAAATCCCCTACCCCAGTCCAATGAGCGGTCTTCGGGATTTGCTGCACAGCCACGCCGGCCAGCGCATCACATTGCTGGCTTCCGGTGATCCGCTATTTTACGGTATCAGCACTACTCTGCTCCGCTCCTTTTTGCCAGAACATCTGCGCTTTCATCCGAACGTATCCAGTGTGCAAGCGGCATTTGCCCGTTTGGGCCGGCCCTGGCAACAAGCGCAAATGGTGAGTCTGCACGGACGGCCGCTCGCCAGTTTGCGCGCGGTGTTGCAAAACCACCGGCTGTACGCCCTGCTGACTGACCGGGAGAATTCGCCAATAGCAATCAGCCGGTTGCTGGTAGAAGCCGGCTTTCGTGAATCCGCGGTTTGGGTGGCGGAAAATCTCGGCGCAGCGGATGAGCGATTCCGCTATTTTCCCGCTGCTGATTTGGCAGGTGCTGAGATTGAGTTCTCTCCCCTGAACGTCGTCATTCTGGAAACCCGTGGGCCGGGCAAGGTATTGCCGGAATTTCCCGGCATTCCCGACGAACACTTCAGCACGGGCGCGGAGCCGGGCAAGGGCTTGCTCAGCAAGCGCGAGGTGCGGTTGACTATCCTCGCGCTTCTCGCCCCGCATGCTGGCGAAACCGGTTGGGACGTGGGCGCCGGTTGCGGGGGCGTGTCAGTCGAATGGGCGCGATGGAATCCACACGGCGAGGTATATGCCATCGAGCGTCACCCGGAACGGCTCGAACATCTTGGCATCAACCGCGAACGATTCGGGGTGGTGAATAACCTGCATATCGTCCCAGGCCACGCCCCGGAAGCACTGGCAGCGTTGCCCGACCCGCATGCCGTGTTCATCGGCGGCAGCAGCGGCAGTCTGCGCGAGATGCTGGAGGCAGTTTGGGCGCGGTTGTTGCCCGGCGGGCGGCTGGCCGCCAGCGCAGTGACTGAAGACAGCCGCGTGGATTTACATGGTTTTGCCGGTGACCGGGAAGCCTATTGGACTGAGTTGAGCATCGCCCGTAGCGAGCGGCTGGCCGGGCAGCGGGTGATGCGGCCATATCTGCCAGTGTTATTGATGAAAATGGAGAAACCGTGATGACAGGCACTTTGTACGGCGTTGGCGTGGGTCCCGGCGACCCGGAATTACTGACCCTCAAAGCCGTGCGGATTCTCCAATCGGTACCGGTCGTCGCCTACCCCGCTACGCCGCAAGGCAGCGCCCAGGCTCGTGATATTGCGGCGGAGTGGCTAACAGGCAAGCGGGAAATTCCCATTACCATGCCCTGTATGCTGGATCGCGGTCCCGTGAATCAGGGTTACGACGAAGCCGCCATCGTCATCGCCGAGGAATTGACCGGTGGGAAAGATGTGGCGATTCTCTGCGAAGGCGATCCGCTGTTCTACGGCAGCTTCAGTTATCTGTTGCAGCGGCTGGGCGGCCGGTTTCCCTGTGTGGTGATTCCCGGTATCAACTCGGTCAGTGCCGCTGGAGCTGCCGCCGCAATTCCGTTGATCACCGGCGAACAACGGCTAACGGTCATTCCCGCCACCGCCGGCGATGAAGCGTTGCGACAGGCTTTGCTCAGCAGTGACAGTGTCGCCATTCTCAAGCCGGGCCGGCATCGACCCCGGTTATTGGAATTGCTGCGGGAAACCGGTCGCACCGAGGATGTGTTGTACATCGAACAAGCCAGCCGCCCAGCCGAACGCATTGTTAAACGCTTCGAGGATATTCCCGCCACGCCAGGACCCTATTTCGCGTTGTTTTTGATTGTGCGGGCGGAGAATCGGCAAAAGGAGGGGTAAACGGTATGCAACCCATCACCCTCATCAGCCTGACCGATCCTGGCCAAGCACTCGCCAAGCGACTGCTGACGTTGATGCCGGGCGCCGAGCATTTGTACCGGCCGCAACCTTTTCAAGATGCAGTCCGCGAACGGTTTCAGGCCGGCCATCGATTGATCCTGCTGTGCGCGGCCGGCATTGCAGTTCGCACCCTGGGACCGGTACTGCGCGACAAATATCAAGACCCGGCGGTGCTGGTGCTGGACGAACACGGGCGGTTCGTTGTGCCCATTCTGTCCGGTCATGAAGGCGGCGCCAACGAATGGGCGCGGCAAGTCAGCGCATTCCTGGGCGCGCAAGCAGTGATCACCGGCGCGCAACGCTATACGCAACCCCTGCTGATCGCCGGTCTGGGCTGCAATCGCGGCTGTCCACTGGAGCCACTGCTGGCCCTGCTTGATCAGATCTTGACCCATCACGGCCTGCAACGCAGCGATGTGCATGCGCTGGCGAGCATTGAACTGAAACGGGACGAACCGGGATTGCATGAGCTAGCAGCAACGCTCGGCGTGCCGATCAGCTTCTATCCGGCGATTGTGCTGAATGAGTATGCTGACCGGCTCAGCCGCAAATCCGAGATCGTATTCCGGGAAACAGGTTGTTATGGCGTGGCGGAAGCGGCAGCGCTGGCTCATGCCGAGCGGCTGGTCAACCACGACTACCGGGCGGAACTGCTGATTCCTAAGCAGAAGAATGCCGACGCTACGCTGGCCATCGCACGGATTTATGGTAATCGCGATGGCTGAATCTCAATCCAGCAAAAACGCCAGCGGCAGATGAACCCGTTCCCGCCAGGCCCGCTCGGAATGTTCGGCTCCTTCGAATTTCCGGGTCAGCCAATCCTGACCTTCCTGGTAGCCCGCCGCTCGCAGCCACGCATCCATTCGCCGCTGCCAGGGTTCATAGTCCGCATCCAGGGTCTCGGTGCCGTAGTCGAAATACAATCGATGCCGACCTGGCGGTGGTAAAGCTGCTCCCAACGCATCCACCAGCGCTTCTTCCCCAATCGGCCAATGGGTGGACAGGCAACCGGCGGCACCGAAAACATCGGGATATTCGATCAACGCATACAGAGAAATCAGCCCGCCCATGCTGGACCCCATGATCAGGGTATGTGCAGGGTCCGGCAAGGCCGGATAGTGGGCGTCGATAAACGGCTTGAGTTCCTCAACCAGAAACCGCAAATACCCATCCGATTGTGGCTTTCCCCCCGTCTGATCGATGAACCGGTTCAGAATAGGTTGCCCCGGACGCATGCTCAGCGGTTTCTGCGGCATGTACTCCTGCAAACGTAATGGACTGTTCCAAATCCCCACGATGATCGCGCCCGAATGACGGCCTTCGTGAATCAGACGCATCATCGCTTCATCCATACCCCAATCGACACCGATGAAAGACAAGGCAGGATCGAACAGATTTTGGCCATCTTGCATGTAGATAACGGGGTAATGGGTTGCCAAGCCCGCTCTATCTTCTGGTGGACACCATACATCGACATGCCGCGGCGTGATATAGCGGGATAGAAAATCAGTATGCCGGGTGATGATCCCGGTTCCATCCGAGAGCCTGACTTGATCGAACGGGGGATTACTCAAGCGGAATGCGGTCCTTATTCTGAGCAAGCCATTGCGCAAAGCTTTGCAAAGCTGGATTTAGCGATCGAGCCACTGCCGGATCACGTGCTCCGCAGTAATATTCCTCAAAATCGTGTTTAAACTGGAACATGTTGCCCAAATCCTCCGCACCTGGAAAACCGGAACCGCGATAGACTTCAGGCGGCACAGCGTTGTAGCGCACATCCCGATTCAGGGCCTTGCCGAAGGCGGCAGCCATCTGTGCACCGGTTAGATGTTCACCGGCCACACCGGCACTCTTACCAATGAATTCCGGGCCTTTCTTGAATATGCCGTAGGCGCACCGGCCAATGTCCTCAGCGGCAATTCCGGGCAGCTTCTTATCTCCCATTGGCAGGGTGATGGCAAGGTGGCCGTCCGGGCCTTGTTTCGGACCCATGCCGAAATAGATAAAATTGTCCCAATAAAATGAAGTTAGCAAGAAGGTGACTGGCAAACCGAGACCGGTAAAGAATTGGTTGGCTTCTCCCTTGGCGTCGAAATGCGGCACCTTATACCGGCCCATCAGGGTCGGCATGCGGTCATCGCTCAGCGGCACCCATTGGCGGGTGTCTTCCAGAGTGGACCAAATGATGTGCTGGAGACCGGCATGCTTCGCTGCCTGAGCCATGGACATGGCCTCGGCCTGCTCCTTCCTCGGTGAAAAATGCGCCCAGAAAAACGTCACGCAGTAAGCCCCGTAAGCACCCGTGAACGCTTGCTTTAAGCTCTCCATGTCATCGACATCAGCCGCGACAACCTCAGCCCCCAGGGCCGCTAATTCCTTCGCTTTAGTAGAATGAACATCTCGCGTCAGTGCACGGGCGGTAAATTCGCCGCCTGGGTCGTTTTGAATAGCACGGACCAGACCACCGCCCTGCGCGCCAGTCGCGCCCGCTACAGCGATGATTTTCTTATTGGTCATAGCAATAACCCTCTTTTGTTGGATTAGAAATCCTGGATGGATTATAGAAATATCAGACTTGCCTCTGTCATTCTGACTTCCATTCTTCCCAATCCGGCATAGTACATCGTTGGGTAGCAGTAACGGCGTGGCGCTGCCCTGTCAACGCTTGCGTCAGCCTAGTTCTGTGCAATGCTCTTCAATATCTCAACATATTTCCCGGCATCCGTTGTCCGGAGCAAACGACGCACAATTTCTTTCAATTCACCGGTATGGCTATCCTGAATGACTTTCTTGATCTCCAGCAAACCGGTGGGATGCATACTAAATTCAGTTAGACCAAGCCCCAGCAACAATCGAGTATAGCGGGAATCGCCAGCCATCTCCCCGCACAGACTGACCGGAATACCTGCCTTCTGACCAGAACGAATGGTGTGGTGAATCAGGGTTAAAACCGCTGGATGCAGGGGATCAAAGAGATAGTTAACTTCGTCGTCCACCCGGTCAATTGCCAATGTGTACTGAATAAGATCATTGGTGCCGATCGACAGAAAATTCATATAACGCGCGAACTGGGCGGCGCATACCGCCGCCGCTGGCACTTCGATCATCCCGCCGATTGGCATATGTTCGTCGAAAGCCAGGCCACGGTCCAGCAATTCTTGCTTGGTCTCAGCGACCAGCCGCAGTACTTGAAAAACCTCGTGAATATTAGAAAGCATCGGAATCATCATCCGCACCGGCCCATGGGCGGATGCACGCAGGATGGCGCGCAACTGCGGGCGGAACATCTCTAGATCCTTCAAACACATGCGGATAGCCCGCAACCCTAGCGCTGGATTTGTAGTAACTGGCCCGCCACGCCCGCCGTCCACCTGCTTATCGGCACCCAGATCAGCCGTGCGTATGGTAATCGGGCTGCCTTCCAAGGTCTTAATTACATGCAGATAAGATGCTAGATGTTCTTCTTCGTCGGGCACATCTGCCCGATTCATAAACAAAAATTCCGTCCGGTACAGACCGACACCATCAGCCATCACATCCCGTACTGATGCCGCATCCTCAGGTAATTCAATATTCGCATACAAACTAATTGTCACTTCGTCACGGGTAATCGCGGGCTTACCCTTCAACTTATTCAATTCACGCTGCTGCTGGCGCTCTTCCCGTTGTTTGTGGCGATAGTAACGTAAAATCCGCTCATCCAATCCGACCAGGATCACCCCCTGGCGACCGTCCACGATTACCGGTTCGTCATGCCCTAAATAACTACGGGCATTACGCACCCCTACAACGGCAGGAATACCCAAGCTGCGGGCCAGAATAGCAGTGTGGGACAGCGGGCCACCATACTCGGTGACGAAGGCCTGCACTCCCTGATGCTGCATCAGGATGGTATCAGCCGGGGTCATGTCGTCAGCAACAATAACCCGCCCCTCTAACCGGCTCGACGCCAAGTCGGCATAATCAGGATCGCTCAGATAAACCGGATCCTCGGTGGCTAGGATGCGCTGTATCCGCCGCACGACGTGATCGATATCATCCTTACGGGTGCGCAGGTAAGGATCATCCATTTGTTCAAAGATTTCGATCAGCAAATCCCGCTGGATTTTGAGCGCCCATTCAGCATTGCAACGACGTTCACGAATCAAATGAATCGGCGCTTCGGTAAAAGTCACGTCCTGCAACATCAGAAGATGGGCGTCAATAAAAGCTGCGGCATCACCCGGCGCTGTCGGCGGAACCCGCACCCGAATATCCTGTAGCTGCCGCCGGGCAATGTCCAGACTATTCAGAAAACGCTGGACTTCGTCCTCGACAATATTGTCGGGAATCGTGTATTCGGAAATTTCCGGCTGGTTACGCTGCAGCAGATAGGTTCTGCCAATCGCGTACCCCCGCGAAACCCCGATGCCATGCAGCGAAAACGGCATAGGGCAACCCTCACTCGTCCTCGTCAAAACGACGCAAGATCAATCCTTCTAGATGATCGAGCGCCTGCTCGGCTTCAGGACCGCCAGCACATAACTCCAAGCGGGTACCACAGGCTGCTGCCAACATCATGACCCCCATGATGCTTTTCCCATTCACCTCACGCTCGTTGCGGAGTAGACGGATTTCAGCATCAAAGCGAGATGCCAAAGTCACAAACTTGGCGGCAGCGCGGGCATGCAGCCCCAGTTTATTAATGATGACGACTTCCCGTTTCAGCACTACTGCCTACCTATAATCATTTAAGTTCTCGATGACGGACCATGACATGGCGCCGGACCGTGCTGAAGTGGCACCCTAATGTTTCAGCGATAAAAACCGAACGGTGCTGGCCGCCTGTACAACCAATAGCGACCGTCAGGTAACTCCGGTTGCTCTCCTCGAAACGAGGTAGCCATCCAGCGAGAAACCGGCATAGATCGTCAATCATGACAGTCACCTCGGGCTGGCTGCCAAGAAAATCAATCACCGGTTGATCCCGTCCAGTCAAGGGACGCAACTGGGGCTTCCAATGCGGATTGGGTAAGCAGCGGACATCAAAGACGAAATCCGCATCCGATGGCACTCCATTCTTGAAGCCGAAAGATTCAAACAGCAACGACATCGCCTCCCCTGGCGTGTCATGCACCCGGCTATGGATCAATTCGCGCAACTGGTAGAGATTGGTATCGCTGGTATCAATGATCAAATCAGCGCAGGCTACCACAGGGCCTAATAGCTGCCGTTCGTGACGAATGACCTCTCGTAACGGGACGCTGCCTAGATCCAGTGGATGGCGGCGGCGAGTTTCGCTATAGCGCTTCAGTAACACCTCTTCTTCGGCCTGTAAAAACAGTACGTCAACGCTGAAATCGCTAGCACGCAGCTCAGCAAGTATGGCTGGAAACCGGCTTAGTTCGTCAAAGAAGTTGCGAGCGTCGACACCCACCGCCACCGTCGGCGGCAACGTCGCGCTGGCAGCGAGAATCTCCTGTGCCAATGGCCGAATCAATTTGAATGGAAGATTATCGACGCAGTAGCAGTCCAGATCTTCAAGGGTCTGCAGTGCAATCGTCTTTCCTGACCCAGATAGACCGCTCACAATGATTATGCGCATGGCCCAGTCTCCGCCATGTTAGGTACGGCCTCGGCCATGGCTCGAGCCATTCGTGCCATCAGATCCTCATCCGCCTGATAGCCATTCAAACGGAGAATATGGTCGCGCACCGCGCATTCCAGCAGCACCGCCAAATTGCGGCCCGGTGCAATCGGCAAGGTGATGGCCGGAATGCCCACACCTAGAATAACTTGAACATCACGCAATCCTCGCAACCGGGATTCATCCGACGGCACCGACTCTTCTTCCTGTTTAACCAAGTTGATCATCAATCGTACTCGCTTGTTACGCTTGATGGCGCTGTCCCCGAACATGCGGCGGATATTGAGAATGCCCAGTCCGCGTACTTCTAGCAAGTCAGAAATTGTTGGCGGACAGGTGCCTTCCAGCACATCCGGCGCAACCCGGATCAGATTTGGTGTATCGTCAGCGATCAGACGATGGCCACGGCTGATCAGATCCAGTGCCAGCTCACTCTTGCCAATACCGCTGCCCCCGGTGATCAAGACCCCCATCCCGAACACCTCCAACAATTCACCATGAATCACGGTAGATGCTTCAAGGCTGTGCCGGTAATGGTAAAGCTGTTCCAGAGCCACAACTGACGAGGAAGCGGTTAACCAGAGTGGTGTCCCGCTGGCGTCAGCGCCAACCTTTAATATTGCAGCTTGATCAGCCAAATTATCACAAACCAGAACCACCCCAGTTGTCGGCCCTAATAATTGATTGACCAGCACCTCCTGAACCATCGGTTCAAGCGAATTCAGGAAAGCGCTTTCTTCAACACCGAAAATTTGCAACCGGGGAGGATGGATCCAGTTCATCAGTCCATAAAATGGTATACCGGCCTCAACCGGCGGCCACAGAATACGCTCCGCGCCAGCTTTGCCGCCGATCCAATGCACATTCAGCAGCGCGCCCAATCCTTGGAAAATGGTTTGTGCCGTTGCTGAACGGTTCATGGCGGCATTGGCGGCTTCCAATCCCTGAGTCGCTCATACAAATGCTGGTTGGAATCGCTTTCCCGCAACCGCTGGCAAAACTCCCGGTCACTGAACATCTCTGCCAGATAAGCGAGAATTTTGAGATGTTCATCGGTATAGTGATCCGGGACTAGCAAGCCAAACACCAAATCCACAGGTTGCTGGTCGATGGCATCAAAATCCACTTTTTTACGAAGCTTGACTACGGCGCCAATCGCCTGCTGAATCAAGCCAAATCGACCATGAGGCAAGGCAACTCCTTGACCCAAGCCAGTGCTCCCCAGCCGCTCACGGCCAATCAGGCTATCAAAGATCGGTCGAGCGGTCAGATTAGCCTCTCCAGTCGCCAGCAGCTCACTCAAAACCTCAATAACCCGCTTCTTGCTGGTCACTTCACTATCACACACAATTCGCTCGCGGCTAATCAGGTCGGTTATATCCAAACTCATGGCTCCCTCCACTGGGCAAACTGGAGAAAAGGCATCGATTCACCCGCACAGCGCAAACAAACTACTGGTTGAGCCAGCAGCGCCTTTGCTAACCATCGAGCGAATAAAGAAACCGCTTTCATCGAAATAATCGCATTCACACCCATCTATCAGGGCTGGGAATAATCGCGTGCCTTTTCGCTGCGGTGTTTCTCTGTCAATTTTTCCTTGTGCTTTTTAATTTGGCGATCGATTTTATCGCTTAGAGCGTCAATTGCAGCGTACAGATCTTCATCGACAGCATCGGCAAAAATTTCGTTTCCGGTCACATGGATAGTTGCCTCGGCTTTCTGGCGCAACTTCTCAACGCTGAGAATCACCTGAATACTGGTGACACTGTCGAAATGCCGCTCAATGCGTTCCAGCTTGCCATGCACATAGTCGTGCAGCGCCGGGGTGATTTCGATGTGGTGTCCGCTCAGTTTAATTTGCATGGTATGGGCTCCTGACTCGCAGGTCTGGGTCTGGCTTTGATTGGAAGGCCGGGGCGGGAAACTCCAGCCATTTAGACGAGGCGTTTACGATCTGAAGACGACGGAATGGACATCGCCTCCCGGTATTTTGCCACCGTCCGCCGGGCCACTTGAATCCCCTCGGTGCCGAGCAATTTAGCGATTTTTTCGTCACTGAGCGGCTTACCGGGGTTTTCCGCCTGAATCAGTTTGCGGATCATGGCGCGGATGGCGGTGGAAGAGCATTCGCCACCGTCACTGGTGCCGACGTGGCTGGAAAAAAAGTATTTTAACTCATAAATGCCGCGCGGCGTGTGCATATACTTCTGAGTAGTAACGCGCGAAATAGTTGATTCGTGCATCCCCAGAGTTTCAGCAATATCGCGTAGAATCAGCGGCTTCATGTACTCATCGCCATGCTCGAGAAATTCCCGCTGGCGTCCGACGATGCAGGTCGCGACCTTAAGCAGGGTTTCGTTACGATTTTGCAAACTTTTTAAAAACCAGCGCGCCTCCTGCAAGTGATTTTTGAGATAAGCAGTATCGCTGCTCTGACCATTACGCCGCGTCATGGCTGCGTAGCGGGCATTAATCCGCAGCTTGGGGGTGCTCTCGGGATTCAGTTCCACGCGCCAAGCGGCATGCTGCCGATAGACCAGAACGTCCGGTATTACGTACTGTGGTTCATCATTCGATAAACGGGCACCCGGATAGGGATTCAACGACTGGATCAGGCTGATAATCCCTTGCAACGTTTCGCGCGAGACCTTGAGCCGGCGCATCAATCCATTGAAATCGTGATTGGCGAGCAGATCCAAGTGCTGCTCGACCAGTTGGCGAGCCTCGGCCAGCCAAAGCGTTTCCTCGGGCAATGCTTCCAATTGCAACAGCAGGCATTCGGCTGGATTGCGGGCAGCGACTCCTTGGGGATCAAAATGCTGAATCAGTTTGAGCACTGCTTCAGCTTCCACCGAGGTTACCGCAGCTTCATCCGGCAATCCCTGGCAAATCTCTTCCAGCGGCACAGCCAAATAACCGGATTCGTTGATCGCATCGATAATTGCAGTCGCGACTTCCAGTTCCCGGTCACTAAATGGCGTCAGCCGCATTTGCCAGTACAGATAATCGCGCAGAGACTCACTCGCGCCTGTGTAGCGCTCGTAGGGATCCCATTCATCATCCTCGCCCCGCGAATAGCTGGTAGCACCGTCGTAGGACTCGTAGATGTCCTCCCAGCCACTGTCGACCGGCAGTTCTTCCGGCAGATTGTCGGTGCTGGCCGCACCGATCTCAGTTTCGGCGCTGGTGTCTGCCGCAGTCTGAGCTGCCAGAGTTTCCGGTTGCACGGGCAGCTCGGGTAGCTCGTCAGACCGTTCCAACATCAGGTTGGAATCGAGAATAGTTTGAATCTCCGTCTGCAAGTCAAGACTGGACAGTTGCAGAAGACGAATAGCCTGCTGCAATTGGGGGGTCATAGTCAGTTGTTGACCCAAGCGAAGCTGCAATGACTGTCTCATAACGATACGATCTGGCGTCGATCCATTGAACTAAAGCTACCTATAATCCTAGCCGGTTTTATGCATTCCGTGTTAAAGAAAAGAGAACGTAGAGCTATTTTATCCTGATTCACAACTGAAAGGATTCACCGAGATAGACTTGGCGAACCTGCTGGTTAGCCAGAATGGCGGTGGAATCGCCTTCGGCGATCACCCGGCCTTCGCTAAGAATGTACGCACGATCGCAAATACCTAGCGTCTCCCGGACATTGTGGTCAGTAATCAACACGCCGATTCCACGATCGGAAAGATGACTGATAATGCGCTGAATATCCAAAACCGACAAAGGATCAACACCGGCAAAGGGTTCATCAAGCAAAATAAACGCCGGATTAGCGGCCAATGCCCGAGCGATTTCTACCCGCCGGCGTTCCCCGCCTGACAGACTGATACCCGAACTGCCCTGCAAATGGCCGACATGCAGTTCATGCAGTAATTCCTCAGCCCGCGCGCGGCGTTCAGCACGTGAGAGTTCACGACGGGTTTCCAGAATGGCTAACACATTATCCAGAACACTCATGCGGCGGAACACCGACGGCTCTTGAGGCAGATAGCCCACGCCTAACCGGGCACGAGCGTGCATCGGCAGATGCGTCAGATCACGATCATCCAGCAACACCCGCCCCTCGTCACAATGAATCAGCCCGACAATCATGTAGAAACAGGTTGTTTTACCTGCGCCATTCGGCCCCAGCAACCCGATAACTTCGCCACTGGCGACAGTCAACGAAGCCGCATCCACTACGACTCGTTTGCGGTAGTGCTTGACGATTTCGCGGGCGACCAACTGAGCCATCTTTAAGGCTTCCTGGCCGGCGGCCCGTTCTGGGTGCGTGGTTGGATAGTAAACTGGATACGGCCCTGATTACCGGCACCGCGAGCGCGCACTACATCGTCCTTAAGATCGTATTCAACCCGGTCACCGGTAAATACGTCTTGGCCCTGGGTTAACCGGGCACCACCGCTCATAACAACCTTGGCGCTGACTACATCGTATTCGACCCGCGGGCTGGTTCCCTGAATTTCCGGTTTATCCACTGCCGGCCGGTAACGGAGAGTCGCTGGCTTGCCGGCCGCCTCCATGCGCTGGAAACCGCCCTCCTTGACATAGATGGTGGCGGTGTCAGCAGTCAGCCGCATAGAACCTTGGCTAATCACCACATTGCCCTCGTAAATGCTGACACCGGTCTTCTGGTCGATTTGACCGCGGCTGGCTTCCAGTTGAATGGGTTGGTTGCGGTCTTCTGGGAGGGCAATGGCCAACGATGACGCCAGCGCTAATGCTAACGCCCAGCCAAATCTAGGGCTTGGGGGGTTCATAAGTACCTCTTACTTCGGAAAGCAGTTCCAAACGTTCCTGATCCAGCCAGGCACGGACTCCAATAGCGCGCAATTCGCTACCAGGGGTCATGGCCTGCGCCGGCGCGGCGGTTTCAACGTAACGTTCACGAGGCCGGATCAGCACGTCGTGGGTGGTCACGGTCATCGGTGGTTTGCCGCTTGTGGCACGCCGGATCATCGTCACTGCCCCCTTCAGGCGCACGATCTGTTGGTCAGCGGCGACCCAACCCTGTTCAGCTTGTAACCGCCACTCACGCGTCAGGCCATCCAGTTGATACCAGTCTAGCACCGGCCATTCGATCTGAGTACCAAGATTGTCAGGAAAATGCGATAGTTGTGGTGCTTCAATGACATATTCCCGTAAACCGATAGCGCTGAGACGCACTGCCCGGAAGCGATCGATGATCATCACCGGTTCTTGGCTTTTAGCGGGTTCCGGCTCACGTAACCCGGATTCCACCCAGCGCAGCAGGCCATAGCTCAAACCGGCCAGCAAGGTCAACCCGATCAGATACAGGATACCGCGAGCCGTGATACTGGGAGGCAACGTCAAAGGTAGCGGCTCCGCGCCGATCCCAACTGACCACGTGCTTCCAGCACCAGCTCACAGACATCACGCGCTGCGCCATACCCGCCCCGATGGGGAGTTTG
Organism: Proteobacteria bacterium UBA2383; assembly: GCA_002343485.1. GTDB lineage: Bacteria > Pseudomonadota > Gammaproteobacteria > Competibacterales > Competibacteraceae > UBA2383. Next base: position 19,046 of record DDST01000117.1, read on the forward strand.
CCAATGAGCATGTTGTCTGACAAAGGGGTCTGCATCCTGCACGGCAACCGCCAGACCGGCTTGAGTCATGACGGGCAGATCAATCAAATCATCACCGACATAAGCGACTTGATCGGCAGTCAGGCTCAATCGCACCAGCAGGTTGTTGAATGCCGTCCGCTTATCCTGTACCCCCAGATAAGCATAGCGAATGCCCAGGTCAGCTATGCGCCGCTCTACCGAAGCTGCATGGCGGCCGGAGATGATGGCGATGTCCACCCCGGCATCGAGCAGCATCTTGATGCCGTGACCGTCGCGGATATGAAAGGCCTTGAATTCATTACCGTCGTTACCCAGATAAAGACGGCCATCGGTGAGTACTCCGTCCACGTCGAAGATAACCAATTGAATCTGGGCAGCCTTGCTCAATACATCGTGCATCGCCTGTTTCCTGGGGGTCGGAGGCTACTACAGTACACCAGCGCGCAACAGATCATGCATGTTAAGCACACCGGCCAGTTTTCCGGTAGAGTTTACCACTGGCAGGGCGTTAATCCGGTATTCCTGCATCATACGCAGGGCCTCGGCGGCCAGTGTACCCGGCGCGATGGTCCTGCAAGGATGTGTCATAACTTCAGCAACCCGGGCGGTATGCACATCCACTTGCCGGTCAAGCGCCCGGCGTAAATCGCCGTCGGTAAACACTCCCAATACCCGGTCTTCTCCGTCCACCACTACGGTGGTTCCCAAGCTCTTACGGCTCATCTCCAACAGAGCATCTTTCAGCAGATCGCCGGGAGCGCTGCACGGCATCTGCTCACCGGTATGCATCACGTCATCGGTCAGCAGCAGCAGGCGGCGCCCAAGCCGGCCGCCTGGATGAGAGCGGGCAAAATCTTCGGCGGTGAAACCCCGCGCTTCCAGCAATGCCACAGCTAAGGCGTCGCCCATCGCCAGTGTGGCGGTGGTGCTTGAGGTTGGCGCTAGCCCCAATGGACAGGCTTCCTGGGGAACACTAACGTCGATATGAACCTCGGCGGTTTCAGCCAGCGTCGAAGCAGGATTGCCGGTCAAAGCAATCAGAGGAACGCCTAAGCGCTTAATTAACGGCAGTAGAGTCAAAATTTCATCGGTTTCGCCGGAATTTGACAGCGCCAGCACGACATCCTGAGCAGTGATCATACCCATATCCCCGTGGCTGGCTTCGGCGGGATGAACGAAAAAGGCCGGACTGCCGGTGCTCGCCAAGGTCGCAGCGATTTTGCCGCCGATATGCCCGGATTTGCCCATGCCGAGAACCACGATCCGGCCCTGGCAATGGAGCATGAGATTGCAAGCATGGACAAAGTGGCCGTCAATACGGCTTTGCAACTGTTCAACAGCCTGAGCTTCAATCATCAAAACCTGGCTGGCCAGACGTTTCAGTTGATCGGGGTGCATGTTTTAGTCGAAATCAGATTCAGTTATCCAGTCATCTCTGCAAAGAGCACTTGCTTCCATTCTGATCCAGAAGCTTTATCAAAAAACAGGGGCGGCCACGGCCGCCCCTGATATTCACAAGCTAGCAGCGTTGCTCGCTGAAGCAACGTCACCCGCTCTCAACCGCTTATGGCTGAAATTCGCCTTCCAGCAGTTTGGCATGCGACGCCGCCAGCCGGGCAATCGGCACCCGGGGTGCGGAGCAGGACACGTAGGTCAGGTTGGCATAGTGGCAGAAGCGCATTGAAGCCGGATGACCGCCCTGTTCGCCGCAAATGCCGACCTTAAGACCATTGCGGGTCTTCCGGCCATTGTCGACTGCAAACTGCATGAGCTGACCAACGCCTGCCGTATCCAGTGCTTCAAACGGGTTATCCTTGAGAATCCCGGCTGAGTTGTAGAAGGGCAGGAATTTGTTTTCGGCGTCCTCGCGCGAGAACGAGAACGTCGCCTGAGTCAGATCATTGGTGCCAAACGAGAAGAACTCGGCGACATTGGCGATTTCGCCGGCGCGCAGACAGGCCCGCACCACTTCCATCATGGTACCGAATTCAAAATGCACCTTGACCGCGTATTTAGCCTCGACCTGGGGCAGCACTTCGTCGACCAGCGCCTTTACCCGCTTCAACTCTTCCACAGTGCAAACCTGCGGCACCATGATTTCGGGATGGACGTTCACCTTCTCCTGGATACATTCCGCCGCTGCTTCCAGAATGGCGCGGATCTGCATCTTGTAGATCTCGGGATAGGTCAGACCCAGGCGGACACCGCGATGACCGAGCATCGGGTTGATTTCGTGCAGGGCGCGCGCCTTGTGCAGAATTTCTTCTTTTTTGGCCAGTACGTCAGCGACCAGATGACTGTCGTTGAGAATACCGAGCTGCTCGACGGCCTTCGGGTTGACCTGGCTGAGAATCTGGCTGATCGCCTCCAGCCCTTGGGCGGTTTGGCGCAGATGGCGCAGATGCTCGATGTCGTCGATCAGGGTCTGCTCGGAGGGCAGGAACTCGTGAATCGGTGGATCCAGCAGGCGAACCGTGACCGGACGCGGGGCCATCACCCGGAAGATTTCCTTGAAATCGCTGCGCTGCATCGGCAGCAGTTTGGCCAAAGCCGCTTCACGATCTTCGGTGGTCTCGGCCAGGATCATCTCCAGTACGAGCGGCAACCGTTCCTTGGCATTGAACATCCGCTCGGTGCGGCACAGGCCAATGCCCATTGCCCCGTAGTTGGAAGCCCGCTGCGCTGCTTCCGGGGTGTCCGCGTTCGCCATCACCTTGAGGGTGGAAATCTCATCGGCCCAGCTCAGCAAGGTGCGCAATTCCGGGGTGAACTCCGGCTCGACGGTGGGAACAGCGCCCAGATAGACTTGACCGGTGCCGCCGTCGATGGTGACCACGTCGCCCTCATGCAGCACCTTATCGCCGATGATGGCCTGGCGCTGATGAACATTGACCAGAATGTCTTCCGCGCCGACCACGCAAGGCTTGCCCATGCCGCGTGCCACAACCGCTGCGTGGGAGGTCTTGCCGCCACGGCTGGTCAAGATGCCTACGGCGGCGAAGAAGCCATGAATGTCTTCCGGTTTGGTTTCTTCGCGCACCAGAATAATTTTCTCGTTGGCGCCGCGCCCGCGTTTTACCGCAGTGTCGGCGTCGAACACTATCTTGCCTGATGAAGCGCCGGGAGATGCGCCCATTCCTAATGCCGCCGGCGCTACTTTTTGCTTGGGATCGAGTTGCGGGAACATCATTTGTTCGAGCGACTCAGGATCGATTCGCAACAACGCCTTTTCGCGAGTGATCAAGCCCTCATTGGCCATTTCCACCGAGCTACGCACCATACCCTGAGCATTCATCTTGCCATTGCGGGTTTGCAGGCAGTACAGCAC